>JANQML010000327.1 GCA_028280105.1 Desulfobacula sp. | reverse complement strand
CAGGGAGGGGGTGCAACCCATAGCCCACATGCGAAACAAAAATTGGATGGTGGATTTCGGTCAAGAACACAATCCCCGGATTCAATCACCAATAAATGGGTGATCAACCCGGTTTCAGCCAGACAAAACAGGACCACTTTTTTTCATCCGTCTGTCTGATTAAGTCAAAACCGGCATGACTGAACAGATCGATCAGGGACGGATTTTCCCAGACTCTGATCCCGGAAAGAATGACGATCCCCCCATTGACAAGACTGTTGGAGATCACACCTGAAAGCGTTTTCAGCGTTGGGAACCGCAGATTGGCGCAGATCACCCCATACCGGCCGGGCGCTTCTTCCATCTCCCTGCCTTCTATATCCACCCGGTTTTCCAATCCGTTATGGATGACATTCTTTTTGGCTTCATGGACAGAGACCGGATCAATCTCATAGGCAGTGCAATGGGAAAACCCGGATTTACAAAGCGCAATGGCCAGCACACCGGACCCGGTGCCGATATCCGCGCATTCCTCTGATCGGATTGTTTTGAACAATTTCCGGTTAAAACCGCACCAGTCAATGGCATTCAGACAGAGCCGGGTGGTTGGGTGCTGACCGGTCCCAAAGGAAATTCCCTGTTCCAGGAAAATGGATACCCCCCCGGGCAAAGAGGCCGGTTGAGAAGAAAAAACCGGACTCAGTATAAAATGGGGGCTGACCTGAACCGGTTTTAAAAAACTTTGTTCGATATAGGTGGTTCCGAAATGATATTGATAGCAAAGATCCCGGTTCTCAACCAGTTGTTTCAGCACCTTCCCGGCCCTTGCACCGGACAGGTTGAACCGGTCCCGTATCATTTTGATAAAGGCCCGGGGGGTCAGTTTCACCTCTGATTCATAAAGGACGGCCAGGACCTCATCCCGGCGGAAACCGCCATCACAGAGAGTCATGGCCCTCTTTTTTCAACAGCGCTTCATACCAGCAGGCAAACTCAAACATTCCCCTGATTTTTTCTTCATCATTGATGATCCCAAGGCACATTTCAAGCGCGCCCTGGGCATAGGTGTTTGAGTATTCTTCATGATCCACGGCAGATAGGAACTCCCGTATCAAAACCTGGCTGGTCCGTTTGGTCTTGTCTTTTCGGATATCAATGGGGTCTTTGGGTTCCTGGAACGGGTCCCAGTCCTCATACCCTTTTTTAAGGATCTGTTTCTGGCCCCGTTTGCCCATGGCATCAAAAATGGCCTTTTTCTTTTCTTCGATCTCCTGAGGGCTGAATTTATCCATTTTTTCTGATTCCCAGGTAATCTTCGTTAAAATCGGTAATCAATGCCATGGAAACCGGGATCAGCATCTCATGCATCTTGATCTTTTCCGTCTTTATATCTTTCACCAGCTGGGCAGACAATAATTGGAGCTGGGTATAAATTTTATCCATGTTCAGGGTGGGGTAAGGATCGCCCTGCTTGAAATTTGTCCGGCCGCAAATATGACTCTGTCCGGCTGTGGAGGTGGGGATGCCATATACCCGACAGGTAATGGGGCGCTGATCATACATCATGCACAGATTATCTTCTTTCAAAAGCGGACAGCGGACCCGCTCCTGGGACATTTTGGCAATAATTTCCAGTTGGTCGCCGCCGCTTTTCGCCTTTTTAAATGCTTCCCGCTTCATCTTAACAAGGGTTCTGTCGGTTTTATCGGCGACCTGGAGGATCTCTTCCTTTGCCATCCCTTGAAATTGTTTTAAAAACCGGTCTTTTAAATACAACGCCTCTATCAATGTCAGATCAAACAGGGCATAACAGCAGTCCGAACATTTTTCCCGGCAAAACACCTCTTTGGGGTATTCCTTTTTTACCCGGTCAAAAACAGCGTCCACCATCTGAACCAGGGCTTCATATTGTACAAAATGCTTTTTCAAATCCAATGTCATATTGATTATCCTTATTTTCCAATACAAAAATTACTAAAGATAGTATCCAGTATATCTAATGAGGCGGTTTCTCCCGTAATTGTTCCAAGAGAATCGATACTGCTTTTTATATCCATTGCTAAAATTTCCGGTTCCATGCCGTCTTCAAGTCCCTTGGCGACTGCTTCGAGGCTTTCTACCGTCAGTTCCAATGCCTTTTTATGCCTTAAATTGGGTATCACGGATGACTTTCCAACGTCCAGGCCGGCCATGCTGATATTGATTATTTTCTCCTTCAGCCGCCCAATTCCTTTGTTTTTCAGCGCAGAGATCAACACCCTTGGAACATCCCGGTATTTGGAGGACAATTGCGGCAGATTCTCTCCGTCAATGTCGATTTTGTTGACCACGAAAATCACTTTTTGGCCGTTTATCGTTTCCTTGCGCTCCTTTCGGGGCAGGTTCCGGTAAACCACCTTTTCAAATTCCGCATCCGTGACCTGTGAGCCGGCCTCTTTCATGAACAGAATGATATCTGCCTGGCTGATATGATCTTTTGCCTTTTCAATTCCAATGATCTCAACCAGATCATCGGTCTGATGAATCCCGGCCGTATCAGACAGAACAAAGGGAATACCGTTCATGTTCATGCCCTCTTCAATGGGATCACGGGTGGTACCGGGAACGGCGGTTACAATGGAGCGGTCCTGATCCAGCAGACGGTTCATCAAACTGGATTTACCCACATTGGGAGCCCCGCAGATGGCCACGCGAATGCCGTCCTTTAAAAAACAGGCATCATCATGCTGTTTGATAAAGGCCCGGCAGTCTTTAATCAGATCGTGGATCTGATTCTTCTCCGTTTCAGCGGGTTCAAAAGGTTCAACATCTTCGGGAAAATCGATATTGACTTCCACACGGGATAAAAAGCGGATCAGATCTCCCCTCATCTTACAGATCTTTTCCTTAAGGGATCCAAGGTTCTGGGATGCGGCGAATCTCAGGGCATTGACGGATTTGGCATTGATAATGTCAGCCACGGCTTCGGCCTGGGTCAGGTCAATTCGGCCGTTCAAAAATGCTCTTTTTGTGAATTCACCCGGTTCGGACAACCGGGCACCCTGGTTAAGGATTTCATCCAGAATTTTCCGAAGCACCACCGTGCCGGAATGGGCCTGGATTTCAATGACATCTTCAGCCGTGTAGGATCTCGGCCCTTTCATGGGAATCAGCAGGACTTCATCAATTACGGATTGCTCGGCCGGTTCAAAAATATATCCGTGGCAGACGGTGTGGGTTTCAAACGGGCCTGCGGGGCGCAACCCATTCCGTGTCCTGGAAAAAAGAGTGGCGGCAATATCAAATGCGGCAGGCCCTGATATCCGGATGACACCAATCCCGCCACTTCCGTAGGGAGTTGCTATTGCGGCGATTGTATCATTCATGGTCGGTTATTTTCTAAAGCGCCTCTTCCCTTTAAAAGCACCTTTCTTTTTCGGGAAAATCACCAGTCGTCTGTAATATCCGTCTCCCATGGACTGGGTTCTGACTTTGGTATCATCTTTCAGTGCCAGATGCACGATCCGCCGGTCCTGGGCACTCATCTGGTTGATGGTGGCCGGACGGCCGGTCTTTTTGGCCTTGTCCGCCATTTTGTAAGCCAGTTGTTTGAGATTGGCTTTCCGGGTCTCCATATATCCCTCGATATCGACCCGTATCCGGACCCGCGCCTCACTTTTCCGGTTGATTATCTTATCGGCCAGAAATTGCATGGCGTCAAGGGTCTGGCCTTTCCGGCCGATCAGGATACCGGCATTCCCCCCTTCGATATGAAGCGTGAGACGATCCTGATCCGTCTCTGCTGTCACCACCGCATCTTCGGTGATCAGATCCGCCATTTTCTGCAGTGCCTCGATTCCCAGGTCAATTGATTCCTGTGTTACGTCAACCGGTTCGGGAAGGTCATACGACTTATTTTCTTCTTTATCCGATCGAGCCGTTCGTTCCGGTCCTTCGGGTTGTTTGGGGGGTTCGGGCCTGACCGGTTCTCTTCGGGTATCTTCTCCGAACGCCTCGTCAACAATGGATTGAATGCCTTCTAAATCTGCGTGATCCGGACCATTGGAATTGACATCAGGAATCTTTACCTTTATTTTTGCATCTTTTCTGCCGACGATACCAAAAATCCCCGATGCCCCTTCTGAAATTACGTCATATTCAAGATCTTTTTCCAAAACCTCCAATGCCAGACAGGCATTCTCAATAGCGACATTTACATCTTTTCCACTGAATTCGCGGGTTTTTGTCATATATTGTCCTCCTAACTATATTTCTTTTGCGTGTAATACTGCTGCCCTATGGATATGATATTGTTGGCAAACATATAAAGAACCAATCCGGAAGGGAAATTTATAAATATAACCGTCATAATGATAGGCATAAGCATCATTATTTTCTGCTGCATGGGATCGCCGCCCGCCGGAGCCATCTTTTGCTGCAGCAAAAAAGAGGCCCCCATAATAATCGTCAGCATCGGAATACCGTAAGGTTCCTGCATCATGGGGATGGAAAAACCGAATTCAAAAAGCCGGTCCGGTGCCGACAGGTCCGTTACCCAGCCGAAAAAAGGAGCATGACGAAGCTCAATGGCCATGTAAAGCATGCGGTACAGTGCAAAAAAAATCGGCATTTGTACCAGAAGCGGCAGACAACCGCCCAGGGGATTCACTTTATAAGTTTTATACAATCCCATAATTTCCTGGTTCATCCGCTGCTTGTCATCCTTGTATTTTTCACGGATTTCCATCATCAGCGGCTGGACTTTTTTCATCTGGTTCATGGATTTGTAGCTTTTGGTTCCCAAAGGCCAGAAAACCAGTTTGATAAGAACGGTCAACAATAGAATGGCAACCCCGTAGTTGGGGATCACCCCATGAATGATGTTCATGGCCAACAGCAGCGGCTTGGCAATAATATTGAAAAATCCGAAATTGACAATTTTATCTAAATTGTTGCCGTACCCGGTCAAAATTTCATGGCTTTTCGGTCCCATAAAAAATTTAAACCCGACGGTTCGTGACGTTCCCGGATCCAGCCGGTCCATTTTACGAATATAATCGGTGGATACAATGTCACCGACATATGACAATTTTACCTGCCCGTGGGCCGATGTTTGACCTTCATCTACCCTAGGTAGAATCGCCGTCATAAAATACCGATCCGTATACCCGGCCCAACTGATCTGTCCTGAAAAATGACTGTTCTGAATTTTTTCCTGGACCTTTGATTCTTTTTTCCTGTCCTTTTCCGTAATCTTAATATCATCCGGATCCACATCGGTGAATTCACCGTTCACAAATAAAACCGGGCCTTCAAATGCAAAACGGGAACGGGATCTGACCTCTTCATCGTAAATGCCGGGAATGGAAATGACAATGGCATCATTCAAGGCTGCATTGGTGCTGTTCTGAATGTAGATGTCACAGTCAATGACGTAGGAATCCGCTTTAAACGTATAGATCTTTTTAACCAGATATCCCTGAGCCGTTGCCCAGGTAAATTCAATGATCTTCTCTCCCTGGTTGATGAACGTTTCATCGGAATCGACCTTTGCCGTATAAACGGCGTCTTTAAGACCCTGAATGGACTGCCCTTCCAGATCAAGGGCCAATGTCCCCCGCGTCAGCCGGTCCGACAGCAGCTGTTTCAAAGGAGAGTCAGCCGCATTTGTTTCATTGTAGTCTTTGAGTTCAATACTTTTAAACACGGCCCCTTTTTCAGAAATGGCAACATTATACAGGGGGGTCGACACCCGGATGGTTCTGAAATCTTTTCTCGGGGGTTCGACCGGGATGGGCGCTGCCGGAGCAACGACCCGGCCGGTTTCAGCCGGAGGCTGAGCTGGGGTGCCGCTGCCGCCGGGTTGTGCCGTATCCTGCTGCTGAGTCTGATTTTGCGGCTGGGGTTCCACTGGCACGGGCGGCTCTGTAAAGAGCATCTGGTAGCCCAAAAGGACCACCATTGACAGCACGATGGCCAGAATTAATCGTTTTTGTTCATCCATTTTCTCTCCTAAACCTGAGCACAGGTCGTAAGGGTTATACCCGATATTCAGAAGAGGAAAGCAGATCGGCGTTTTGACAAATCAGGGGACCGGATCAAATCCTCCTGCATGGAATGGATGACAACGCATTATTCGTTTAACGGCAAGCACCGCTCCTTTGACAGCCCCGTACTTTTCAATTGCCTCGACAGCATAGCTCGAACAGGTCGGATAGAACCGACAATTCTGGCCTGTCAACGGTGAGATACCATATTGATAAAATTTAATTAATATTTTTAATAGGCCGGCCATGGCTCAAACCTTATCTATTTTTTTAAAAAGTTTATCAAGCTTTTCCAAAATCTGGTGATTGGACAGCGGTGTCAGGCCTTTCCTTGCAATAATATTAAAATCTTTAGGCCCTGAAATACATTCTTTGTTCTGCCTGAAATATTCTCTGATCAGTCTTTTTATCCTGTTACGCCTTACTGCATTCCCCACTTTTTTTGATACTGTAATGCCAATTCGATTGTTCTGCGCAGTAGTGTCAAGTACAATAGCTAAAAAACAGTCGGTATAAACCTTTTTTCCTTGTTTCGAAACTGTTAAAAATTGAGCTCTCTTCCGGAGCCTTTCTGTTTTTGGAAAACAAAAGTTACTCAAAAAATCAATTCAATTAAACGGTTAATTTTTTTCTGCCCTTTGCTCTTCTGGCGTTGATGACCCGTCTGCCGCCCGGGGTTGACATTCTTTTTAGAAATCCGTGTTTTCTTGTTCTTTTCCGGTTACTTGGTTGAAATGTTCGTTTCATGATTCAACAATCCTTAACTTAAATTTTACCTGTTTCCAATGTTATTGCCATATTCAACATTAAACAAATTATATTACTTGGATTTTGTCAATTTGTCAAGAATGGCGAAAGTATATTCTATCCCATAACATTGTGGCGGATTTGGGGCATCTTAACAGGATTGTATTTCATAGCGGTTTATGATTTAATGTATGCCAATTTGCATTAAGACCGCTCTTTAACGCCCATAAGCCATCCTGTATATAATGAGAAAAGATAACGAAATCCTGTTTTTTACATCAATCCTTGACAGCATTAGCGAACATATTGTGGTCATTGATCACAACGGCGACATTTTATATGTAAATAAATCCTGGCAGCGCTTCGCTCAGAAAAATGACTGCATGAACCGTGGCGGCTGGGAAGGGGTGAACTATCTTGCCGCCTGTGACTATTCTGCACTGGCCGGAGATGATTTCGGGCGCAGGGCCGCACAGGGTATCCGGAAAATCATCTCTTCCGACACCGATCTGTTCTACCTTGAATATCCCTGCCACAGCCCGGATGAAAAACGGTGGTTCATGATGCGGGTGGCGCAGTTAAAGCTGCCGGCCGAAAACCTGTATGTGATCTCTCACCAGAACATTACCGAGCGGATACTGGCTGAGGAGCATGTGTTAAGCCTGTCCCGGATTGACGGGCTGACTAAAATAGCCAACCGACGGCATTTTGATACTTTTCTTGAAAACGAATGGAGCCGATGCATCCGGCTGAACATGCCGATCAGCATCGCCTTTATTGACATCGATCATTTTAAAGAGTTAAATGATACCCATGGCCATCTTTTTGGTGACGAATGCCTTCGGGTGCTGGCCGGTACGATTCAGAAATTCGCCAAACGCCCCAGTGATCTGTGTGCAAGATATGGCGGGGATGAGTTGGCCATTATTTTCGGAAACACCACTTTAGAAGAATCTGAGACTCTTATAAACAGTCTTTTTTCAGCTGTTCGTGAAATTAAATTTAAAAACATGCCCCCTAAAAAAGCACCTCAAATAACCGTCAGTATCGGCCTGGCAAATGTCTGCCCCAAAAAAGAAACAAGTGCCGAAGAGTTGATCCGTGCGGCAGACACCTATCTCTACACTGCGAAAAAAAATGGAAGAAACCGGATCTGTTCCGGCAGATTAAATCTCGATGCCGGATAAAATTTTTACAGCTTAGGCAGCGAGTGGAAATAATCTTTACATATTGCGCCGAATTTTTATTCGTATTCAAGGCGGGAAAAGGCGCGCATAACGAGCTATGTAAGCCTTTTC
>JANQML010000314.1 GCA_028280105.1 Desulfobacula sp. | reverse complement strand
TATCCGTATTCTTCGTTGGGGAAAGGCTTACATAGCTCGTTATGCGCGCCTTTTCCCGCCTTGAATACGAATAAAAATTCGGCGCAATATGTAAAGGTTCTTTCCACTCGCTGCCTAAGCTGGGGTTTACCCATAAAATTTCATCCGGCATGACGGTCCGATTCCGCATGATATCCGGAATCCGTTCAGACAGGATCATCTGAACGGTACCGGAATCAATCAGAACTGCTTAAGCCCGGATAGATGAGAAGGTGTTTCCTGATTTCATAAAAGGAGGTTCCGGTGAAAAGAGTTGGGCAACAGCTGCGCCGGGTATTGTTTTTATTTTCCCGGACAAGATTTGAAAAAGAACCGTATAACCGTGGATACCACATTAACATAAAAAAGGGTCCCGTTTCCACCACTTGCCGAAAAATCAAATCAGGTGACGTATTTGTAACGAATCAGAATTTTCTAAAGTATTTTAACGCCAATCTCTTTTGGCCTGTTTTATTTACACCCCCACTGGGATGCTTATATTTTTGTTAGAATTTTACGAATATGTATCCTGAGCTGCCCTGAGTAATTTGAAGCGTTAATGCCTCGGGGGATCTCCGTTATGCGGGCAAAAAGGGGGATTAATCCATGAGTTTTCGAATCGGAATTGTTAAGGATGTCCAGCCCGGGGGATATGCCCGGGTCATGACGGAACGAAAATCGGTTTGCGGGGAGTGCAATCATACCAAAGTCATGTGTTACGGCTGCATGCTGAGCCCCAAAATGCTCAGCCGGGTGGCCAACCCCATTGATGCGAAAGCCGGAGATGTCGTTAAAATTTACCTGTCTTCCGGAAGGTTGTATACGGCGGCAGCCCTGTTCTATTTGCCCTCCGTGGTTTTGTTGTTGATCGGTGCGTTGACGGGCATGTCTCTTGCGGAAGCGTCCGAGCTGTCTGAGACCGCCCTAACCATGGGTGGGGCCGGTGCCGGACTGCTCGCCGGGATGGTGTTTTCAACGCTTTTAGGACGGATTACGGCCATCGGGAAACGGCTTGAACCGTCTATCTCATCGATTGTCAAGCGGTCATTGCCAACAGTGTAACGGCGTAAGTGAAAATGAAACCACCGGGCTGAAAACTCAATCCGGCGGTTTTATTTGAAATCGTTTGAATCAATTTTATATGAATGTTCGGTTCAAATGCCCAGATAGGCTTTTTTGACATCATCATTGGCCAGCAGATTCTCCCCGGTATCGGACATCGTAATGGTGCCGTTTTCCATGACATATCCGCGATGGGCCGCCTTTAGGGCCAGGTTGGCATTTTGCTCCACAATAAAGATGGTGGTTTTGTGCTCCTCATTGATCTTTTTGATGATCTCGAAAATCTGCTTGATGATAATGGGAGCAAGACCAAGGGACGGCTCGTCCAAAAGCAATACCTTGGGTTTTGACATCAGGGCTCTTGATATGGCCAGCATCTGTTGTTCACCGCCGGAAAGGGTGCCGCCTGCCTGGCTCTTTCTCTGGGCCAGGATGGGGAAGAGATCATAGACATATTCCAGGTCTTTTTTAATCCCTTCCGTATCTTTCCGTAAAAAGGCACCCATGTCCAGGTTTTCAGCCACTGTCAGGTAAGGGAAAATCCGGCGTCCCTCGGGCACCTGGCAAATTCCCATTTTAACAATATTATCCGGTGAAAGATGGGTAATCTCCTGTCCGTTGAACTCCACACGGCCCGTTTTGGCCGGAACCACACCGGATGCGGTCATCAGGGTTGTGGATTTACCGGCACCGTTGGAACCGATCAGGGAGATAATCTCTCCTTCGGCAACTTCAAGGCTGATGCCTTTAAGGGCATGGATATTGCCGTAATACGTGTTTATATCTGATAGTCTAAGCATCTTCGGTATCGTCCCCCAGGTAGGCTTTGATGACGTCCGGATTGGATTTGACATGTTCCGGATCTCCTTCGGCAATTTTTTTACCGTAATCCACCACATGAATGTTGTCGGACAGGCTCATGACCAGTTTCATGTCATGTTCAATCAAGAGGATTGACAGGTCTTCATTGTCCCGCAGCCAGATGATCAGATCATCCAGCTCTTTTGTTTCCTGGGGATTCATTCCGGCTGCCGGTTCGTCCAGAAGGAGCAAAAACGGATCGGTTGCCAGGGCTCTTGCGATTTCCAGCCGCCGCTGGGCTCCATAAGGCAGGTTGACGGCCATCTCGTCAACATATTGTTCAAGTCCGATTTTTTCGAGTACCTCATATGAATCGTAAACAGCCTTTTTCTCCTCTTCTCTCTGGCTGGCCGGTCTGAACATGGCGCCAAGAATGCCGGATTTAAGGCGGCAGCTGCGGCCGATCATAACATTTTCAAGAACGGTCATGCCTTGAAACAGCCGGATATTTTGAAATGTTCTGGCAAGGCCACGTTCGGTCACATAGTTGGGTTTAAGGCCGTTCAGCCGCTGGGTGGATTTTCCCGGCGGCGTGATTTCAACATCACCCTCAGTGGGGTTGTAAATGCCGGTTATGCAGTTGAAAAAAGTTGTTTTACCGGCGCCGTTGGGGCCGATCAAGGCAGCAATCTGCCCTTTTTCAACTGCAAGGTTGACTTTGTTCAATGCCGTCAGACCACCAAATCTCATGGTCAAATTTTTTACATTGAGTATCGGTTCCATAAATGAATCTTTTTATTTTTGAAATTTATAGGTTTTTCGGACGCTTTGAATCAGACCCTCGGGTTTAAATACCATGACAAGGATCATGAGTGCCCCGAAAACGAGCATCCTGTACTCTTCCACCTGCCGCAGATATTCGGGAAGAAGTATCAGAACCAGGGCACCGGCAATGACGCCGATGGCAGATCCCATCCCCCCGATAACCACCACACAGAGAATGATAATGGATTCCCAGATGGTAAAAGAGTGCGGGTTGATATAGGAGGTTTTTGCTGCAAAGACCACGCCCCCGATACTGGCCCAGGTGGCCCCCAGGGCAAAGGCGGTCAGTTTGGTTTTGAATTTATCAATACCCATGGCCTGGCAGGCGATTTCATCATCCCGCAGCGCAATCCATGCCCGGCCGATCTTGGAGTTTTCCAGCCGGTGAACAAAAAAGATCGTCATCAGCACCAGTCCGATGACGATATAATACAAAAAATCCGTTGTCACGGCCTGGCTTAATTCCATACCGAAAAAACCAGGGGCCGGAATGTTGGCAATCCCCCTGGGACCATTTGAAAATTCGTCCCAGTTTTCCAGTATAATCCGGATGATCTCTCCAAATCCCAGCGTAACAATGGCCAGGTAATCCCCCCGGAGACGGAGAACCGGGTACCCGAGAATCGTACCGCATATGGCTCCCAATACCATACTGATGGGCAATACCATCCAGAAACTGAGGCCGAAGTGCAGGTGTAAAAGGGCATAGGCATAGGCGCCCACGGCATAAAATGCCACATATCCCAGATCCAGAAGCCCGGCAAGCCCGACCACGATGTTGAGTCCCAGACCCAGCATGACGTAAATCAGGGCGGAAATCATGATGGAGGTATTGTACAGATCAAAAATAAACGGATAGATCAGAAAAAATATAGCCACTCCGCACAGGAACGGGAGTCTGAATCTTTCGTTCTGGAGCAGCCGGTGAACAGCGGGAATATCATCTCCGGTCTTCTTTTTTCGGCGCAGTTCTTTTGCCCGCATAAAATAGGTCCAAAGCAGTGAGGCGAAAAAGCCTGCTAAACCGACTATAAATAGGTTATCCCACCTGAAATCAATCGCATTTCTGACCGGGTTGATTTTGATGACCATAATGGGAAAGGTCAGTAACATAAACCACAGGGCAATGAAAAACGATTGCTTTATATCTTTTATTGTAACCATAAAGACACTTTCAAAAAATAGTATGTATTAAACCTTTGATATTTCGTGTTTGCCTAAGATTCCGGATGGCCTGAAAATCAATATGGTTACCAGGATGGTAAAGGCAAAGACATCTTCATATTCGCTCCAGAAATACCCCGTGAAAAAGCTTTCTGAAATCCCTAGTACAAGGCTTCCCAGAACTGCACCCGGTATACTCCCGATACCGCCGAGAACAGCGGCTATAAAGGCTTTAAGACCTGCTAAAAAGCCGATATAATAGTTGATCTGTCCCACGTGGCAGGCGATCAGGACACCGCCGATGGCAGCGGTTGCCGATCCGACCACAAAGGTGAAGGAGATGACCTGATTGACGTTGATTCCCACCAGGGACGACATGATTTTGTCCTGGGAGGATGCCCGCATGGCTTTTCCGATTTTGGTAAATTTGATGAGCATTCCCAGCAGGATCATGACGACTACCGTGGTGGTGATGATGGTCAGTTCAACGGATGTGATGATGTGCGAATACGGTTCCCAGAAATTGAAATCCGGGATCAGGCTTCTGAACGGCATAAATTCAGGTGTTTGGGCCAGCATGACATAATTTTGCAGAAAAAGGCTCATTCCAATGGCGGAAATAAGTGCGGAAAGCCGGGGAGCATTCCTTAACGGCTTATAGGCAATTTTTTCCACCGTAAACCCGTAGGCACAGGAGTAGAAGATTGCAAAAACAAAGGCAAGAATAAGGATAACTGCCGAATTCCATCCCCAGAAGCCTAAAACACTGGCAACAATGAGTGCGGTCATGGCACCGATCATATAGATTTCACCGTGGGCAAAATTGATAAGCTGAATAATTCCGTACACCATGGTATACCCGAGGGCAATCAGCGCATAAATACTGCCGCGGGTTAACCCGCCTAAAAACAACTCTAAAAAATAAACCGGGTCATAAAGCAGTTCCTTGATGCCGAAATAACCAAATATTCCGGCAATCGAGACACCTAATAATATACTGAAATAGCGCATGTTATTGAATTGGTTTTCTCCTAAGCATGTTGACACATTCAAGGTAAATTAAAAAAAACTAAAACAGGAGGGTTAAACATCAGACACCGCTCCTGTTTTAGTTTTTTTTAGTTATTAATCGACCTGTTGATATTTTCCGTCTTTAACCAGGTATACGGAAAATCCCGCACCCACGATATCGCCTTTTTCATCAAAACCGATTGTACCGATGGGGGTATCGACCTTGTTTGCGATCATGGCGGCTTTCATTTTGTCAAAGTCAAGAGAACCTGCTTTTTCTGCTGCATTGGCAAGGGCCTGCAGGGCGGCATAAGCGTTATAAAAAAATGTTCCGGGATCTTCACCGAATTTTTTCTGGTGCCGGGTTGTCAATTCAATGTAAAGGGGGTTGCTGGATGTATCGTTGGGACCGGTTGCATAGACACCATCCCCATATTTGCCGGCCAGGTTGATAAAGTTGTCGCTGAAGATACCGTCACCGCCGAAGAAGATCGTATCCACTCTTTTCTTGTTGAGCATACTGACGATTTTAGTTGCATCTGAATGATAACCGCCCCACAAAGTGACTTCGGCTTTTGAACGTTTTATTTTCTGTACAATGGCTGAATAGTCAACTGCGCCTGTGGTTACCCCTTCAAACAATTTGATTTCAACGCCGCCCATTTTTTCAAAATTCTCTTTGGCAAGAACCATCTGGCCTTTTCCGTAGTCCCCTTTGTCATGGATCAGGGCAACGGTTTTGGCTTTAAGTACGTCTTTTACGAATGAACTCATCAAAGCGGCCTGGGCCCCGTCATAAGAGATGGTTCTAAAAAAATTAGGGTGTTCCCCTGTCAATGTGAGATCATCGTTGGTGGCGGAAGCTGAAATAAGCAACAGGTTGGCGTCCCTGTAAATTTTGTTGGCAGCCAGGGTGGCACCGGAACAGACATGGCCCAAAACCATCTGTGCGCCGTCTGAAACCAGCTTGGTCGCCATATTTACGGCGATTTCCGGTTTGCAGACATCGTCTCCGGGAAGAAGTTCAATCGGTTTACCCATGACTCCGCCTTTTGCATTGATATCCTCAACAGCCATTTCAGCACCCCGCAATGCCGATATGCCGTAGGGTGCAAGGTCTCCGGAGAAGGCCCCGCTGATTCCGATTTTAATCGTATCCGCCGCATTTGCCGAGAAACAGACAGAAAGTAAGAATGCCATAACTAAAAATAATTTTTTCATTGTCAACGCCCCTTTTCTTTTTAAATTACCGTTTTTTAACACATTACAAATCATAAATTTGTGCAACTATAAAAAGAAGGATTCCCGGAGTCAAGAAAAAAAAACTTGACCCTTACAATATAGATCATTCAAATTCCTTTAACGGCAGGTGTATCGAAACAGTCAATCCGCATATACCGATTGGATCGATTCGCTAACTTGTGTCCGTCAAACCGGTCAGACCGTTTCAAAATGACAGGTAAAATGCCTTAAGAACCGGGTCTGATAAGTAATCTTATATCCGGGTATATCCGCCTTGTTTTGCCATACCTCTTTTATCACCTCTATCAGATAGTCAAAGTGGCTCTGGGTGTAAACCCGCCGCGGAAAGGCCAGCCGAACCAGTTCCAGCGGGGATGCCGCCTCGTTTCCGTCTGCATCAAAACCGCCGAACATCACGCTGCCAAGTTCCACGCCGCGGATGCCGCCTTCAATATAAAGGGCATTCACCACCCCGATTCCCGGGTATTGAAGCGCCGGAATATGGGGCAGCATCTTTTTTGCATCCAGGAATGCGGCGTGACCGCCGGCCGGCCTGACAATGGGAACCCCCATCTCTTCCAGTTTCCGGGTCATGTACCGGACCGTGGCCTGCCGGTATACCTGATAGTCGTATTCCAGGGCTTCCATCAATCCCACGGCAATGGCTTCAAGGTCGCGGCCGGCCAGGCCCCCATATGTGGGAAACCCTTCCCTTATGATAAGAAGGTTTCTGAACGATTCAGCCCAGGTGTCGTCATTACAGATTAAAAACCCGCCGATGTTTGCCAGGCCGTCCTTTTTGCAGCTCATGGTAGCGGCATCGGCATGGGAAAACATCTCTTTGGCAATATCGATCAGGGGTCTGTTTTCATATCCTTTCTCCCGTTGACGGATAAAGTATGCATTTTCAGCAAACCGGCAGGCATCGATCACCAGGGGAATATGATGGGTGTTGAGGATCGACTTGACCGTCTTGATATTTTCCATGGAAACCGGCTGACCGCCGCCGGTATTGTTGGTCACCGTGAGCATGGCAAAGGGTATTTTTTCTCTGCCGTGTTCGGCAATGCATTGCTCCAGTTTTTCCGGATCCATATTGCCTTTGAACGGTGAGATATCCCCGGTATCCGTCCCCTCTTTGCACAGGAGATTGACCGCAATGCCGCCGACAAATTCAATGTTGGCCCGTGTGGTGTCAAAGTGGGAGTTGTTTGGGATCACATCCCCTTTTTTTATTTGCGTACTCGCCAATATCCCTTCGGCCGCCCTTCCCTGGTGAGTGGGAAAAATATGTTTGATCCCTGTTATGTTTTGAACCGTGCGTTCAAATTTTTTCCAGGATTTGCTGCCGGCATAGGACTCATCCCCCAGCATCATGGCTGCCCATTGTTTTGTGGACATGGCCCCGGTTCCGGAATCCGTCAGCAGATCGATGCAGCAATCTTCGGCATCCAGTAAAAAAACATTATTGCGAGCCCGTTTTAAGGCCTTTATCCGTTCTTTTCGGGAGATGATTTTAATGGGCTCGGTTGTTTTGATCCGGAACGGTTCGATAATGGTTTTCATGGATTCACCTCTTTTCCAAACAGGGCGGTGCCTTTTTTTCAACATGGGTTTCAATCATCTCAATGAGTGTGGCCAGCGAACGGGTATAGATTTCAGGGTCCATTCCGGGAATAATCTGGTGGGAGCCGATAAAAAAGCAGTACCGGATCAGCGCGATGGTTTTGACCTGTTCCGGATCCCGGGTGAGCAGGGCAAAGACGGAATTTAAAAAATCAAGCCTTATTTTGTCAACCCGTTCCTGAAAGGCTCTGGCCAGCGGATCCCGCAACGCCCATGCGCGGATGGCCACTTCAATGCCAAGATCCGTGTTTTCCAGGGAAAGTTTTGTCAATTTGTCATTGATCCCTCTAAACGTATCTTCCTGTTGGCTGAGCGCAATAATAAGGGTGGTCTGTTTTTCTTCCCAGAATTGCAGCAGTTGCCCAGAGTAATCGTTCCGATTTTTGAAATGATGGTAAAACGCGCCTTTGGTTTTACCGAGCCGTTGTGTGAGGTTCTGGATGGTCAGATCTGCTGCACCCCTGGTTTTAAGGATGTGAAATCCTTGTTCAAACCAGATCTCTTTATGCAGTCTTTTAATGGTCATATTATAAATTGTCAAACCATATCGTTATGATACGGGCTTTCCCAATACCAGTTTCAAAGATTCAAATCAAGAATAAAAAAGATTTAAAAAAGTAAGAGACAAATGGCCGGGTCTATGCGACAGTGAGAAAACAAGCTTGCCGAACGGCGGGTCGCTCTGCCCGAACCTGAGGAGAGTTTGCGAAATGGTCGGGGCATTGGCCATGCGGTCTTCAATTGTTATTTGGATACGATGAAACGGAGAGATATGATGTCTGCACCCCCAACAACCGATGAAAAAATAAGACGAATCCGTAAGGCGATGGAGGCAAAGGCGATCCATGCCGTGATCATTCCCAGCGATGATCCCCATAAAAGTGAATATGTGGCTGAATACTGGCAGGCCCGAAAATGGGTGACCGGATTTTCCGGATCTGCCGGAACAGCCGTCATTACAATGGATAAAGCGGTCTTGTGGACAGACTTCAGATATTATATCCAGGCGGAAGAAGAGATAAAAGGGTCTGAGTTTGAATTGTTTAAAGCCGGTGAGCCGGATGTGCCGGCTTTTGATCGATGGCTGGCCGATACGCTTAAAGAAAAAGAGACCATCGGCCTGGACGGCGCCTTATTCAGCATCACTGAAATTAAAAAATACAGGCAATTGTTTGACCCCAAAGGGTTGAATCTCGATATGAAAGCGGACCTTATCTCTGCTTTATGGACCGATCGGCCGGAAAAGCCGGCTTCAAAAACCTATCTCTTTCCAGAGGCATATGCCGGAGAGAGCCGGGCGGAAAAGATCGGGCGGGTCCGGGATGAAATGGCTTGTCTGGGAGCGGATTATCACTTAATGGTCTCTTTGGATGATATTGCCTGGACCCTGAACATCCGGGGTGACGATGTCCACACCAATCCTGTCAATATTGCCTTTGTTCTTATCGGCCCGAAAACAACGGACCTGTTTATTGAACGGGAGAAAATCGAACCTGAGGTTCAAGAGGCGTTGGAAGCCGACAGGGTTCGCATCTTTGAATACGGCCGGATCAATCGGAAACTCTCCGGGATTCCGGCGGACCAAACCGTTTTAATCGATCCGGATCAAACCAGTGTGAATCTGGGAGAGTCTGTAAACTCAGCCTGCAGGGTGATTCAGAAACGCAGTCCGGCTGTGTCGCTAAAAGCCGTTAAGAACGCCACCCAGATCACCCACATGAAAGAGACCGCTGTAAAAGACGGGATTGCCATGGTCAATTTTTTATATTGGCTGGAAAACCAGAGCGCAGACGATACCCTCACTGAAATGTCAGTGGCTGAAACACTCTATGACCTTAGAAAAAAGCAGCCTGATTTTGTGGACAACAGTTTTGATCCGATCATGGCCTTTCGGGACCATTCGGCCATGTGCCATTACAAGGCCACACCGGAATCGGATGTGGTCATCGGTGATAGCGGGCTCTTTCTGACCGATTCCGGCGGTAACTATCTGACCGGCACTACAGATATCACCCGGACGATCAGCCGGTCTGACCCGGCCCGGCAGGAGGTTATCGATTATACCCTGGTCTTGAAAGGCCATATAGCCGTGGCAACCGTGGAATTCCCCAAAGGAACAAGAGGGGTTCAGATTGATACCCTGGCCCGGCAGCATTTATGGAAACAGGGGCTTGATTTTGGCCACGGTACCGGTCACGGAGTGGGATTCTTCCTTTGTGTTCACGAGGGACCTGCCAGAATCAGCCCTTATCCTGCGGATGAAGCGTTGAAGGTCGGGATGCTCCTGACCAATGAACCCGGCATATACCGGGAGGGCCGATACGGAATCCGCCTGGAAAACATGATCCTGGTGGAAGAGGCATTTGAAAATGAGTTTGGTCTGTTTTTAAAATTCGCCCAGATGACACTCTGTCATTTTGAACGGGATCTCATTGATCCGACCCTGTTGTCAGACGATGAAAAGAGCTGGTTCAATGCATATCAGAAACGGGTATACGAAAAAATTTCACCCGGGCTTGAAACAGCCGTGGAAGCCTGGCTTGCTGAAAAAACAAAGTCGGTGTAATATTCATTTTTATGGATATAAAATAAAAAAGTATATATATTAAGTATGGCATGTTTTTTGATTTATATTTTATTTAATGAGTATTTTAAATGTATCTGAAATTAATCGTGCCAACTGTCATTAATATGGATGAACGATTTTTTGCAGATTAAGGCCGCCGGCAGCCCAAACCAAGCCGGGTGCTGACAGCCGACTCAAAAATCAAATTAAAAAGGAGAATACTTATGACTAGCTGGCTTTGTAATAATTGCGGGTATGCGCTTGAAACAGATACCCCCCGGATGAGTGCCCGTCGTGCAAGAGTGATTGTTCGTTTGTGGACAACTCCTGCTATACACCGGATTGTGCAGGCAAACCCAATGATCCCCAGATCAAGGGCCGGGAATAACCCCCATTGAATACCCGCCAGGAGAAAAATATGAGTAAAAATTACAGGATCAAAACATCTTGTCCCCAATGCGGCTGTTCCGGGGCTACCCACCTGTCTGAAAAGGAACTTAAAGAAAGGTATGGGGATTTACCGAATATCGAGCTTGAATGCCATGAATGCATGATGGTGATGGAAGCGGAAGTTGAAGAGGATCTCTCCAAGGAGTAGAATCTAAGAGACGTTAAGTAACAACAGGTTGCTTTAATGAATGTATTCAACCATGGCTGTGCCGTGTGTTGATAAACGCGTCGTTAGTCTGAGACAGATCTGTACGGTTGATGTCTGTATCGCAAGACCGATTCGTCTCGGAAAAAACGGGTGTGCACGGTTGTCAGGAAATACAGCCGTGTGCCATGTGAATGAGATTGAACTTGTTCAACCGGCAATGATGAAACGGTAAGGATTAAGAATGGCTGAGCCCAAGGATATGTATCAATGCCAGATGGCAAACTGCGGATATATTTATAACCCGGACAAAGGGGACAGAAAGAGCCGGATTCCGAAACATACAAAGTTTGAAGATCTGCCGGAAGATTGGAAATGCCCGGTTTGCGGAGCCGGTCTTAAGGCGTTCAAGTGCCTGGGATAACTTCAACACGGAATATAACCATAAAATTAAATTTTTTAAGAGATTGTCATGATGAAATGGCTGCAATTCATTACACCTGTCAAATCAATGGATTATGAACAGACCCAAACCTATATCACCGATCACCCGGCCGAAGATATCACCATCCTGGATGTCAGGCAACCCTCGGAATATGAGCAGAGTCATATCCCCGGGGCCCGGTTGATCCCCCTGCCTCAACTGCCGGACCGGTTGTCGGAAATCAATCCGGTGAAACCGATCTTTGTCTACTGAGCCAAAGGCGGGCGCAGCCGGGTCGCTGCCCAGATGTTGACCGATAAGGGGTTTAATAAGGTATTTAACGTCTCCGGCGGCATCCGGGCCTGGCAGTCAAAAACGGCGGTGGGGCCGCCGGATTTGGGGATCGATCTCTTCGACGGAGACCAGTCTCCTCTTGAAGTATTAAAGATTGCCTATTCGCTTGAACAGGGGTTGCGTGAATTCTATCTGTC
>JANQML010000268.1 GCA_028280105.1 Desulfobacula sp. | reverse complement strand
TTGTTTAGTATTATGGGCCATGGGTTGCACCGCCTCCCCGGCCTTCAGCAAGGTGCCGGATGCAAGGCGGCAAGGCGTGACGACTGAGGGCGTATCAGCTTTACTCCGCAGGGAGGAACGACCGCAGGCGGGACCTTGGTGGTGGATCAGGGAAAAGGAAACTGACTTTGAACTGCACTGGTAATCCGTCAGAAAAACAGACCATTCGGGCCTTTATTGCCGTTGAGCTTCCCTTACCGGTCAAGCAATGGTTAACGGGCCTCCAGAACCGGTTGAAAAAAGATTTGGTAAACGCTTCCTGGCCCGGTCCGAACAGCTTTCACTTAACCCTGGCCTTTTTAGGCCATATCCCAAAATCCGATATTGCACGGGTTGTTGAATCGATGGATAAAGCCGTTTATCCGTATCCCGGGTTTGAACTCTATGCATCCGGCCTGGGTGTGTTTCCGTCAGCCAAACATCCCCGGGTCTTGTGGGCGGGAATCCGGGGGCAGACCGATATACTTCATGCCCTTGTAAAAGAACTCGAACAGGAGCTGCAGGTTTCAACAGGGTATAAAAAGGGGAAAAAACGGTTTACGCCCCATTTGACCCTGGCCCGGATTAAACCTGCTCCCCATATTAAAACCAAGAAGAGGAGAGGCAGCCGTCAGCGTTCCGGAATTGTTACACCCGGCCGGATGATCCAATGGATGCAGGAACTTCAAAGAGATCAGTCAGAACCCTTTGATGTCAAAAAGATCGACTTGATGAAGAGTACGCTTCACGCGACAGGTGCCGTACATGAACATCTCTATTCGGCAAATCTGAAAAATTAAAATCGGCGGGCGGCGCGGTCAATAGGTCATAGCGTATAGCGGCATGTGAACAATTGACGGTTTTATTTTATATGGAGTTTGTAACGGTTGTTTTTTAACTGCTTTTCAAAGACCGAAAAATTATTTTTTTCCTGCTTTAACTCCAGTGAAGAAAAAATTCCTTTTAAAATCGTTCCGGAAAAAACCTTTCCCCTGAATTGAATTTGAACCCTATTCTCTTTTTTTCGAGACCATTCTAAAAAAGTGAAGCGATCGGTTTTTAAATCCGAAATCTCTTTTTCAATTCTCGGTTCAAGCTTTTTTATTCTGTTTTCAAAAATATTTTTTTCAGCCTCATATTTTTTTTTCATTTCATTCATCTCTTTTAAGGAAGAGACAGATGCTTTCATCCTGTTTTTAAAATTCTTCAGCAGAACGGCAATGTTTTTTAATTTTTCTTTTTTATATTTGTTTTGTTTCCGTTTAAAATCTTTTGACAGAATTTCTTTTTTCTTTTTAGCCCGGTCATGGAAAATCTTCATTTCAACCATCTTCTGAAATATTTTTTTTTCATATCCGGCCTGTTCATCTCTGAGTTCGATCAGTTCGTCCAATCCGTTCCGGATTTGAAAAATTCGTCCGTTGATAATTTGAAGGATCTGGTGAATATGGTGTTCACTGCCGGCTCCGATGACACAGGGCCGGGTCCGGTCATTGCCGGCCCCTGAGAGTTCAATACCCTTTTTGGCATAAAGGTCTGAAGAAATCACGTGGCAGTTCGGGGCATCAATGGTGCCGCTGCAAAAAATTTGCGAGTCGATGATTTCGTTTTCAACACAAATATTCCCGAATGCATAGACCGTTGAATTGTGGATATATCTTGCCCGTATATCTCCCTGGGCATTGATCGTCGATTCTGTTATTCCGATTTGGGCGGCAACGTCTCCGATGGCCAGAATATCGCCCCCCCTTATTTCCCGTGCCGTGATATGTCCGGCCGTGACCGGATAGGCACCGGTCAGCACGCCGAGAATATTTAAATTGGCATATCCTTCAAGGGCCCCGTATTTCAGATCGGCGTCTTCCATCACACTGATGGGGGGATGGATGAACAGCTTTCTGTCAATGGATAGGGACGGAAAACCGGATTTACCGGCAAATGCCTTGGTTTTATCCTTTGAAAGGCGTGTTCCCGATCCGCATCTGAAGGTAAAATCATACCCTTGCGTCTGCTCCACATGGTTGCCGAACAGATCTTTTTTCACGTGGGTTTGAGGGCCCGTCACCTGCTCGGCAAGGGTTGCCCCCATATCTTTTTTCCGGTCATCAATCCGGTCCGTATCAAAATGGTAAACGGCTTTTCTGTGTTTAATCCGTTCGATGGAGTAATCCTGGCGGGCGGCCACAAAGGCGGGCGTTTTCATGTCAATATTGCATTGCAGGTAGGCATCCGAATATATGCCGTAACAGATCTCCCGCTCTTTTAACAGGGCCTTGATCTCCGTTACGGTGATCTCTTTTGCATCCTTGCTGATGACAACGGTTGCCTCCATCCGGTCCGGACTGATGTGAAGGCTGACCCCGGAATCCAGCGCCTGCTTTTCCGCCGGGTCCAACCGGTCCTGCTCTCTTAGTATCCGGTTTTTCTCATCCTCCGTAATCTGGTTGAGTTCAACCATGATATCACCCAGGACCCTGATGCGGCTCTCTCTTTCAAAGGCATCCTCCTGAACCTTCCGGGCCACTGAAACATCCCGTTTGGATGCGATTCCCTTTTCAATGACAGCAGCGGCAAACTCCTGGTCCAATACTTTTATTTTTAAGAATTGCCGGTCATATTTAGTGAGGGGTGGCGACGGATGGCCGGTGGTGCCGGACGTACCGGCTTGATCCGCCGGCTCTTCATTAAAAAAACGATCGGCCTGCCGGTCTAAAAAGGTCTGTTCTTTAAGGATGATATTTTTCTGTTTAACCGTGATGACCCGGGACTCAACCAGAATATCGCCGATCAGCTTTTTTATTTTTGCCCGCTTGAATTCTTTTTTCTGAAAAATCAATGCCTTATCGACATCTTCACGACTGGCATACCCTTTTTCCACCGCTATTTTTCCAAATTCTTCCCCCCGTTTTTTCAGGATCAGGTATTCCTGGATTAACTTGAGCAGCCCCACCTGGTAGTGCGTGGCAAACCGCTGGGACAGGAGCAGTTCCCCCATATCCACCGAAATGTTTTTCCGTTCTTTTTCCCGGAAGATCCGGTTGATATGGGAGAACTGATCCTGATTAATGGTCCCGTACCGGAGGGCCAGTTCAAAAAGAGATAAAATTTTTGTTTCCTGTTCCAATCGAAGACGGTTTCCGTTTTAAAGGCGTTATAACCCGGAAGAGAGTATCCTGTCCGTGTCTATGAATTTTAAAAAGTGGTCTTTTAATAAAGAATAGTCTCTATCTTTTGAGTAGGTCATGTCAAGTGCAGATGCGTTGATTTTTAATCCGGCCGTCTTTATCCACTGTGCCAGCACTTCCGGTGTATCGAAAAATCCGTGAATATAGGTCCCGGCAACGTCGCCGTCCAGCGTCATGCAGCCGTCCCGGTCGTCGCAGACCGTACCGTTGCGGGATGAGATGGTCACAAACGGGTGTCCCCCGGATAAACGGGTGACCCCCATGTGGATTTCATACCCTTTTCCGGTGACGCCCTGCCATTGAAAATCACTTAGGGTTGTTGTCTTCGGGGCTTTTAGCACGGTTTGAACCGGTAACAAATTCAATCCAGGCGTTGTTCCGGGACTCCCTTCCAGCCCCTGGGGATCATCAACGCATTTTCCAAGGATTTGATACCCCCCGCAGATCCCGAATAAAAATCGGCCGGAACGGTTAAATTCAATCAGACCGGTTTTGAATGTTTCGTTCAACCAGTCAAGGTCATCCCGGGTGTTTTTAGAACCGGGAATGATGACGGTGTCAAATTTTGACAGATGGTCGGGCCGGTCAAAGAAGACGGTTTGAAATGCCGTCTGCTTTGTCAGGGCATGAAAATCTGTAAAATTGGCAATGTGAGGCAGCCGGATAACCCCGATGGCCGGTTTTGATTCGTTAAATCCGGTAAAATCGTTGCATGACTCGATTTCAACGGAATCTTCCGCATCAATTTTAAAGTGAGAATACCAGGGGAGAACTCCGAATACGGTTTTACCCGTGCGTTTTTCAATCCATTCCACCCCATCTCTAAACAGGCTGATATCCCCTCTGAACCGGTTGATGATGAATCCTTTGACACGGTCCCGGTATGCTTGGGGCAGGCAGTCAAGGGTACCGACCAGCTGGGCAAACACCCCCCCTCTGTGGATGTCAGCCGTAAGAATCACATCGGCGCCGGCATATTCGGCCATGGCAAAATTGACAATATCATTGGGCATCAGGTTGACTTCGGCGCAGGAACCGGCGCCTTCAAGGACAATCCGGTCGTATTGTCCGGCAAGCCGGTCAAATGCGGCACAGGCCTGTTCAAAGTAAAATTCTTTGTTTTGATGATAATCCACGGCAGTCCGGTTGCCGTGGACCCGGCCGTTTAATACCACCTGTGATTTTTTTTCACCGGTGGGTTTTAAAAGAATCGGATTCATATCCACATGGGGAGCAAGGCGGGCAGCCTCCGCCTGAACGATCTGGGCCCGGCCCATTTCCAGCCCTTCGGGTGTGATGCCTGAATTATTGGACATATTCTGGGCTTTATACGGGGCGACAGTTTCTCCCCGGTCGGCAATTACCCGGCAAAGGGCAGCGGCAATAATACTTTTTCCCACATCCGAACCGGTTCCCAAAACGGCAATGTGTCTTTTCATTTCTCAATCCCTGTCCGGGCTTTCACGCCTTTTTTATAGTAATGCTTTATCTCTTTTACCTCGGTTACCAGATCCGCCCGTTCTATCATTTTCCGGCCGGCCCCCCTTCCGGTGAATACCAGTTCCACGTGGTCGGGTTTCATATCCATGAGCGACAACATCTCGGCTTCGGACACCATATTATACATGAACGCCACATTTCCTTCTTCGGCAATCACAAGGTCGTGTTCTCCGTCTTCGAGCAGGGAGCACAGCTTCTGATACCCTTGCCTGCAAGCGGCCAAGTCCTCATCACTCGGTTTGCCTTTTACAAACCTTCCCTGCCCGAACTGCTCGATCGTGATATTTTCAAACCGGGACAGTGCATTGATCTCGGAGTAATCCCCTTTCTTTAAAAACTGAACAATAAAGACTTTTAGTCCGGCGCCGGCGGCCCTGAGAGCCAGGCCCATGCTCGCCGTTGTTTTCCCTTTTCCGTTTCCGGTATATATCTGGATGTATCCTTTTTCCATAAACCGACTCCTGTGACACAGTCATTTAATCTGATATTTTTTTGAATATCCCCTGGGGGTAAACATAAAGTCCATATATCGCAACGATGCGGATGATCCGATGAAAACAACCGTCTGCATTCCGACGGGAGCCGCAGTAACCTCTGCCAGCCTGGTGAAAAATACTGCCTGATTCTCCCGCGTGGCACCGGTAACCACCGCCACCGGTGTATCCGGCTTTCTATGTTTCAGGATTAAATCCCTGGCCCGTTTGAGCTGCCAATCCCGTTTTTTGCTTTTCGGGTTATATAAAACAATCACAAAATCAGCAGCGGCTGCTGCGGACAGGCGTTTCTCAATCGTCTCCCAAGGCGTCAGCAGGTCGCTTAAGGATACAGTTGCAAAATCATGTGTCAACGGTGCCCCTGCTAAAGCGGCGCCTGCGGCCAAAGCCGGAATGCCGGGCACGATTTCAAGGCGCAGGCGGGAAGAATCGTTGGATTCTGTGCGGCTGATCTCTATTTGCCGTTCCTTGCAGATTTCAAATACCAGGCCTGCCATGGCATAGATTCCGGCGTCTCCCCCGGAAACCAGAGCACATGATTTTCCGGCCAGCGCCACTTCTATGGCTTTTTCCACCCGCTCCACCTCTTTCATCATTCCGGTGGAAATAATTTGTTTGCCGGCTATCACCTCTTTAATCAGGTCGATATAGGTGGTATAGCCTGCCACACATTCTGATTTTTTAAGAAGTTCAAGTGCGCGCGGAGCCATATATTCAAGCGCGCCCGGGCCTGTTCCGATTATATATAAATTCATCTTTATATTGCCACTGAAATCGTGACATCCTTGTTTTTTTGTTTGGGAAGTATCAATTCTCCACCGGGTTGATAGAAAGACGGTGTATGGGTATCTTTTTTTTCTGTCGTTAAAAGGGCTGCTGCTTCACAGACACTTTTGACTCCCAGATGTTTTTGCGCCATCTTGGATGGTGTAAGGATGCCCTGAACCCCGTTTAATTGATCTCTGGTATAAAAATGCAATGGAATCCGCATCTCATCAGACAGTGCCAAAAGTCCTTTTTCATCCCGTTTGACATCGCTGGTGCCGAAATGTTTGATGCTGTTCAGCGACAGATGGTTTGCTTTAAAGGTCTGTTCTAAAAAATCCTTAATCACCTCAACCGGTGTGTTTCGGTTACAGCCGATTCCGACGCTCAGCACGATCGGGCGGAGCACGAAAGTTTCACGTGGAACAGGGTGGGCTGTATAGGAACAGAAAACAGCTTCTCTATCATCTGTTCCCGGTGCTGCGATTGTATAGTATTGAGCCGGTAAGAACGGCGTGATCAGGCCCATGGGGTCATGAAGGCAGATTCTGCTGCCCGTTAAAAACGCCATATTGATCCGTTTAATATTTTGAGGGGTTTCAATAAAAAGCCCGGCCTCTTTGGCAATCATATCAATGGACGGCAGTTGGTTGATGTCTGTCGCCGTGGTGATAACCGGACGGGCACCGGTGATATTCCCAATCTGTTCAGCCAGTTCGTTGGCCCCGCCGAGATGGCCCGAAATCAGGCTGACGGCATGGTTGGCCCGGTCATCGATAACAACCACTGCCGGGTCGGTTGTCTTTGAGTCCAGCAAAGGGGCGATCAGCCGCACCGCAATGCCGGTTGAAAAGATAAAAACATGGTGGCTGAAGTCACGGAACCGGTGTTTCATCTCTGTTGAAAGGCGGTGGAAACAGACAATCGACGGATCGTCCGTATGTCCGGGATCGATTCTTTTGGATAAAAACAGCACGGCACCGGGTGTGCGAGCCAGAATGCGGCGGCCCAGCAGGGCGCCGTTCGGGGTCAATGCCCACACCGCCGTTCGGGATGGTTTATCGGCTTGCCGGTCGGTATCCATGTGAAAATGTGGCATCATATAGTTTTGATTTGATTATCTCTTGCCGGTTCACTCCGGCTTCCACGGCTTTGCCCACAACGATCAGGGCATGCCGGGTGATCTGTTCTTTTTCACAGGTGCGGGCAAGCTCGCATATTTTTGCGTAGCAGATCTTTTCTTCCGGATGGCTGACCTTATAGGCAATGGCACAGGTGGATCGGCTTCCGTATGCGGCTTCCAGAATCTGCTGAACTTTTTTCACGTGGCCGATGCTTAAATAGATGGCCATGGAAGACTGATGGGCTGCCAGCTTTTCAAGGGCCTCCGTATCCGGGACCGGGGTCCGCCCTGCGATCCGGGTCAGTATCAACGTCTGGGTGACTTCGGGCAGGGTGTATTCCATCTTCATTCTGGCTGATGCGGCAAAGGCGGCCGTGACCCCCGGAATCACCTCATAGGGGATATTGAGTTTGTCCAGCTCTCGCATCTGTTCAAAGATGGCCCCGTAAAGTGCCGGGTCGCCGGTATGCAGACGGACGGCTTTGCCGCCCGCTTCATAACAGGACTTAAGTGCGAGGGTTGTCTGGTCCAGGGTCATGCCCGCACTGGATTCTGTCCGGGTCTTTTCTCCCTTCCAGCAGAGAACGGCTTCTGGAACCAGGGAACCGGCATAGATGATCAAATCGGCCTTCTTAAGGGCCGACTGGGCTTTCACGGTAATCAGATCCGGATCACCGGGTCCGGCCCCGGCAAAGATGACCGGGTGGGCTGATGGGTTGGAGCTGGCGGTTTTATCCATATTCTCTCTCATTTCTTCGGTTTTGATCCGGATATAATCCAGACCGGGTTCAACGATTCAAAGCGGTGTCCAAACGGCATCTTTTTTGACCGGGATGTCTGGATCTGGACGATCTCCGGATCAAAACCTCGGGCTTCCAGACGTCGAACAGCCGCCTCCAGTGTCTGCACCAAGACGGTGTTGATGACGATTACGCCCCGGGGTTTTAATCTGCCGCCGGCCAGATCGACAATCTGTTCAAGGTCTTTGCCTGCCCCGCCGATAAAGATCCGGTCCGGCGGTTTCAGTTCTTCGATTTTGTCGGGAAAGACCGCATTAACAGCCTCGACGTTTGAACAGCCGAACCGGTTTATGTTGTGTAAAATATCCGGTATCCGTTCGGGATGCTTTTCAATGGCATAGACCCGGCCCCGGGGAATTAAAAGCCCGGCTTCCACACTGACGGAACCGGAGCCGGCACCGATATCCCACAGGACATGATCCGGCCGGGTCAGTTTCAGCTTTGACAGGGTAACGGCCCGAACCTCGGATTTGGTGATCAGTCCTTTGGAATGCCGGAACAGATCATCCGGCATTCCCATGTGAGTTTCACGTGAAACATCTGTTCCGGTCGGGCCCTTTTCCGACAATCGGTTCTTAAATGCAATGACAACATTGGGGTGGCTGAACTTTGTCTGCTTTACCGCATCCGGTGTGTCAAACCACCGAATCTTCTGCCGGCTGGAATCACCAAGGCATTCAAGTACGCAGAACCGGTTGTGGGGCAAGCCCGCCGCTGTCATTTTGCCGGCAATAAAATCCGCATCCCTTTCACGGTCGGTTAAAAATGCGATTTTGGTTTCCTGTCGCAGGTCTGTAAATGAAAAACCGATATTCTGTTTTCCATGCAGGCTGACGATTTTAGCATCATGCCAGGGTTCCTTAATCGCTGCAAACGCGGCGCAAACCGAAGAGACATTGGGGTGAATTCTCAACCGGTCTCTGTCGAAATACCGGCACAGGGTTGCACCGATCCCGTGAAAAAGGGGATCACCTGAAGCCAGTACGGCAATTTTATGATCAATTGATTTTTTTTTCAGCCGGTCTATGATCTTCGAAACAGGTCCTTTAATTAAAATAACCTCTTTGCCGGTGGTGTCGAACAGATCGACCTGGCGTTTTCCGCCCACAAGGATGTCGCAGTCGTGAATCACGGCCATGTGGGCCGGGGTGAGGTCGGATCGCCCCTGCCCGATTCCAATGATGTCGATCAAATTCATCTTATGCCACCCAATAGTAGATCACTCCCATGATGATAATACTTACGATTCGAAACGCCTGGCCGGATAATAGCAGTTGCAGTCCCATTTTGGGAGAGAAAATTCCCATATACCGCGGAAGCTGATGCCGAAGTGCGCGAATGGGAAAAGCCAGGACATTTCCCAATAGCAAGGCAATGACCGTCTGTTTAACCGTGAGTACCCCGGCATCCATAAGTGCTCCGGCTGCGGCAAATCCGGAAGTGAATTCAGCTGCAAAGCTCAGAATAACAATGGATAATGATTCCACCGGCATGACGGTCAATGTCACATACCGGGAAAGCGTCGTGTTTAAATAATCAAAAAATCCATTGATATTTAAGAGAAAAACCAAGGTATAGATCGGCAGCACCCAGATGCTGATGTTGATAATCCGGCCGGGCAGCCGTTTTCTAAGGGTTGATACAATCTCCGGAAAGGCGGGTTTGTTTGTTTTCAGCTCTTTTCTGAAAGATCCGGATACCGGTCTGTCCGAGGAGCTGGTTTTTATGTATAGTTTTCCAAAGATAAAAAAACAGAGGGTCCGAACCGATACAGCCAGAAAAGTGATGAAAAAGTATAAAAGCCCGGCCTTGCCGGTCAGCGGCAAAACGATGAAAACCGTAGTGGGCAGGTGTAAAAAATATGCCGGAAACTGGTTCACATAATTGGATAAAAACAATTGCATCTTTGATATTTTTTTTTCATCGTAAAAATCAACAAGCATGGCATTGGCTGCTGCACCGGACACAAAGGCTGTTGTAAAGGCGGCACTGCAGCGGTTACCGAGACGGGAAAACCTAAAAAAAGGCCGTGCCACAACCGCCATCTGCTTTGTCCAGCCGAGAAGTTCAATCAATTGCCCGGCCAATAAACCGATGATGATAAACCCCATCAGGCGGGTTAACGGTATCCCCAACTTTTTCAAACAGATTTCCGGTGTCACCGCATCAAAAGATATCAGCGCCAGAACCAGGCAGACAAATGTAAACAAACAGGAAAGCCCCAGGGTTTTGTATTTTACCTTTCCGGGTTTCATATGAAATGTTAAATGGTCTGTTTGGACCCCAGGATCAGGGTCCAATAATCCGGCGGTCTTTTTTCCAGTGTTTTCAAATCGTCAATGATCTCTTCGTTTTTTCGGCTGCAATGGGATACGGCGATGCTGTTCCGGCTGAGTCCGGTTTCATCGAGCGCACGGTTGATATCGACAATGTTTTTATACGCTTTAACGATGGCCACATTATCAACCTCGTGATTATTCCGGAGGGGTTCTCCGCCGTATGCACCTGAAGTAATCAACAATGATTCTTCCCCCTCGACCAAAATCCGGTTAAGCCGGGCGGATGCGGCATGAAACGAGGTAATTCCGGGTATGGTCTCAATCTCTGCATCCGGCATGATGCAAGCCATCTTTTTTAAGATATACCCAAAGGTTGAATAGGTGGTCGGATCTCCCAGGGTCAGAAAGACGACTGTTTTTCCTTCTTTTAAAACAGCGGCGATCTGTCTGGTATTTTCTGTCCAGGCCGTCTCTGTTTCCTCTTTCCTTTTGGTCATGGGAAAAAATAATTTTTCAATGCGGGCCGTTTCAGGAATGTATTCGGAAGCAATTTCCACGGCCAGGCTGTACGTGTTTTTACTGGACGCCGCCGTAAAAACGATATCGGCTTCCTTGATCACCCTTAACGCTTTTACCGTGATTAACTCAGGGTCTCCGGGACCCACCCCGACGCCGTATAGTTTGCCGAATTGTTTCATAAGAAATCCTTTACTCTTGAAATTGTTTGAAAACATCAGGATAGAGGGCGCTTCCGATCATAAGAAATCCTTTATACAATCCGGGTACAGGCCTTGAGATGATATTTTCTTCAATTAAATATACTTGGTTGTTTTTGACGGCTTTAATAATTTTAAATCCGGGCTCCTGTTTGATCTGTTCAATGCTGATATTGTTCATGATGCCTCTTTGAGCCAGAAATACATCAATTTGATCCGCTTTTGCAAGGATCTGTTTTTTTCCGTGACCCTTTCAGGAATGGCATCATTATATACCCCATGGAGGGTGAAACAAGGATGGTTGAAACAAGAAAAAGGGAGAAAAGGACCACCAGAAATCCCATTCTCCCTTTTGTTATGGCAACCGGTATACTCAAAATTGTGCCATAAACTACAGGGCAGTGCCTGTGTCTCTTGCCGCAGCCGTTACCGGTGCGGCAAAAAGATCTGTAATCAGGGTGTTAATTCCGAATTTATTAAAGCCGGCTTCACTCCGATACATTCCCATGGACCATGATTCATGACAGGGTTCCATGTGGAACAGTGTCCCGGATTTTATTGCAACAGGCTTGAAATATATATTTTTCGGGCATCCGAAAGCGGAAGAACAGGTAAACAGACACACTACAACTAAGAGTAAGGTAAGGGTTAATTTTTTCATAATTTTTCCTCGTCTATTATGAATCATGTGAATACAAGGCCGCCTTTAAAATAAAAAACCCACACCCGTTAACACAGGTATGGGAACCGTATTTTTCCACATCTTTATTGCTTTATTTTCCCACAGCGCCCTTGCAAGCAATAACCATCTATCCAGGCAGGTCTTCTGACTTCCGGATCATCTTACTTGTCACCCCTTCCCATTAATTGCAGCATCCTAACAGTGGCGTTCGTGACGTTCATCCCCGGTTACAGCGGCGGGTCCGTTCCTGACTTTCACAGGATTCCCTTTTAAATGCAACACCTGAATCACAAGTCAAGATAGACGCTCTTATTTAAAGAGTCAAGACAATTTTAAAGGTACGGATATAAGAATGTTCATAAAGAATTAAATACTTGAAGGTGTCATGATCTGATTTTGAAGATGTCTTTTTTGAGCATATCCATGTCGTTAAACGCCCATCTTGAAGAAAACAACAGGCTCAGTATGGTGGAGAAATACTCTGTGTAGAAAATAGAAAACATAATGGCGATCTGGTATTTGATGGCAACCAGGGGAAGTGATCCGCCCAGAATCTGCCCGGTCATCATACCGGGAAGAGAGACCAGTCCGATTGTTGTCATGGATGCAATGGTCGGTGTGATACCGGCTAAAATGCTCTCTTTAAAATAAGGTTTGAGTGCCGGAATCCGGTTGCCTGTCAAGGAAAGCATATACTGGTAGGTTTTTTCATCTTTTTTTATTCCCGAGTAAAAGCGGTCCAGCCCGATGATGGTGCTTTTCAAGCAATTTCCCAGCAACATTCCGCCGATGGGAATCAGGTATTTGGCCTCAAACAGATTGTCGAGCCGAACAACTACGGCATTGAAAAAGAACAGAATCATGCAAAAGGGGAAAAAAAGGGAGAAAAAGACGGGAATAAAAAACTGCTTAAGGCTCAGGTTGCTGGATCTTACAATGGATTGGCAGGCAATGGAAATCATGATTAACAGGTAGGCTGTATTGAGCAGGGCTGAATTGAATTTAAACAGAAATTTAAGATACAGCCCCACAAAACCGAGCTGAAGGCACATCCGTATGATGGCCACGGACAATGCCCGGTTAACCGTTAAAGCCAGCGCCCGGTTAATATAGAAAACAGGAATCAGAAAAACCAGCAGCCAGGCAAGGGATAAAAATGTCAGGTCCTGTGCGCCCAAGGGATCACCACCTTTCGATCCTGATCCGGTCGCTGTCCGTCCATACGCGGTCATGGGATACAACGATCATGGTTTTGTTTAAATCCAGAATATAGAGAACCAGTTTTTTTTTCATCTCCTCTTCCAGTGCCGATGTGGGTTCGTCCAGCAGCCATATTGGCCGGTCAAGGAGGAAGCCGATCAGAAGCCCCAGGCGCTGCCGCTCTCCCCCGGACAGTTCCGCTGTTTTCCGGGTCAATAAGATATCGTCCATTTCAAGAAATTGCATCATCGGTTTAAGCTGCTTGAGGGGATCGTGTTTTTGGGAATGATATGAAACAATCTCTTTTACCATCACGGAGACAATTTCATTTTTAAGATCAATATCCTGACTCAGGTAAAAGATCTGCCGGCGAATTTCCCTGATATGAGAGGGTGACACCTCCCGGTTACCGATAACGACCTGTCCCGAATCAATCCGTTCAAACCCCAGAAGAATTTTAAGAAGGCTGGATTTGCCGATTCCGGATTTTCCCCGGATCAGGAGTTTTTCATTGGATTTCACCTCAAGATTCAGGTTGGAGAAGATCTGTTTTCCATCCCGTTCAAAAGATACACGGTCAAAACGGATCATTTAAATTTATCCTGAGTTGTATATCTTGTTTTTTAAATGGAATTATCATTGAATGCCCAACCTGTAAAAAAGGAAACAATCGATCCCTTTTAAAATCGACCCTGGTTAAAACCATACAATTGTCGATTCGGAAAAGAAAGAAAAAAGATTTTTCACCCGTATCAAGGCTTAATTTTTACCCTGCCCTGCCCTAAACAATGAGTTAAAATGAAATCATACATTTCTATAAATTACCTGTATTTACTCTGGCTTTTTACCCGGTTCCGCTGTATGATGCGGCTTTAATTCGTTCCCGTGGAAATACGTCTTCTTTTGTCCGATTTCTGCGTTGAATAAAATTGAACGGGTTTTTAAAAGAACCCATTCAGGCGTGGAAAAGAGCAGATGAAATTTGAAACATACCATATCTCCCGGGCGGTTAAAGAGAACCTTAACGGATTAGGGTTTAAACGTCCCACAGATATCCAATACAAGGCCATTCCGTCGATCTTAAAGGGGGAGGATGTTCTGGCTGTTGCCCAGACCGGAACCGGGAAGACGGGAGCCTTTGCCATCCCTTTGATCGATATGATTCAAAGGAGCAAGCGATCCAAACGGGTGACCGGTATCCGGTGCCTGGTCATGGTGCCTACCCGGGAGCTGGCAGCCCAGATCGGCACGGTCTTTGATCAATTGTCAAAAAAGACGCGGGTCAGGACCCTGGCCATCCACGGCGGTGTTGATCAGGATCCCCAGATCCGGCAGCTGGTTAAAGGTGTGGATGTGCTGGTGGCCACACCGGGCCGGATGTTCGATCTGATCCATCAGGGAATCGTCCGGTTGGGAAACCTCGACTTTCTGGTTCTGGATGAGGCGGATCAGATGCTGGATCTGGGGTTTATTGAAGATATAAAAGCGGTGAAAAAGAGGTTGAAAAAAAAGCACCAGACACTCTTCTTTTCTGCCACCATCAACCGCCGGATCAAAAAACTGGCCTTTTCACAGGTCAAATCCAATGCCATCCGGATTCAGATTTCACCGGATGATCCGGTTTCAAAAAACGTCTCCCATTTTGTCATCTCGGTTCAGATGGATGACAAACGGTTCTTTTTAAGACGGTTTATCAATGATCATCCGGAGGACCGGATCCTTGTTTTCGTCAGAACCCGGGTGCGGGCAGAGCGGGTATCCAATGCCTTAAAAAGAGGCGGGATCGATTCGTTTACCCTGCACGGAGAAAAGGATCAGGAACAGAGAACCCGGGTGATGGCGGCATATAAAGCCGGTGAAAAGAATATTCTCATCGCAACGGATGTCAGTGCCAGGGGAATCGATATCCCCGGTATTGAGTATGTGATCAATTATGATCTTCCCGAGGCCGCTGAAAACTATGTTCACCGGGTGGGACGGACCGGAAGAGGACGGAGCAAGGGAACGGCCGTCACCTTTTGCAGTGAGGAGGAAAAAGACCGCCTGGATCAGATTCAGGCGTTTTTGAATAAAAGGATTGAAACCATTCCTGTCGGTAAAAAGGAGTACAGGGACACCCAACGTTTTTCCGGTGCCGAACAGAGCATCCAGGATCTGATCCAGGAGCAGGAAGCCTGGGAAAAGAAAAAGAAGAAACGGAAAAAGAAGAGATAGCCAAATCGAGAAATAATTAAATCAAGGAACAGCCATGTTAAAAAAAACGATTCAGGACCATATCGCCATTGCACGGCTCTCGGACGGTCAAACCAATGCCGTGACCCTAGACACACTGAGACAGCTGAAGGCGGTTGTGGATGAGGTCAATGAAACCGACACGCTGAAAGGGTTGATTCTGACCGGTGAGGGTCGGTTTTTTTCTAGCGGATTTAATCTTCCCATGTTTATCTCCTTTGAGACACCGGGTGAGGTGGTTGACTTTTTCACGGAGCAGGAAGAGATACTGGTGGACTATTTTGCCTGCAAAAAACCTGTGGTATGTGCCATGAACGGCCATTCGGCCGCCTTGGGAATGATCCTGTCCATGGCTTCGGATTACCGGATTGTGACCAATCATCCGAAAATCAAGCTGGGCATGAGCGAAATCAAGATCGGTCTTTCTCTGACCATTGCCCAGTCTCATATCATGCGGTTCGGCCTCAACAACGATACAACCTTCAGGAATATGATGTATTTCGGGGAGATGATGGGGGTTGACAAGGCCTTTGAAATCGGGATCGTGGACGAGGTGGTTGAAGCAGAAAACCTTATTGAACGGGCAAAGGAGATCATCCGCCTTTGGATCGATACCCCCAACCGTCCGTTTATCCGGCTGAAACAGGATTTAAAAAAAGAGACCATCGGAAAGATTAAGGCCGCCCTTGATACGGAAAACTGGCAGGATGCCATATCCGCGGCCCTTTTAAATAAAGAGGTCAAAGCCGCCCTTTCATTTGTCCAGGCCGCCATGGAACCCTGATCCACCATACGGTCCCGCCTGCTGCGTTGCCTGCGGTCGTTCCTCCC
>JANQML010000267.1 GCA_028280105.1 Desulfobacula sp. | reverse complement strand
ATGAGATGGAAAGAATCAAATCTGTGGCGGAATCTTATCCCTGGAATTGGATGAAATTCAATCGATGATAATGGCTGAGAATCAAATCCCTAATAACATCAAGTTTTCCCCAAACCGCATATGAGACATTATAGGAGCCCATTAAAAAAAGAAAAGTACCTACTTTTAAATCATATACATACTAAAAAGTAATTTTTTATAAATATAGGGTTTTTAGGTAGGAAAAAATAATTGTTGACTATCCCGGATCCTATACTCAAATTGTTATAAGAAATCCGGGATAGATATCTGAATATCTGTTTAACAGGAGAGACGGGTTATCGAGTGTTGAAGACATCTGCGATGGTTTGACAGGCCAACTCTTTGGAAAAAGGGGAATCCGCGATACAATCCGTTTTAAAGAAAATATTCAGTGGCATGGTATTACATACGGTCCAAGATCTCCACAATCTGAGTGGGCTCCGGCCTGACGGTATAGTCCGGGTTGACTTGGGAATCAATGATCTTTCCATCTGAATCGGTAATGAAACGGGCAGGCATTGGCAATTGCCAGCTGGTATCGCCGTTGAATTTTTCCAGATCGATTCCAAAGCTTTTGTATATCGTTTTCAACTCATCGGGCAGATCAAATATCAGGCTGAATTCAGATGCCACCTTGTTTTTTAAATCGCAAAGTACAGGATACGTAAGATGGTTCTTTTTTGAAACCTGTTTGGAAAATTTCTCTAATTGAGGCGAAATGACGAGAAACGATGCATTTCTTTTTTCAATCTCCGGCTGAACGGTTTGCAGAGCTGCCAGCTCCAGGTTGCAATAGGGTCACCAGACACCGCGGTAAATACTGACAACCAGCGGGCCTTTTTCAAGTAATTTTTCTGAAGAAACCGGTTTGCCGTTCTGGTCGGGCAAGGAAAACCCGGGAAGAATATCGCCCGCTTTTAAAGCGTTTTCCACCAGGCCTGACTGTTTCAGGTCTTCAGTTGCCTTATGCATGACGGCCAAGGCCTCGGCCGGGGCCCCGCTTTCAAACTCGGCCTTCATCTGGTCTAATTTTTCCTGCAGTTTCATGATCATTCTCTCCTTATATATGGTTTGGAATTTACATCCTGCTCAGTCTATGCTATTTTTTTGCCTTGATCAAGTACACACATTTTTATCCAATACTTGCTAAAAAGTATGTAAGCTGTGGCGGAGGCGATATGACAGATAAATGTGAGGTAAAACGGGCAGGACAGTTTGAATTCAGATGTTACTTCCAACTGGCGATGCAGATAATCGGGGGCAAGTGGAAACCAAAGGTCCTGTTTCATCTGTCTGAAAATGGAACCGTGCGGTTCGGCGTGATGAAGCGGGGAATTTACGGCATATCGGAAAAAATGCTGATACAGAGCTTAAAAGAACTTGAAAAAGACGGGCTTGTAAGGCGTAGAGTGTACCGGCAGGTCCCTCCCAAGGTCGAATATTCCCTGACCGGTTTAGGCAGATCGTTTATCCCTGTTCTGGACGGCATGTTTGAGTGGGGAAAATCCTATGCCTCCTATCTTGTCTCAAAAGAAAACAATGCCCGTGAATATGAACCCGGCACCGTGTTTGACAATATCGACGAAATGGTGAGAGAAAAGGGTTGAACCCGCAGTTGTGAAATCAAAACAGGGATCGATTTCTTTCATACTTCAAATTTGATGGATATCAGTGCCTTATTGATCCTTGCGGTCAGTTCATCAGTCCCCTTTTTTATGACCATTACGATTTCCGCCTCAGCCATGGATACGCCTTTTCCGGGAACAAACCGGACAAGGCGGCTCGAAAAAAGCCCGGGTTTATCAAGGTGTTCGGGCCATTATTCGCCTTCCGGCTTTGTTGTGAACAGATAGGCTCTTCTGCTCTGGTATTCAACACCTGGATAGGGATCCCTTTCAATTGTATCTATCTGTTTAAATCCACAGTCTGTTAAGCAGCCGGTAATAAAATCCGTGGTAAAAAACATAAAATCCATATCGATCTGCTTACCGAGAAACTCGCTTATACGGATGGTTTCCTCCCCAACATGGTAAGTGAAAAGAAACAATCCATTTGGCCTTAACACCCGGTGTATTTCACGGAACGCCTTTTCCACCTGATCTTTGGTAAAGTGTACCATGGCGTAAAAACTGATGATGGCCGCTATTGAGCTGTCTTCAAACTCAAGTGCCAGGATGTTCCCCTGTTGGAAATGTATATCCGGGTGTCTGCGCCTTGCCTGATCCAGCATTTGCCCGGATATATCCAGCCCTGAGGCTTGAATGCCGAGATTTTTGAGATAGTTCGTGGTTTGACCGAGCCCGCAGCCCAAATCCCAAACCGGATTTTCGTTATCCACTTCCCGGGAAAATCTAGAGAGTATTTCCCGGTCCATTGGTTTTTTTTCGTGTTCGCCTGAGAATGCATCTGCATACTCTTTTGATACAGAGTCGTATAATCTTCTTATTTTATTCAATTTCTCTTCCATCTCGGCATGGCTGATGACACACTATTGTCTGTTGAGCCGGACGTTTCCGCAGCCGAACCGGCAAAATAGTTTGAGTCAGCGCCCCCGACGGACGCCGGGCCCCAAACGGACGTTGGGTTAGCCTCAGGGCCTGCGCTTTTTCCGTGCAGCAACATATGGTCATTTTTCCATATCCTTTTTAGGTGGAAAAGGAATAATCATGGAAACGCTGTTCTTATATTTGAGATACTCGTCTCCAAAGTCTCTGATTAGTCTTTTTTCCTCTGTCTGCTTTAGATATAGAATAACCGCCGATAAAAACAGCAGGCAGAAGAGCAACGAACTTAATGAATTCAGAAATATTGGCAGGGCAATATAGAGCGCATTCATACCGAATACCATCGGGTTTCTCGTATAGCGGTAAAGACCTCCGGTAACAAGCCTTTTGCTTCTCGGGCTGATCGGCTTGTTGAAAAAATCCGCCGGTCCGCCCTTGCCGGCAATCAGCAGGTCAATATTTGACCATATTGCAAAAACAATCCCTGTTAAGGAGAGCAATGCCGCCGCTGAATAATTGATGAATCTTATATAAGGCAGAGAAATTCCCAACGAGGCTGACGGCATCTGAGAGATAAGGTATATTACAAAAGGTATCAGCATCAAAAATACAAAACCACCCAGTACATACCCTGTTATATGCTTTTTAATCTCTCTTTTATTCATTTAATTATACCGTGAATATCCCGGGGAAATGTTTCGGTTTTCAGATGGTCTGACACGCTAGGCTATTCTTTTCATTCGTGCCTTGGTCGGAATTATATCCTTAATTAGTTTCTGTAGAAAAACGTCAATTTTGCTCAAAGCCAGTTTTAACAAAAAATCATAGCCTCACTATTGCGTTTGGGTTCAAACGCCTTTTA
>JANQML010000266.1 GCA_028280105.1 Desulfobacula sp. | reverse complement strand
GGGAGGAACGACCGCAGGCAACGCAGCAGGCGGGACCGTATGGTGGATCAGGGTTTCATTACCGGTTGCATCCGCCAATCTAATTGTGTTAATTAGATTGGGTATGAAACAGTATCTGATAGACGGCTTACGGCTCAATGATTACCGGAAATTAAAAAGATATCTGGATAAAAACCTGGAATCCTCCCCCCTAGGCGGGATCTACTGGTTGCCCATTGATAACCGGATTTTAACACCTCTCCAGGGAAATCACGTATCATGCTATCCGCACCTCTTTGCACTGGTGCTGGAAGAGACGTTTTTGGCAGGTGAGTTTCTTGTCAGAATTAAACAAAATATCAAATGCGATTGCATGGGATATGCTACAAAAGAGCAGCGGGACTGGTTGATGGACCAAATGGATGCCATCCTGGAGACGCTCGGCATTCATCCCTAATCGCAATTAATAAGGTATCGTACATGCTTAAAATAATACCCCTTGGCGGCCTCGGCGAGATCGGCCTGAACATGATGGTCATCGAATATGATGATGTCATGTTTATCATCGATGCCGGTTTAATGTTTCCTGAAGATTATATGCTTGGCGTGGATATTGTCATCCCTGCCATGGACTATCTCCGTGAAAACCGGGACAAAGTTCAGGCAGTCATTCTGACCCATGCCCACGAAGATCATATCGGGGCGTTGCCTTATCTGTTAAAAGAACTGCGGCTGCCGGTTTACGGCACCTCTTTTACCCTGGGGATCGTCCGGAATAAACTGGTTGAATTTGATTTGAACAAATATGTAGATCTGAACCTGGTAAAACCGGGTGAAACGCTCTCCATCGAGCCCTTTGAAATCGAATTTATCCGGGTCAGCCATTCCACGGTAGACGGCGTCGGGCTTGCCATACGGACACCTGAAGGGGTTGTGGTGCATACCGGTGATTTCAGGATCAGCCACAATGCGGACAAAGACAGAAACACGGATATCTCCACCTTTGCCAAATTTGGTGAACAAGGGGTTTTGGCACTGATGTCGGACTCCACAAATGTGGAGGTCAAAGGGTATACCATGTCTGAGCAGGAGGTGGCCCGGAATCTTAAAAGACGGATTGACGTCGCCCAGGGACGGGTCATTGTCGCCTTGTTCGCTTCAAACGTATTCCGGATTCAGCAGGTCATTGATATTGCCATTCAGAATAATAGAAAGGTGATTTTTAACGGCCGCTCCATGGAGCAGATTATCTCCGTTGCCACGGAACTGGGCCATATCAAATGCCCCCCCAATACTTTTTTGGATGTCAAGCAGATCGGTAAATACAGGGACAATGAGATTGCCATCATTACAACCGGCAGCCAGGGGGAGCCCATGTCCGCCCTGGCACGAATGGCCTCTGGAATTCACAAGCATATAAAAATTAAAAAAGGTGACAATGTTATTTTGTCATCCAAATATATCCCGGGCAATGAAAAGGCCATTGCCGGTATCATCAATAAGCTCTATCGCCGGGGTGCGGATGTGGTCTACTCCAAAATCGCCCAGATTCATACCTCGGGTCATGCCCACCAGGAAGAGCTCAAGCTGATGATCAACTTGATCAAACCCAAATATTTTATTCCCATCCATGGTGAGTACCGTCATTTGGTGGTCCATGCCAGGCTGGCGGAAAAGATGGGCATGCCCCGGGAGAATGTATTTGTGGCAGAGGACGGGAAGGTCATCACCTTTGACCGGGACGGCTGCCGGATGGACGGCAAGGTACAGACCGGGAGAATCCTTGTGGACGGCAAGGGGATCGGAGATGTGGGCAGAAGTGTTTTAAAAGAACGGCGTGAGTTATCCGAAGGCGGGCTTGTGGTTGTCACCATGATCCTTGACGAAGAGACCGGTGTGGTCTTGTACGGGCCGGAACTGATCTCAAAAGGATTTGTCTTTGACGCGGCAACCGGATACCTGGTTGATGATGCCCAGTGTGTCATTTTAGAGATTGTAGAGGAGATCGATCTCAACACCGAAGACCGCCTGGATGTCCTCCGAAAAAAGATGCAGCGGGCATTGAAACAGTACTTTGCATTTGCCATTAACCGCAGGCCTTTGATCGTACCGGTGATTATCGAAGTATGAGAAAAGAACTTTCCGGCATACTCCTGTTTTTTTTTATTTTATTAACCTCGGTATCTCTTTTTACCTATCATGCGTCTGACCCCTGTGTGGGAAACGATTTTTTCGTCGTCCCGGACCAGGTTCACAACGCCTTTGGTCTTTTGGGTGCCCACATCGCCGGTTTTCTCGTCTTTTTATTCGGACTGGGTGCCTATTGGGTGCCGGTTATTCTCTGTGCCGTTTCCATCTGGCTGGTTCAGGGGCGAAAGGCCCGGATTATCGGGCTGACACTTGTCGGCGGTTTCCTGTTAATGGTGGCCACCGGTGCTATGTTCTATCTTTTCAACGATGATTATGATCTTCTGGATACAACGATCTCTTCGGGTGGGGTGATCGGCAATACCGTGACCATTTTTCTATACCGGTATACCAATCTGGCCGGTGCCGTTATTATATTGATTTTCTTTTTGATCATCGGTTTTGTCCTGTCAACCGGGCTCTCTATTTTTTCAACAGCCCGTTTCATCCATAAAAAGACCCTTGAGTTCGGTTCTGTCATGAAAGCCGATGCCAAAAAGATAGCCGCCTTTACAGCCGAGCAATATCGTATCTATATGGAAAAACTGGATTATATGCGCCGGGAACGGCAAAAAGAAAAAGACCGTATATTAAAAGAAAAGGCATTGATTAAAATTCCTTCACATACCTTGGATTCGGACGCCGCACCGCCCAAAACGCTTCGGGATCGATTTAAAAGCCGGCGGTTGCGCCTGAAACCAACGGATCAAAAAGAGGTTACGATACCGGAGCCGGACACATCAAAGGACCTTGCCGAACCGCCCAAGCCTGTAAAGATTACCAGTGGCTCCGGCCCGGTTATTCTGGAGCTTGAACAGGAGGAGGCCGTTGTTATCGGGGATGCGGAGTTCAAGGATATCAGGGAAAAAAAGACATTTAATCTGCCCAAGATCTCTTTTTTGAATGAAAAAAAGGCCGTGAAAAAGAATATTGATGTCGATCTGTTAAAGGAAAAAAGCCGGATACTGGAGAGCAAGCTCAATGACTTTAACGTCTTTGGCGAGGTTGTGGAGATTCTTCCCGGACCGGTGATTACGACATTTGAATACCGGCCGGCGCCGGGAATAAAGATTTCCAAAATTGCCGGTCTTGCCGACGATCTGGCCCTGGCCCTTTGCGCCATCAGTATCCGTATTGTCGGGCCGATCCCCGGAAGGGACGTGGTGGGAATTGAGATTCCCAATGAAGAGAGGGAGATCGTCAACTTAAGAGAGTTGATTGCCTCCCAGGATTTTATCAACGCCCCGTCCCTGCTCACCCTGGGGCTTGGAAAGGACCTGCTGGGAAAACCGGTGGTCACCAAAATGGATTCCATGCCCCATCTGCTGATTGCAGGCGCCACCGGAACCGGGAAGAGTGTGGGGCTCAACTCCATGATTATCAGCCTTTTATATAAAGGAACCCCGGAAGATATTAAGTTGATCATGATCGACCCCAAACGGATCGAGTTGTCTATCTATAATGATATTCCCCATTTAATATCACCGGTGGTTACAGATATGAAAAAAGCCACCAATGCGCTGTTCTGGGCGGTAAAGGAAATGGAACGGCGATATGCCATGCTTGAACAGACCGGATTGAGAAACATTGTCCAGTTTAATAAGATGGTGGCTTCCCGGGCCGCAAAACCGGGGAAGAAAAGCCCGGATGAAGATACCTATGAAAAGCTGCCCTATATTGTGGTTATTGTGGATGAACTGGCCGATCTGATGATGGTGGCCTCCAAAGATGTGGAATTTGCCCTGACCCGGCTGTCACAGATGGCACGGGCCGCCGGAATTCATTTGATTGTCGCCACCCAGCGACCCTCGGCAGATGTCCTGACCGGTAATATAAAGGCCAATTTTCCCACCCGGATCTCTTTCCAGGTTTCATCTAAAGTGGACGGACGGATTATCTTTGACGGCGGCGGCTCTGAAAACCTTCTCGGAAACGGGGATATGTTGTTTTGTCCGCCAGGAACGGGAAAACTGGTGCGGATTCAGGGCGCGTTTATCTCTGAAGATGAAATTAACCGGGTGACTTCCTTTTTAAAGGAACAGCGAAGCCCGGATTATATTGAAGAGGTGACCCTGGCCGATACCGATGGTGACGAGGCCTCTTTTGATGAAGAAGATTATGACGATAAGTATGATGAGGCTGTGGCTCTGGTGACCAAGAGCCGCCAGGCGTCCATTTCATTTGTACAGCGCCGGCTCAGGATCGGTTACAACCGGGCGGCCCGCCTGGTTGAGATGATGGAACATGAGGGGATTGTCGGCCCGCAGGTCGGGTCCAAACCCCGGGAGATACTGGTGAAAAGCTATGACGACGATTGATTTTGATCTGCTGGCAACCATTAAGGGGTTTATGGATGATGATGAGGTTGAACGGTTATATGAGATCGCCCTGATGGCTGCCGGTGCAGGCCCTATTCTCGAAATTGGCAGTTATTGCGGCAAATCCGCCTATATCATCGGGACCGCCTGCCGGAACAAAGCATCCGTCCTCTACTCTGTTGATCACCACAGGGGGAATGAAGAACAGCAGCCGGGTGAAGCGTACTTTGATAAAGACCTGTTTGATTCATCCCTCACCCGGATCAATACCTTTCCGTTTTTCCAGAATACCTTGAAACGGACCGGGCTTGAGGATACCGTGGTACCGATTGTCTCTTCATCCGCAGTTGCCGGAAAGATGTGGAAAACCCCTCTTGCCATGCTCTTTATTGACGGGGGACATTCATTTGAAGCCGTTCACACCGATTTTCTGACCTGGGCCTATCACATTCAACCCTCAGGATTTCTTGTCATCCATGACGTATTTTTTGATCCCGAGCAGGGGGGACAACCCCCCCGGCAGGTCTATGAAATTGCCCTGGCATCCGGAGATTTTGAAGAACTTGAAATGATTCAGTCTCTGGGGGTGCTGAAACGAAAATCTGCGGGCTAAAAAGCGTGGTTCAAAAAGACCTCTACCGCTGAACAGACCTGATTAATGTTCCTCATAGGCCACAAGCCGTACACATAATTTTTTTTCCAACGCCTGGATCTGACTGACTACGTCATCATCCAGCTTGGCGGCTTCCGGCGGGGTATAGTAAGCCAGAATTCGTTTTCCGGTCTTTTTTTCCAGTTCTGAGATGGCTTTAACATCGTCCTCACCAAGATAGTCTGCATACAAATGATCAAAATTCATTTTTTTACTCCAATAAAAATAATCCTTTAAGACATCAATGAAAAAGGTTTCAAAAGGGTGACATCCATGAAAATACGTTTCCCTGTAAAGGGTGTGTTAATAAAAGGCCTTAAAGTAATTGTCCGGCCTGTCTGATTTTAAAGTAATTGACATTCTTTTTGAAAAATCAACCCTGTTGTTGCATAAAAAATATGAATAGAAGTGAATTAAACTGGATACAATCGTATTTGTTTTGGTATTGATGGCTGCCATTCCATTAATGTTTTCCAAAAACAGGAAGCCTTTACTGGTCTATTCTTTTTTAAATTTCGCCATGTTTGGAATTTTAAATTATCAACTGTTCAAAGATGGTGGGCTGACGAGACGGGAGCATGTGGATTATGCCCTTGATTCTGCAATTGCAATGCTCTTTATTGTATTTATTGCCTATAATTTTATGTCCATTTATCAAAAAGTTTTGAATTCGTTGAGAAAAGAGCTCAAAGAGCGGAACAGGGCAGAGGCTTCATTAAAGGAATTCAGGGTATTGCTGGCCAGCATTATTAATTCCATGCCATCCATGATTATCGGTGTTGACGATGATCACAGGATCATCCTGTGGAATCAGGAAACGGCTGTGAAAACAGGGGTCGATAAAAACAGGGCATCCGGAGAAGGTCTGTTTGATCTCATTCCCCAGTTACTCTTTTTTAAAAAAGAACTGAACCGGGCCGTGCAGAGTAAGAAAACAGCGCAATTGCATAAAAAAAATTGCAATGGTCCGGGAATGATCGGTTCATGGATATTACCATCTATCCCCTGACCGATGGATACACCGAAGGTGCCGTCATCCGGCTGGACGATATTTCAGAGCGGCTGCAAATGGAAGAGATCATGATACAGTCGGAAAAGATGATGTCTTTGGGAGGGCTGGCTGCCGGAATGGCGCATGAAATTAACAATCCCCTGGCCGGAATGATGCAAAATGCACAAGTCGCTTTGAACCGTTTATCAAGGGATTTGCCGGGTAATGAGAGCGTTGCCCGGGACGTGGGCATTCCATTTCCGGATATTAAAGCATACGTTGAAAAACGAAATGTGGTACATGCTCTGGAGCATATCCATACCGCCGGACACAATGCCGCACAGATTGTAAGGAATATGCTTAGTTTTGCCGATAACGGGGATTGTCAAAAACACCCCGAATCGTTGACGACTATTCTGGAGAGAGCCGTTGAACTTGCGAAAAATGATTGGACGCTTCAGCATTCATATGATTTTAAAAATATCAACATAATCAAAAAGATAGATACAAAGCCGGCATCTGTTTTATGTGAGAAAAGTAAGATACAGCAGGTATTGTTCAATATTATAAAAAATACGGCAGAAGCCATGGCTTCCGCTCACAGGAACGAACCGTCCGTATTGACCCTCACCTTAGCCCATACAGGGGATATGGCAAGAATTGAGATCGAAGATAATGGGCCGGGCATGGATAATGAGACCCGAAAACGGGTTTTTGATCCTTTTTTTACAACCAAAAAGGTGGATAAGGGAACCGGACTGGGGCTATCTGTATCTTACTTCATTGTCGTTGAAGACCATCATGGCAAAATGGATGTCCGGTCTGTTTTGGGCCAAGGCACCAAATTCATCATACAATTGCCTTTAAACAACCCGACCGACCTGTATCAGCCGTATCCGGCTATTCGCCGGGCCGAGGAGCCGGTTTAAGCCGCCTATTTATTCCGTCTTCATTCAGGCGCCCTTTTTATCTTTTTCAACGATTCTTTAAATTTTTCACACGGGTCTGCGTATGAAACCCGTTGAAAAAACCATAAAAAGTCTGCTTTGGGGTGTTCGGGGTACCCCTCAAGATCCAGTGGGGCCAGATAATGTGAGAGGGGATAGGGGGTTACACGGATCTCTGTCAGACCGACATTCACCTGATTGATATTCGGATTGAGTGCTGCGAGGCGATCAATCATCCCCAGATTATACGCTGTGTGGCCCTTGCCGACGATAACAATCACAGGTCCGTCGCCGTGGGTGTGCATCCGGTTGACGGAGTGGGCCATTTTGTCATTTCTGGCCACCCATGTATCATAGAGGCGTGCGTGCATCTTTTCATGGCCCATACCGCAGTGAACGGTTTTGAGAATATTCGTCATATATGTCTTATAAATTTTATCGGACAGCCCGGTTGAAAAGACGGCCTCCCTTTCAATGGGTGTGATGCCGTTGATCCCTTTTCTGGTTATCCGTCGTTTAAGTGTCGTGGACAGATCAAGGCCGGCCACGGCCAAATTCAGATCCCGGGCTGTTTTTAACAGATCATAATAGTACTGCCACATGGTATCGGATTGATGGTACCACCCCAGTTTCATTCGAAGATTTCTTTCAATCATCTGCTCGGTTTCTTGGGAATGGTTCGCATTTCCGGCATCGATGAATTTGAGCAGGTCAGGGGTATGGTCCATGGCAAAAAATTCAAACCCGATGGATGGCTTTTTCTCTTCTGCGGCAAGCAGATCTGCCAGCGCCCGGATAATCTTTTGCTGGGCCGCATGCTGGTCTGCATTATCGTGCTTTTCAGAGAGGTAGATGACGTCATATTCCGAGATATGGTTGACCAGGGTGTTAAAATCAATTTCCCGGCCGGTTTCCGCCCGGATGATTTTTCCGATCAGCGGATCGGGCCGTTTGGCCGGGGGTACCGGTTGGGTGGCCATACAGGCATGCAGGAGGGGGACGATAAGCAGTGCGATGATGATCATATAAAATCGGTTCATTCTCAATCCTTTAAGATAATGATGTTTCCGGCCGCCTGTTCAAAGCCTCCGTTACTGTCTGCCGGCATCTGTTCCCTCCGGCTTCTTGAACAGAATCAGGGGCGGTCTGTTAAAAGATAGGTCTGATTCTGATTACAGCAACATTGTTATTTCTTTTTAAAGTATAAGACCAGGCTTTTCCCGAGAACGGGATTAAACAGACGGTCAATCAGCCGGGTGATTCCGGGTTGTTTCATTAAATCCCAGACCAGTACCTGATGGTATAAATTGACACCGAATGAATCCGTACGGTTGGGGCCGACCAGGCACTTGAGCCACCAGTAAGGCGTGTGAACGGAGTGGGCATAGTGACTGGAAATAAAGGTCACGCCGAAGGATTCAATCTGTTGGATCAGATTTTTTTTTCTATAGATTCTGACATGTCCCATATCGGTGTTAACATACTCGTCAGACAGGAGCCAGCAGATTTTTTCCGGCAGGAATCTGGGAACACTGACAGCCAGAATTTTTCCCGGTTTTAAAATCCGGATCAGCTCGTAAACGGCCTGATTATCATCGGGAATATGTTCCAGCACTTCGGAGCAGATCACACAGTCAAGGCGGTTGTCTCCAAACGGCAATGCCGTGACATCCATGCAGGACAGATCCATGGATCGGCAGTTCAGATCATTGAGTGCCCGGTGGAAATCAATTTTTTTTTGGGTTTCAATCAGGTTCTCGAATCCGAAATCCGCACCCACACACCGTGTCTCTGTATACTGGCCGGCACGGATGGTATGACGGCCTTCTCCACACCCGATATCCAGTATCCGGTCCAGGGGAGAGAGATTCAGCCGGTTGAAATCAATGGTAATCACGAATCGCCTCCCGATAGGCATCCACGGTTCTCATCGCTGTCTTCTCCCAGGTGAACCGGGACATGATCCGCTGAAATCCCTTTTCCGCCAGATCCTCTCTTAAGCCCGGATTTTCCAATAGATCGATAATCGCTTTTTTTAGGGCGTTTACGTCTGCAGGGGGAACCATTACGGCCGCATCCCCGGCCACTTCGGGCAAGGCCCCGCCTGTGGTGGAGATCACCGGTTTTCTGCAGGCCATGGCTTCACCCACGGGCAGGCCGAATCCTTCGTACAATGAGGGGATAACGGCAATGGCGGCTTCGGCGTATTCCCTGACAAACCGGTCGTGGTCAATCCGGCCGGTGAACCGGACGTGGGGTTTGAGATTCAGGGTTTTAACCATGCGCTCAACGGTTCCGTTTTTTTTGGGTGCACCGATGATCGTGAGGTTGACCGGCCGGATCTTCACGATTTCATTGACGGCTTTTAACAGAAACGCCAGCCCTTTTAAAGGGGTGTCCGCACTGTTGGTAACGATGATCCGGTTCGGATCGGCCTTAATTGTGTCCACGGGATAAAAGCTTTTTGTGTCAATACCGATGGGGATGGTTGTAAACCGGGAGGGTGGAATGGAAAATTCTTTTGCAATGTCCGCCTTACTGGAGTCAGAGACCGTGATCAGGTGGGGCAGGCGTTTGGCAACCCGTTTCTGCATGCTGATAAACGAATACCAGCGAATGGCTTTGAGTTTGCCCAGAAAACCGGGGGCATTTTGAACCGCCAGCCGCCTGTCCACCGTCATGGGGTGGTGGATCGTGGCCGTAACTGGCATGGAACGGCACAGGGACAGGATGCCGTAAGAGAGGCTCTGGTTGTCATGGATGATGTCGTATTTTTTTTGGGTCTCCCTGATATGGCGTTTAACCCGCATACCAAAGGTAAACGGTTCCGGATATCCCATGGCAGAAACATCCAGCCATTCGATCAGATTGATGGGGTCTTTGAGTTCTGCCAGCCGCGGGGTGCGGAACAGATCCGCCGGATTGTACAGATCCAGCGTCTGGAGCATGGTCAGGCTGACGGCAGGGCTGGTCCCGTTATTTAATTGCGGATCCGGGGGGCCGGCAATGACTTCCACCTGATGCCCCAGGTCGGAAAGTGCATGGCTCAGATGGCGGATATAAACGCCCTGACCACCGCAATGCGGGTTACTTCGGTATGATATCAGGCCTATCTTTAAAGGGGATCTCATAAAACGTTGTGGCGCGCCCGGCTGGAATCGAACCAGCGATCTTCAGCTTCGGAGGCTGACGCCTTATCCACTCGGCTACGGGCGCACAGGTTGTAATCTACTTCAAGTTGACGTTTTGTTCAAGATCATTGTCAAATTTTTCTTTGGCTTCACCCGCCACATACAAAGAACCGGCGATGCAGACGGCATCTTTTTTATCCGTGGTTTCAACGGCATGGGTGACGGCCTCCCCGACATTTTCGATAATGGAAACCGGCACGTTGCTAAGCTTCTGAATGGTTTTTTGTAAGGTTTCAGGGGGCAGGCTTCTGTCAATCCGTGCCTTTGTAATGATCACCCGGTCTGCACAGGCCACCAGATTTTCCAGCATCTTTTCATGGGGTTTGTCATCCAGAATTCCGACCACCAGAGTCAGTTTTTTGCCGTCCAGAGTGGCAGAGAGATGTTTTTTTAATACCTGGGACGCATGCAGGTTATGGGCACCGTCCAAAATGACCAGGGGGTTTTTCCGGATATGTTCCAGTCGTCCCGGCCAGCGGGCGGACTCAAGCCCTTTTGTCACGATATCCATTGACAGGCGGTGCCGTCTGTCTGATGGGTTTAACTGTTTGAAAATAATTTCACAGGCAGCCAGGGCCAGACTTAAATTTTCCCTTTGGTGGTCGCCGGGAAGCGGTTTTGTCAGCGATTTAAAGGTCTGCCCGATTCCCTTGTAAGTATAGGTGGGTTTCCGGGGGTCCTTTTTAATCGAAAAATCCTTTTTAAACTCATAGACCGGTGCTGATTTTTCTTTGGCCAGTTTTTTGAGAACCGCAATGCCGGAAGGCTGGGAAACCGCGGTGACCAGCGGGGTGTTTTCCTTTATAATCCCGCCTTTTTCCCTTGCCAGGGCCTGGATGGTACTGCCCAGGTACTCGGTATGTTCAATAGAGAGGTTGGTGATAACACTGATCTTCGGAAGAACGATGTTCGTTGCATCAAACCGTCCGCCCATGCCGGTCTCAATGACGGCCCAGTCAACGTCTTTTTGTGAGAAATGGTAAAACCCCATGGCGGTTGCAATTTCAAAAAAAGTGGCTTTCCGTTTCCCGATATCCACGGCATTCACCGCTTCATACGCTTTTACCACATCTTCGTCTGAAATGGGATCTTCGTTGACCATAATCCGTTCGTTAAACCGGATCAGATGGGGAGAGGTATAAAGTCCGGTTTTAAAACCGGCCTGGCGGAGAATAGCGGCAATATAGGTAGCGGTCGATCCTTTACCGTTTGTTCCGGCCACATGGACCACCTGGTAATTTTTTTGCGGATGATTTAAAAACCGCAATATATTTAATATGGTATCAAGCTCCAGTTTGATGCCGAACCGGCCCAGCTTGTATATTTTATCCAGGCATTCCTGGTAGGCGTTTGATCTCATGTCATTTCAATAAAAAACCGGTCAATAAAAAAACCGGCATAAATCGTTCATTCAACAATCTATGCCGGTGGTTTCGTCGATTGATTTAACCGTTTCTTCTGCGTGATCTTGAGGCTGCAATTCTTTGTCTTCTCATTGCCTCTCTCATTTTACGTCGTCTGTATTGACACGGTTTCTCAAAGTGTTTTTTCACTTTAAGACGTTTGAAGAGGCCGTCGTTCTGGATTTTCTTCTTTAAAATCCGTAACGCTCTTTCAACATCATTATCAATAACTGTAACTGTAATATCTTTCAAAAAACATCGCCCCTTTCATAGTGTATTTAAATATTCGCAGATATTTATAACCGACCTTTATATCAAAGATGCCGGGCGAAAGCAAGAAGAAAATAACGCCCCTGATCCACCATACGGCACCTTGCTGATGGCCAGGGGTGGTACGAAACCCATGACTCAAGCCCTATATACGAAAATTTGATGGTGGATTTAGGGCCGCCTTTTTATCCGCTTAAATCCGGATAAAAAGGCGGTTTGGATCCGGTTATCGTTGATCTGAAATCTAAAAAAAATAATTAGAGTTTGGAGATCAATTCATCCGTTACTTCGGGGAGTGCCTTTTCTCCTGCCAGCGTAATGTACTTTATCGAAGTATCTTTTTCTGCGACATCTTTGAAATAGTAGGCAGATGCCAGTGTTCCCGTATCGGTGTCATAGTAGATGGAGTGACGTTTATCAATGGCCGCCTCATCCTGGTCATCGGCCCGTGTGGTCAATTTGCCGCCGCAAACCCGGCATCTGTCTCCGTTTGGCTTGATGGCGTCTATATATATATTGTTGGGGTGGTTGTTGTCTGTTTCACACAGGCGGCGGCCCATGATCCTGTTTTTGGCGATCTGGCGATCAAGGATCATTTCAATCACATAGCTGAGCTTGATTCCGGCGTCTTCCAAAGAGGCATGGAGTTTTTCGCTCTGAACTTTATTTCTGGGAAATCCGTCAAGCAGCCATCCGCCTTTGCAGTCATCCTGTTTGATTCTGTCGAGAACCATGGGGATGGTAATTTCATCAGGGACCAGATCTCCTTTGTCAATATAGGCTTTGGCCTGTTTGCCGAGTTCGGTTCCGCCTTTGATGTTTTCACGGAAAATCGCACCGGATTCGATATGTGCAATCTCGTATTTGTCTTTTAAAATGGCGCCCTGGGTGCCTTTGCCGCTTCCGTTCGGTCCGAAAAATAAAATGTTCATTTAAAGCTCCTTTATGCAGTAGATATATGTGTATATATTCCGGTAAAGCTGTTCATAAATATAGAAGTCGATTTTATTTGTCAAGAAGATCAAGATAGCGGGAACCGGTCAGAAAATCCGGAATTTGAGAAGAAAAACAATTGGTTCCTGTTTGATTTTAAATCGGTTTCATCCTGATTTGGGAGGCAGTGACCGCCAATAAAAATCCCCTCCCCCGGTATAAAGGTGAAATCAGCGGCAGGTAAGGACGATAAAAACCAAAGACCGGCTGTTATGATTCTTCATCTAAAGGAAACCGGGCCGAATCACCGCTTTTGATCAAATAGAACAGAAGGTATGCGGTTTAAAGGTTGTGGGGCCTGGTGATATTTTTTCTTAAAATAAGAAAAAATATTCCTGTTTATGATAAATTTCCAGAAAAGGGGCAGGTTCGGGTATTTTTTTCTTCATCCGTACGAATTTTTTTGACGTTGAAAGAACCGGTCAGGGCTTAACATAATTCACTTAACAGAGGTGTAGAGTATTCCGGGGTATGATGGACAATACGAAACCGGATTTTTCATCTGCCGTTTTTTTGGGAATAAAAAAGTTTATAAAAAGGAAAAGGGTTGGCCTGGCCGCTGAACAGCTTATTTTATTACAATTTCGTTTTTGTGTAGCACGGACTTTAAACATACAAAAATGTAATGATATGGTTGTTAATTTCATTTTTGTGATTTTTGCCGAACCGTTATTCATCACGGCATCCCGTATGTTAGGGGGATGGAGCGATTTTTTTGAAATGGCATAATAATTGCTTAATAAATATTCGAAGTGGACGATAGATATATTAAGGTCCGACGCTAAACAAAGAAATCCCATCGGGATGAAATAGGGAGTAAGTATGAGCAAGTCAGACAAACCTTTTGAAGCGGAAAAAACATTTGGCATGGGTGTGCTGTTAAAATTGACTAAAAAAAGTGTGAACGGTGTCGAGATATGTTCCGAAGGCGACAAATTTACCTCGAACATGTCCCTCACCGAGTTAAGTGATGCGGTCGATTCCACATTAAAAGCGCACAATATCCGCTTGAAAGTAAAATAGGGTTGAAATTTTTAGGTTTTTAAGTGTCAATGATATAAAATGCAGATGGAGAAGGTCTTCCCGTATCCGTATTCTTTTCTTATATTTTCGCGTGAAAACCATTGTAAAACCGGTCTAAATAATTTTGGAATACCCCTTGAATGTCAGCATGGATACTGTTATTAATGTGATTTAAAAAAATCCATTTTAAATCTACAGTAATAAACCAATACGGACAGGGGGGGAAATGACAGAGCTAATTGATGTCAGGGCAAGAGAAATAATCGATTCCCGGGGGAATCCAACCGTTGAAGTGGATGTGGCCCTGGCGTGCGGTGCCACCGGCCGGGCAGCGGTTCCTTCCGGGGCATCCACAGGTACCAGGGAAGCGTTGGAACTCCGGGATAATTCCGACACCCGTTTTTTGGGTAAAGGGGTTTTAAATGCCGTAGCCAATGTCAACGAAGTGATTGCCCCGGAAATTATCGGGTATGATGCAATGGATCAGGCCGGACTGGATCAGACCATGCTGGACATTGACGGTACGGAAAATAAATCGAGGCTGGGTGCCAATGCCATCCTGGGGATTTCCATGGCAGCCGCCAGAGCCGCTGCCGATGCATGCGAAATCCCTTTGTATCAGCATATCGGCGGAATCAATGCCAGGGTATTGCCGGTCCCCATGATGAACATCATCAACGGCGGCGCCCATGCCGCCAACAATCTTGATATTCAGGAATTCATGATTCTGCCCTATGGTGCGGAATCTGTCTGCGAAGCCGTCCGCATGGGTGCGGAAACCTTTCATCACCTGGCAAAAATATTGAAAGGTGAAGGCCTGTCCACGGCTGTGGGGGATGAAGGCGGGTTTGCCCCCAATCTCCGATCCAACGAAGAGGCCATCGAATATATCATTCATGCCGTAGAGACCGCCGGTTACCGTCCGGGCAAAGATATCGGAATTGCACTGGATGCCGCTGCATCCGAGTTCTACAAAGATGGAAAATATATCTTTGAATCCGAAGGCAAAGACCTCTCATCGGATGAGCTGATTGATTATTATGAAAAACTGGTGGATAAATATCCCCTGTACTCAATCGAGGACGGTCTGGCCGAGGATGACTGGGATGCATGGCAAACCATGACCGAACGGCTGGGCAATTCCATCCAGATTGTGGGAGACGATCTCTTTGTCACCAATCCGGATATCTTTAAAAAGGGAATTGAACAAGGTATTGCCAACTCGATCCTGATTAAACTGAATCAGATCGGCACGGTTACCGAAACCCTGGATGCCATCCAGATGGCAAAGGAATCCGGTTACACCACGGTTGTTTCCCATCGTTCCGGTGAGACCGAAGATTCGTTTATTGCCGATCTTGCCGTGGGCGTAAATTCCGGCCAGATCAAAACAGGTTCCATGTCAAGAAGCGACAGGGTGGCAAAATATAACCAGTTGATCAGAATAGAAGAAACACTTGGGACAAGCGCATTATTTCCTGAAGATCTGTTTGTTTAACCCATGAAAAGAAACCTTCTTTTATCCGTTTTAATCTCTTTTTTAATCCTGCAACCAATTACAGGGCGGGCGTTTGTACCCCAAACGCCCCATCTGATTCATCTTGTCGTCCAGAAAATTAAAGAACCGGTCGGCTTGGAGGTGCATCAGACAAAAACGATTCACCAACCCGATTCATCAGGCCGAGAGGAAACAGAACCGGAGGAGATGGGTACTGTCCGGGAAAGACTGATTTATCGATATCCCGATCAACTCAGAAAAGAGATAATTTCCGGGCCTTTTTCCGGCCTGTCGGTGACGTCGGGTTCCGATTTTATAACCGTGATCAATGACGAAACCGTATCAAGAGAGAGAGCCGAAGCCGATCTGTACACCGATATTCTTTTGTACCGGAATATCGACGGGCTTCAAGCCCGGCTGGCATTGAACGGTGTGGATGTGGATACTGTTACCATTCAACGGTATCAGGATATGATCTGTTATGTGATTGGCAGGCCAAAGGAAAAAAATGAGCCGTTTGCCGGTTTGTGGATCGATAAAGAGACCTTTTTGCCGGTGAGGTATGTAATAAAAAAAAATGACCGGGTGGTGGAATCGCTCTATTCCGATTGGCAAAAAGTGTCCAGAACCTTGTATCCCATGCAGGTCAGCATCTTTTCGGACAATCAACCGGTTTCCATAATGGATGTCAATAAAATTGAATTGAAATTACAATTTTCCCCTTCTTTGTTTGATGTGCGTCGGATTGAAAGACGCTATCCGGCCCGGCCGGTGCCCCCTGTTTCAGGATGATGAAACCGACCAAGGGGATGTGCTGAACAACGACAGGTAAGAATTTAAACAACCTTATGAACAATTAAAACAAGCGAGGACGAATGGTTAAAACAACCAAGTATATATTTGTTACCGGAGGTGTGCTCTCATCTTTAGGAAAAGGACTGGCATCCGCTGCCATCGGCATGTTGCTTGAAAGCCGCGGATTGACGGTGACCATTCAGAAACTTGACCCGTATATCAATGTCGATCCGGGAACAATGAACCCGTTCCAGCACGGTGAAGTCTTTGTCACTGATGACGGAGCAGAGACCGATCTGGATCTGGGCCATTACGAGCGGTTTACCAATGCCAAGCTCGGGAAAAACAATAATTTTACCACGGGTAAGATCTATGATCAGGTCATTTCAAAAGAACGGAAGGGTGAGTATCTGGGCGGCACGGTTCAGGTTATTCCCCATATTACCGATGAGATCAAACAGAGCATCTGCCTGGTGTCGGACGAGGTGGATGTGGTTTTGGTTGAAATCGGGGGGACCATCGGCGATATAGAATCCTTACCGTTTCTGGAAGCCATTCGTCAGTTTAAGACCGATGCCGGTGCATCCAATGTCATTTATATCCACTTAACCCTTGTTCCCTATATTAAAACCGCCTGTGAAGTAAAGACAAAGCCCACCCAGCACAGTGTTAAGGAACTGCGTTCCATCGGTATCCAGCCGGATATTCTTTTGTGCCGCACCGAACGCTATTTAAGCCAGGATATCAAGAAAAAGATCGCCCTCTTCTGTAACGTGGAACCCGAAGCGGTGTTTACGGCCAAGGATGTTGACTGTATCTACGATGTCCCCCTGGTTTACAATAAAGAAGGGTTGGGCGATGTGATATTAAGGAAGCTTAACATCTGGGCAAGGGCCCCCCAGCTGGGGGATTGGAAAGAGATGGTTGAGCGGCTGAAAAATCCGAGATTTTCGGTCAATATCGCCATTGTGGGCAAATATGTGGATCTGACGGAAAGCTACAAAAGTCTGAATGAGGCACTGGCCCATGGGGGAATCTCCAATGATGCCCGGGTAAACCTGCAATACGTGGATTCCACCACCCTGACCGAGGAGAACCTGGCCGAGGTGCTGTCTGAAAGCGACGGCATTCTGGTCCCCGGCGGATTCGGATCCCGGGGGATCGAAGGAAAGATCCTGGCTGCCCGGTATGCAAGGGAGGAGAAGGTGCCGTACTTTGGGATCTGCCTGGGGATGCATATGGCCGTGATTGAAATTGCAAGAAATCTCTTGAAGCTGGAAGATGCCCATGGTGAGGAATTTGATCCGTACACACCTGATCCGGTGATCTATTTGATGAAAGAGTGGTATGACGAACAGACAAAACAGGTTGAAAGACGGAACGAAGAATCAAACAAAGGCGGGACCATGAGACTGGGGGCCTACCCCTGTAAACTGGCGCCTGATACGTTTGCCATGGCTGCATACAAAGAAGAGAGTATCTCCGAACGTCACCGCCACCGGTTTGAATTCAACAATGCCTATAAAGACCGGCTTGTGGAAGCCGGGCTTGTGATTTCAGGGACATCGCCGGATCATGAGCTGGTGGAGATCGTGGAACTGAAGGATCACCCCTGGTATCTGGGCTGTCAATTCCACCCGGAGTTTAAATCCAAACCCGGAACGCCTCATCCGTTATTCCGTGATTTTATAAAGGCTTCCATGAAAAATGCCAAAAAATAGATGATCGTCGGCCAAATAAAAAAACGGGTTTTAGGGATCTGTCTTATCTTCCTGTTCTGCTCCCCGGTTTGGGCGGAACAGGATTTTTTTTCCAGGGATGATCATCTTGCCGGATTAATCGAAAAAACAAAACGCTCCATTGTTGCCGTGGGCACCCATTATTTCAATGATGTGCCTAAAAACAAGTATATGGGGACGGGATTCGTGATCGGTTCGGGAAGACGAATCGTAACCAATTACCATGTGATTCATCCCGTGATTGAAAAGAAACGGCAAGCCTATCTTCGCATTTTTCACAAACAATTCGGACCCAAAGGGATAAAGGCACGGATTGTTGCGGAGAATTCATTCCATGACCTGGCCATTTTAGAGCATGATGACCAAGCCCTGCCGGCACTGAGGCTGGCCGATGACGATCAGGCAAAAGAAGGATTTAAAATCGCATTTACCGGCTATCCCCTGGGACTGGTCCTGGGATTGAACCCCACCACACATACCGGTATTATTTCAAGTATTGCCCCGCTGGTCCGGCCCAGCCCCAGCGCGCGGATCATCGACGGCAGCCTGATCCGGCATCTGAATGATCCGTATGACATCCTCCAGATTGATGCGACGGCCTATCCGGGTAACAGCGGCAGTCCGGTGTACCGGATTGTAACCGGAGACGTCGTCGGTGTGATCAACAAGGTCTTTGTACAAGGGAAAAAAGAGCATGCCATTACCAACCCCACGGGTATTACCTATGCCATTCCTGTCCGGTTTGTCAAAGCGCTTGAAAAAAAGATCCGTACGTCCCGGCAATAACGGACGGGGGTATCAACCGTGACATCCGTATACCCGATTTCATTATGATGCCGGATATCTCATGGCAGATCGCCGGTATTGCCGGTATCACTTTTTCTGCGGCTTTTTTAAAGGGGATCACCGGCACCGGACTCGGCACGATCATAGTCTCCTTTCTTTCGTTGATTGTCGGTGTGAAACAGGCCGTTGTTCTGACCGCTCTGTTGAGTTTGTACGCCGGTCTCAGAATGGTGAAATCCGGACCGGTATCATTTAAGACCCTATACTTTGGTCTGATCTGTTCCAGCCTGATTGTTGGCACTGTCATCGGCGCGGTCCTGCTCAAATTTACACCGGTCCGGGTCATTGAACTGATCATGGGGCTGATGCTGATCATCGTGGGAACCATGTTCTCATTCAACCTGAACCGGATGATGCCGGACCGGTTGCTGGAATCGGTGCCGTTATACCCTTCGGGAATGGATCTGTTCATGGGATTTTTATGCGGGCTTCTCACGGGAATGATCGGCATCAGTCTGCCTGTCCTGCTCTTTCATTACGGCCGCTATCTGTCAAAATCCGTGTTGCGCCATCTGATTGTTCTTTTATTTATCCCTTCCGCCTTTATCCAGGTGGTGACCTTTGCCGTGAACGGCCTGCTTTCTCAACCGGTTTTTTTTCAAAGCCTGCTGCTGATACCGTTCTTAATCGGGGGGATCGCTGCCGGAAACCGGATTTTTCAAACACTTTCCGAACAGCGGTTTCGCCAGTATCTGGGTATCTTTCTCTATCTGGTTGCCCTCAAGCTGGTTTTTTCGTAAAAAAATAACAACATTGCCTTTAAAATAATCCGTATGGGGATATGATGCAATGCTCCTGTTTTTTGACGGCGCCTGTGATGGGTGGGGCGGAACCCCGGCATGTTAATTGTCAGCTTGCGGCAGGGTTGAATTGTAGGTTTTCACCCGCTCATTATATGCCTCTTGTCTTTGACGGTAGGACCGGATATCCGTGTTTAGTTGTTCGGCAACCTCGCTGTACTCTTCAGGCGCCAGGGTCTGTTTTTGAGAAATCAACCGGCTCTGCCTCTCAACAAGGGATTCGTATTCCGCGTCGAGTTCGTTCTTTTGCATTATCAGACTTTCCAGTGTGGCGGGTGTCTCTTCTTTTTGTGTTATGTCCGTATCAGTATCATTGGCCGTTTCAGGTGCGGGTTCACTTTTATGTATATTTACAAGGGGTTTGTATTTTTCCGGTATATCTGCATAGTTCTCGGTAAAATGACGGACCCCGTCGTCATCCACATACTGGTAAAATTCGGCTTGGGCAAAAGATGCCGGTATGATAAAAACAAGACAGGCAAACAGACACACGATATGATTCATGACCCCTCCTGATCGTGACGGTTGGACTAACCTGGCGGTCCGGTTGTTGTTCATGGATTAAATTAAATGAAAACAGGTCGGAGTGTCAAGTTCTCATATGTGCATCATCCGGATAAGGAGCGTTATGGGCAAACATATCTCTATTGAACACGGCACCTTCCGTCTGGAAGCGGTCCATCAAAAGAACAATCGGCCGGACGCCGTTGTCATCACCCACCCCCATCCATTGTACGGGGGGAATATGGAGAATCCGGTCGTGAAAACAATTGAACAGGCGTTTTATGAGAATGGGGTCGCCACCTTGAGATTTAATTTCAGGGGCACTGGAAAGAGCACCGGCCAGTTTGATGACGGTGTGGGTGAGCAGGCAGATGTCAAGGCGGCTGTTGAATTCTTGGAAAAAGAGGGGTATGGGCGGATCCGGCTGGCCGGGTATTCGTTTGGTTCCCGCATCAATGCCGCTGTGGTATCCGGCGGCTGCCGGGTTACGGATCATATCATGGTTTCACCGCCGGTTGCGTTTATGCCGTTTGACGATATTCCATCGTTACGCAATACCGGTCTTGTCATTACCGGCTCAGACGATGAAATTGCCCCGAAGGCTCTGATTGAGACGCATCTGGATCGATGGGGAATTGATCCGGTCTTTGAAACGATTCCGGATTGCGATCATTTTTATTCCGGCTGCCTGGACCGGCTGGGGATCATTTTGGATAAATACCTGGCAGGTGAATTGACTGGGTGACGGTCCCGGTTCCTGATTTTAGCCGACATTTGACTATGGTTAATAAAATGTTTTCTTTAACGTTCGGGTTATCCGCAATTTCTATAACACTATCGTAACAATTAAGGAGAATCTCATGGCAGACCCCCGTATTCATCCGCAAACCCTATGTGTTCATGCCGGTACATCAGGAGAGGAATCAGGCGCACTGGTGCCGCCCATCTATCAGACCTCTTCATTCCGGTTTGAGTCAACAGCCCATGGCGCTGCTCTTTTTGCCGGTGAACAGGACGGGTATATTTACACCCGCATGGGCAATCCCACCGTTGCTGCAATGGAGAATGCCGTTGCCGCTCTTGAACAGGGGCATAAATCTTTGGGGTGCGCCTCAGGCATGGCGGCGATCAATACCGTTTTTTCAGGATTGCTGTCCGCATCCGATCATGTCGTCTGTTCACGGGTGGTCTATGGTCCGACAGCCACCCTGTTAAGCCGGATATATAAAAAATACGGGGTGACCACATCGTTTGTGAACACTGCGGATTCAAAAGAGGTCATCCATGCACTGACACCGAAAACCCGGATGGTCTTCCTGGAAAGCCCGGGCAACCCCACCATTGATCTGGCGGATATTAAAGAGATTACACAGGCTGCCCATGCCGGTGGCGCGGTGGTGGTTGTGGACAATACCTTTCTGAGCCCGTATTTTCAAAAGCCCCTTTTGCTGGGGGCGGACATCGTGGTTCACAGTCTGACCAAATTTTTAAACGGCCATGCCGACGTGATCGGCGGCATTATCGTGGTTAAAGATGAGGACCGCTACCAGGTGCTGAGAAAGGTATTGAACCAGACCGGTGGCGTGATCGATCCCTTTAACTCATTTCTGGTCCACCGGGGAATAAAGACCCTCTCCGTCAGAATGGAACAGCATGCCCGAAATGCCACGGCTGTGGCCCGGTTTCTGGAGAATCACCCCGGTGTGACCTGGGTCCGGTATCCCGGGTTAAAAAGCCATCCCCAATATGATCTGGGCCAAACCCAGCATTCCGGCCCCGGAGGGGTGATGGCCTTTGAGCTTAAGGGCGGGTATCGGGCCGGAGAAGCCCTGCTCAACCGGGTGACACTCTGTAACCTGGCCGTATCCCTGGGCGGTGTGGAAACTTTGATCCAGCATCCGGCCAGCATGACCCATGCCTCTTTGGGAAGAGAAGAACGGAAGGCCGCCGGTGTTACCGACGGCCTGGTCCGTTTATCCGTGGGGATTGAAAATTGCGACGATATTATCGCTGACCTGTTACAGGCATTGGAACAGGTATAACCGCCTGAAGCGTTCAGTCTTTAAAAAAACGGATATCCGGGGCATTTCGCTTCGGTGCCCGGGCATACCTAATTTTGGGATATCCCACCATCAAAACGCCATGTCCGGCATATCCCCAGGGCAGTGCCAATGCCTTTGAAAGGGCAGGCCACTGGTCGGCTGCATAGTTCACATATCCGGCCCAGCAGGATCCCAGGCCATAGGCAGGCAGGGCCAGCTCAAGGTAGGCCAGCGCCGTGTGGCAGTCTGCCGCGCCTGAGCCGATCTCTTTGTCTGCATAGGCAAAGACCAGCATGGGCGCATCCCGGGTTATCCGGTCAACCCCTTTGTCCCATTGGCTGACCAGGACTTTCATATTCAGCATGGCCGCCGTTTCCGGATGATTCCCAATCTCATGGCGCATCCAGTCAATCGTATGCCCGCCAACGGTCCGGACCGCTTTTTTATTATCAACAACCAGCCACCGGACCGGTTGGCGGTTGCTTCCGGTGGGGGCGCAGCAGGCCAGGGTTAAGGCCTCTTTCAACAGATCCAACGGAACCGGCTTTGTTTTGTACCGGCGGATCGACCGTCTGGATCGAAGAAAGAGTTCTGCCTGATTCAGATCAAGGGCCTGTTTCCCTGCAATCCCCATGCAGTCATCCGGCACCATGGTTTTCAGCGAAAATGCGCCTTTGGGACAGACGGCCACACAATGACCGCATTGGATGCAGAACGCTTCAGCACCCCGGACCGGCACCGGTCCCTGGTCTGTTATTTTAATGATATGGGCAGGACAGTCCAGGGCGCACAGGCCGTCCCGGTCACATTTTTTGGAATCAACTTTAAACAGGGGCATTATTTACCTCGGTTTGGATAGGTCATAAAAAAAATGGATTAGCACACGACACGGCTATGCTTGGGCTCATTCATTAACGTCACAAGTTGTTAATTAGAAGAAGATTAATCCTTTTCGGGTTTGAATTCAACGCAAGGAACTAAATTTTAAACGCCCGGGCTTTTTCTTCTGCCGGTGAGATCTTTTATTGATTTATTGAATCGGCAGCGGGTTTAAAAACCATTGACGATACAAAGGTGAGATGTTTATATGTTGAATAAAAAAACGGCTGTAGCAAGCAAAAGGACATAAACAATCGAATCAAAGATATTTAAAGCAGGTGTGATCCAGTTTGATGTGCTGACCGGCAGGGTTGAGGAGAACCTGGCTATCGTTTCTGCGTATCTTGAAAAAATGGCTGCACAGGGCGTACAATTGGCAGTGCTTCCGGAGATGTTTACCTGTTCTTTTGACAATGAAAATTTAAACCGTCATGCACAAACGACCCATGATGTCATCACCTGGTTGTCCGGATTTGCCAAAGATAACCGGATGGCCCTAGCCGGCAGCCTGCCGGTGGCGGATTCAGCCGGTATTTATAATACCATGGTCGTCATTGATACGGATGGAAGTGTGGCAGGTAATTATCAGAAGATTCACCTCTTCAGGCTGACCCGGGAAAACGATTATTACGCCCCGGGAAACCGGATCGATACGGTTCAAACCGGACTGGGACCTGTCGGGCTGATGATCTGTTATGATATTCGTTTTCCCGAACTTTCAAGATCTTTATATTTAAAAGGTGCTCAAATACTTCTGGTCTCCGCTCAATGGCCTACCCCAAGGGTTCATCACTGGCAAAGCCTTTTAACGGCAAGGGCCATTGAAAACCAATTGTTTGTGATCGCAAGCAACCGGACCGGTGCAGATTCATCTCTTGAGTTCCCGGGCAGTTCAGTGATCATTGACCCCTTTGGAGATATCCTGGCAGATGCGGGAAAAGAGGCGGGGCATGCCACGGCTGCTATTGACCTGAATCGGGTTGAAACCGCGCGAAACATGATTCCATGCCGGACAGACAGGCGATCGGATATCTATGGATAAACAGGTCAGTTTCACTGAAATTAAACAATTGTCACACCGGTATAAAGAGGCCGGTAAAACAATTGTCTTTACCAATGGGTGTTTTGATATTCTGCATGCCGGCCATGTTGAATATTTAAACCGGGCCGCCCAATTCGGTCAGATCCTGATCGTTGGATTGAATTCCGACCGGTCCGTCAGAAAGATAAAGGGTAACAACCGTCCGCTGATCAATGAAGATCAGCGATTGTGCGTCATATCCGGGCTTGGATCTGTGGATCACGTGGTCCTGTTTGATGAGCCTGATCCGGGAGTGCTCATTGAAACCATCTGCCCGGATGTGCTGGTCAAGGGGGCTGACTGGCCTGAAAATCAAATTATTGGCGGGGATTTTGTAAAATCCAATGGCGGCTGCATCCAGCGGATCGCCTTTGAGCACGATATTTCCACCACCAAAATCATTGAACGGATCGGGCGGGTCTATTATGGAAGCCGGCAAAATTCAAATCCGTCAATTTGACCGGTTGACAGCGGAACCGGGGCTTGAGCACGCCGTATTTACACGTCAAGGCGGAAATAGCACCGGCCCCTTTGACTCGTTGAATGTGGGGATGAACTCGGGGGACCGGGCAAAGATCATCGCATCCAACCGGAAATTGATCATTCGGCAAATGGGGATGAAACCCCATCTGTTTCTCAACCAGGTTCACGGCAAAGAGATCCAGATTTTAAAAAAAGAGGATAACGATCCGGCTGAAACCGTTGAACCGGGAGGGGAAATATACACGGCCGACGGGATCATCACGGATATGGAAGATCTGGTTCTGGTGATACAGGTTGCCGATTGCCAGGCTGTCATGTTCTATGATCCTGAAAAGCGGGTCATTGCCAATGTCCATTCCGGGTGGCGGGGCAGTGTCGGGAATATTGCAGGGGCCTGTGTCGATAAAATGAGAACGGTTTTCGGATGTCGGCCGGAACGTATCCTGGCCGGTATCGGCCCGTCACTGGGACCGTGTTGTGCGGAGTTCATCCATTACAGAACGGAAATCCCAAAGCATCTGTGGCCGTATAAAGCCGCAGACAGGGATTATTTTGATTTCTGGCAGATGACGGCGGATCAATTGAAAGACAAAGGAATTAAGGCCGGAAATATTGAAAATATGAAGACCTGTACCAAATGTAATACCCGGCTCTTTTACTCCTATCGGGAGGAAAAGACCACGGGACGGTTTGCCTGTGTCATCGCCATGGTCTGAACAGGCCCCGAATATGTAATCCGGTTTAGAAAGATATCGAAATAGGCTAAAGAATTACGGACAGATAGTAGATGGAAAAAACAGAAAAGATATTACTGACACAGAAAGTAAAGGCATCCGGCTGAGCAGCCAAACTGGATCCCGGGACCCTGGATCGAATTGTCGGCAATCTGGATATCAAACCCCATCCCAACCTGATGGTGGGACTGGCTTCACCCGATGATGCCGGCGTCTACCGGCTCAATGATCATACCGCGCTCATTCAGACCCTTGATTTTTTAACGCCTGTGACCGACGACCCTTACGAATTCGGCCAGATTGCAGCGGCCAATTCATTGAGTGATGTCTATGCCATGGGCGGGACACCGATCACGGTCATGAACATCGTCTGTTTTCCGAGCTGTGATCTGCCTGAGGAAATTCTGGCCCGGACACTCAAAGGGGGGCAGGATAAAATCAATGAATCCGGGGCCGTGCTTGTGGGCGGCCACTCAGTGGAAGACGACGAGTTTAAGTATGGCCTGTCAGTCACCGGCGTGGCCCATCCGGACAGCGTGCTGACCAACGCCGGCCTGAAAACCGGCGATGTGATCATGCTGACCAAGCCTGTGGGAACCGGGGTTATGTCCACGGCGATCAAGGCCCGGCTGGCCTCTGAAAAGAATATCAAACAGAGTGTATCCGCCATGAGCCGGCTCAATAAAATGGCGGCAGAGGTAATGACCGGGTTTGATGTTCATGCCTGTACCGATGTCACCGGTTTTGGCCTGGCCGGTCATTTGATTGAAATGGCCGGGGGGGCCAAAAAGAGGATTGAACTAAACACCCGCTCCGTTCCGTTGCTGGACGATGTGCTTGAATTCGCATCCATGGGAATGGTGCCGGCCGGTGCCCACAAAAACCGGAAATTTTTCGATCCGCAGGTGGAGATCTCTCCGGATATCGACCGGGCTCTGATCGATCTGATATTTGACCCGCAAACCTCGGGCGGACTTCTGATCGGCCTGAACAAAACAGATGCGCAAATATGTCTTGAAAAGCTTTACTCCCAGGGGATTTGTGCCGCCATCATCGGACAGGTCGGCCCGGATCATCCCGTGGGTTTTTTGAGCCTGTTTTAATGGTTTTTCACGTTGACTTGAACCGGTGTATATGATATTTGCTTTCAGGATAAATTGATCTTTTACAGCCTCAAAAAGGATTGTCAGCGACTCAGATGAAAAAGGAAACAGGCAAGGCAATAAGGGAACTTAGCTATTTTGCAAGCCTTGGCATATCGGTGGCGCTGGCGATCTTTATCGGCCTGTTTCTCGGGTTGTGGCTGGATAAGAAACTGGGTACGGAACCTGTTCTGTTGCTTGTTGGTTTGGCGTTCGGCATCGCCGCCGGATTCCGCAACATATACAAGGCGGGTCAGAAGGGAAAAAAGTTATAATGCAGGATCTTACGAGGATAATTGATTTTATAACAACGTCTAACTGGCTGATTCTTCTTGTGGGAGGGATGATCGGGCTGTTAACAACACCGCTGAAATTTGCCTTGGGTATCATCTTGGGCGGGGTCATCGTTGCTGTCAATTTTCACCTTTTAAGACGAACAATTGATAAGATGATTATTCCGGAAAAGGTGTCGGAGATGGGGCGGTCCCTGGTGGGAAACGTCCTGATGAAATACTATATTCGATTTTCCGTAACCGCTCTGTTGATCGGCCTGCTGATGGCCAACCACGTTGTTCATCCAATCGGTCTGGTGGCCGGGCTGTCCGTTTGCGTTGCCAGCTTTTTTCTCGCAGCTATTTTGGAATTAACGAAAATAATATTCAAGGAGGCAGTATAAGGTGGATCATCCATATTTGTTTCTAACGTCTTTGTTTGGGATTTTTGGATCAGGTGCTGAATATTGGGCGTATAAACACCCCCATGTGACCTATATGTGGTTTGCAATGGTTGTTTTAATTCTCGTGGGCTGGCTTGCGGGAAAGAGTATTTCAATGGTACCCAAGACCGCTCAGAATCTGTTTGAAATTTTGATTTCAAGCCTTGAAGAATTCATGGCCAGTATTACCGGTGATGAAGGAAGAAAATCCTTTCCTCTGCTGATCACCATTTTCCTGTTTGTTTCCCTGGGCAACCTGATGGGGCTGGTTCCGACACTTTACCCGCCCACGGCAAGTATCAACACCACCGTGGCACTGGCCATTATCGCGGTAACCTGGAGCCATGTGATCGGTGTTCAGATGCACGGCATTAAATATGTTAAACATTTTTTGGGACCGGTACCGGCCCTGACCCCCTTGTTCCTGATTGTCGAATTAATCGGACATGCCTCACGGGTACTCTCCCTGACACTGCGTCTGTTCGGAAACATGATGGGCCATGAATTGGTCGTGATCATTCTGCTCACACTGGCCGGACCGTTTCTGGTTCCGCTCCCCATTATGGCAATGGGTATTTTGGTCTCCCTGATACAGGCCTTTGTCTTCTTTTTATTGTCCACCATGTATATTGCCGGTGCCATTGAAGAGGCACATTAATAAGTGTTTTACGGGAAACGGAAGAAGCCCGTTATTTTATATCAGTATTATTTATCATAATTTAAGGAGTTAAAAATGGAATTTCTAGTAAGTAGTGTATGGGCGGCAGGTCTGGCTATCGGTATTGCAGCAGTCGGTTGTGGTCTTGCTCAGGGTATTGGTCTGAACGGTGCTATGGCGGGTATCTCAAGAAATCCCGAAGCTGCCGGTAAAATCCAGGTGAACATGCTGATCGGTCTGGCATTGATCGAGTCCCTCTGTATCTATGCACTCGTTGTTTCAATGATCCTTCTTTTTGTTCATCCGGCAATCGCTCCGGCGGTTCAGTCGCTTGGCGGATAACAATGCAGTCGCTTTAGTCAGATCGAAGTATCGCTGAATTTCAGCTGAAAAGGGTGTAAAATTTTCATATTTTACACCCTTTTTGTCTATGGACCTCATGTTTTTCTTGCCCGCGCCTGTCATTATTGCTATATTTTTTTAAAAAAATAAATGCCTGATCCCGAGATCCGGTAAAAACCTATAATTTTCGATACATCAGGGAGGGGTTCGAATGAACGGCCAGCCCGAAACATTCGATACGGTTGAAATAGATTTTTCAGTGGACACCATTGTCAGAAAAGCGTTTCGCGTTCCTTTGGAAATCAGCCACAATGTCTGGATCACCATAGGGAATAACCGGTATCCGGTCCGTGACATCAGTGCGACCGGCGTCGGCATCACACTTGAAAACCCCTTATCTTTTACCGTATCTCAGATCATCGGAAACTGTGAGTTAAGTATGGATGGACAGGTGATAAAAGACCTGGAGGGCAGAGTGGTCCACTTTTCCTTAAATTCCGACAAGGAATGGCAATACGGAATTCAGTGGTTCCGGATGAATCAGAGCACTGCTGATAGGATTTCAGAGACCGTGTTTAAACTCAAAGATAAACTGCTCAGGGATGACCAATAACAGGTTAAGTGCTCAAGGGGGATCTGTGGCTATCATCATCTGTCCGAAGTGTAACAAACGACACAAGGTCAATGTCGACCAAATTCAAAAAAAAGCACCAACTGCCAAAAAGATAGCTGCCCGGTGTAAATCCTGCCAGCATAAATTCCCCGTTCTAATCGAGGCGTTGAAACGTCAGGAGCAACCAGACGAAAAATCACCTGATACGTTGGTTGATGCCCACCAACCGGCCGCCCCTGAACCGGAATCGATCGGACCGGGCAAGGAAACCGATACAAGAGAAGCCACCCCCCAAAACATCCAGCCCGGAGGAACCATTCCGGAAGAGAAACCGGTTCGAAGAATCTGCGTCACCCTGAGCAAGGGGGGCGTGGGCAAGACCACTACCAGTGTGAATCTTTGCGCAGGTCTGGCTCTTGCCGGATACAAGGTGCTTCTCGTGGACACGGACACCCAAGGGCAATCCTCTTACATCCTGGGGAAAAAGCCCCGGGCCGGATTGACCGAACTTCTCACAAAAGAACTGGCCCCTGAAGAATGTATCATCCGGGCCAGAAAAAATCTCTGGCTCTTGTCCGGCGGAAAATCCCTGGCCGGTGTAAAGCGGATCATTGACCGAAAAAGTTTTGGTGCGGAGTGGACCTTGTCCGAAGCACTTAAGGAACTGGATCAACGATATGATTTTGTAATAATTGATACGGCCCCGGGGTGGGATCAACTCATAGTCAACGTGCTTTTTTACGCCACTGAAGTGTTGGTGCCGGTGGCATTGGAGGTCATGCCGCTGCAAGGGTTGAGTGAGTTCATGAAGAGCCTGGGATCAATTCAGAAATATCGAAAAGAGATTGTTTTAAAATACATTGTTCCTACATTCATGGATACCCGGATTAAAGGACCGGGTACCATATACGAACAATTGCTAAAATTATATCCCGAGTATATGTGCACCCCCATCCGGTATTGTGAAAGCCTTTCAGATGCACCCTCCTATGGAAAATCCATCTTTGAATTTGCTCCGGGAAGCACGGCATCCGCCGATTACCGTGAGTTAATTCAGCGTGTGACCCAGAACAACGAAGCAAAAGGCCTGCCTTAAATAGTTTTCGTAGAAAAACGGCTTCTTTTGACCAATTTGGACAGATACAAAAGAAGGATGATTAAAACGGTTCCGGAAAAATTGACTGATTGCCGGTAAAGGAAATTTGCCATCAAAGGGTTCCGGGGCCAAAGCACCAAGTTAATCCGTCAATCCGGGAATGCATCCGCATTTAGCCGGAAACACTAATTAAGATTCGCATTTCTAAGCCTGATCCGCCTGATATAAGGCTTTTATTTTTTTTAACAAAATGATTTAAGTGTTCTTTTTATAAAATTTAGGTGGTTTCACCATTATCGAATAGGTATTTACCCTTATTGTCTAATGGCAGTGGATATGTCACGGTATAGACCTTGCTTTTTATTTTTGGCAATAAACACATATGAAAAGAGAGACAGTATATCCATTCCGCTGTTACATCATAAAAACAATGAATACGATGAATACGGCCCCCCTGAAAACATCCCTGTCCTTTTTTGGAAATCCTGTTCCTCGCGTCTTTGAGTTGATATCCAGGCCGGTGTAATTTGGCCCGCCTGCAGCTATAAACAATTCATTATGGGTAAAGAAAAGGAAAAGATCATGGTTTCGGGTAGAATTATTTTTTGTGTTTTGTCATTTTTTTGTCTTACAATTGTCACGGGGTGCGTAACGTCAAGCGGAACCAAAGCAACGGTAACCTCCGGTCAGGGGGGACCTTCGATCCAGGAAGCACAAATGGTGGCCTATGACGGCCCCAAAGCAAGAGTGGCGGTGGCCAAGTTCACCAACAAAGCTGCCAGCAGCGGCGGAGGATGGTTCACCCCTGCAATCGGAAACGGTATGGCCGACCAGATGACCACAGCCCTTTTTAATACCAACCGGTATATCGTGCTTGAAAGAGAGTCTTTAGGTACTGTTCTTTCAGAACAGGACCTGGGGGCGTCCGGACGGATCAAAAAGGGCACTGAAGCGCAGATCGGTGAAATTGAAGGGGCCGAACTGCTCATCGTCGGCGCCATCACCGAATTTTCAGGACACAGCTCAGGCGGTTCCGGTGCATTGGATGCACTGGGCCTGGGTATTTTGGGAAATATCGCCGGTGGTTTTAAAAAAGCCCATATGGCCATCGACATCCGCGTGATAGATGCAAAAACATCAAGAATTCTTGCCGCCACCAGTGTTGAGGGGGAAGCCACCGATGTAGATCTTGGCGGCGGCCTGGCCGGCAGTGCTTTATCGGCCGGTCTTGGCGGCTGGAAAAATACGCCAATGGAAAAGGCATTGAGAATCTGCATTAACAAGGCTGTTGATTTTATTGTCACCAAAACACCCGAGAAATATTACCGTCACGGTAAGACCGCTCCAACTGAAACGGTGGTAATACCTGAAAAGCCGAAAAAGAAAACCACATCACTGACCCGGTCCATGATCCGGAAAAAACAGGCCCAGTTAAATGCCCTGGGGTTCAATGCGGGAACACCGGACGGTATTGCCGGGAAAAAAACCCGGAAAGCCCTTCAGGATTTTCAATGGGAGCATGACCTGGAAGAGACCGGTAGATTTGACCCGGAAACGATAAAAAAGCTGCAGGAACTATCAGGAGAATAGCGTCACCCGGCATGGATGGAACCGGGCAGATACATGATTCGGGGTATGGAACGGGACGCGATGTCGATAACAGACTTGATATTGCCAAGTTTTGGAATGGCTTTGCGGTTAAAAACCGGCAGTCCAAAGCAGATACAACAGGGTTGTTTATGCAAAGAACGATAGGGTGTCTCCTGGTATTCTGTATCCTGGTCCTCACAATCGGTTGCGAAAATGCCGGTGAAACGGATACGGTTGGTAAAGCGAAACCGGTGCCCCAGGCCCATGTGCAGCCGGAATCCGGGAAGGTAGCGACACCGGACGGTGTCGAAATAATAGAAGAACAGACATTTGAAGACCCCCCGGACTCCTCATTTGATCTCATTGAAGCGGCACTGGCAAAGGGAACTGTCACAAGGATCGAATCCATTGACTTAAAGCTGACCGCCATATTCGAGCCAGGCAAACTGCCGGAAAATTTCCGGGGCGATGATCAGGCGCCCCGGGATGTATTCCATCAAATTAAATGGGATCTTCAATGGCTCTATGACCATTGGGACAGCCTGAACGAAAAACAAAAGAACCGTTTTTACCCCTACCTGGCCCTTCCGGATGATCCGAGAAGTATACACAACCCGGATCGAAAACCAGATGACGAGACCTCTTTTTTTGAGAAGATACGCTTTGTCTCCAGTGCATATGCCGCCCCGGCGAATGCCTCATTTTTTCTTAAGGAAGTTAAGACCAACAGCAAAAAGAAGATCTGGCTGACCGCTTACCAGCCCAATGATCCGAAAAAAAAATCAGATTACAAAAAAAAGATTGCCGCAGTCCGGGAATCCATTAAATACGTTTTCCCAAAATTGAAAACGTATTTCGGTGCGGACATTAAAAAGGACCTTGTGGTGCTGATCTGCCGCCTGCCGAAGTTTGACGGGCTGGCAAACAAGGCGGCAACCCTCCGCTATAAAAGTGGAACAACCCGGGATGTATATTATATCCGGCTGTCTGATAATTTAGACGAGAAGCTGATTAAAGCGACTTTTGCGCATGAATTGTTTCACATCTTTCAATTTAATGCCGGGGCAGAATACGACACAAATGACAATAAGTGGCTGATGGAAACAACCGCCGTGTGGGTAGAAAATTACATCTATCCGACATATGATACCGAGCATCAATACTCTAAGGACTTTTTTTCCAGCCTGAACCGGCATAATCTTTTTACCGTCTATAAAGATTATGAATACAGCCGGCACCTTTTCATTCGGTTTTTAACCCAGTATTTTAATGATGATCAGCTTCCTGAAAAGCTCATCAAACAGGGGCTTGTAAATAGAAAAGTCCGTCAGGCAGTTGAAAAGGCCTTGGATGATAAAAACAAAACCTTTGCCGAATATTCTGTCTACAACTGGAACAAATCACCCTTTCGCAAGTATTCGGATCCGGGCAGCTTTCCCACATTCACCCCCCCTTTCAAAACCATCCGGTTTACGAAAAGGCGGGTATACAAGGTGCCGTATGGAATCAAACCCACGTTGCAGACCAATGTCGTGTACCGGTTTGACAAAGATATTTTAAAGTTTCCGATCATCCGGTTTAAATTCGAGCCAAAGACCTCCCAAAAGCCGGTGATTGTGGCCCTTTTAAAAACCCCCTCGGGCTGGCAACGGGAGAACTGGACCGGGGAAACGGAAAAAGAGTTCATCCGTGTCGACGGTCCGAACCGGGTGGACAGGGTCGCGCTTTTAATGACCAATCCGGATTTTAATCAACCCGTGGAATTTCAACTGACGGTTGATACAACGCTCAAAGAGAATGCCGTGCTGTCTATCAACCATAAAAGCGTGGTGGAAGCCCCCTTTGATGACGGTAACGTGACCACAACCTATGAAGGCGGTTATACGGCATTGATGGATGTGGATTTTGATGATACGGTGAATTCATATTATATTAAACGGTTGAAGGCAGTTTACAGGGGCCGGACAGTGGACACCGGCAATATCATCAGCGTGAAGAGCACGGGACGTATCGACAGGCAGCTAAGCAGAGAAAAAGAGTACCTAATTTACCGCATCGGCGAGGAGTTGCTCTGCCAGTTCTGGCCCTATCTAGGTGAAAAATATGTGGAGATAGACCGTTCCGTGCAGGCGGGGGACAAAGTGTTATCGTTCGCTGAAAAAGGCATACCTGCATCGCCTGAATTCCTGCTGAACAACATTCGGTTTAAAACCGGCAATGAGGAGATTACCCTGAAGCAGGGTGCCCTGACATACAGGGTCAGGCACACCAGGGATAAGAACGCCATGAAGATTATGATCAAATATGAGGGTCCCGGTGTGACACCTGTGCTGGATATGACGACAAATGGAGAGTCAAAAGGCAGTATCAAGTACATTCATTATTTGAATTGAAAAAAAGGCGGCGTCGGGTATTTCTCAAACCATAACAGTCGGCAGTCAGAAAATGATGGATAAAGTTAAGGAATCAGGGATGATTGAGAGTATAAAGAAGAGACCGAAACATCTGCCGGGTGGTGAGCGAAAGAGGCGATCCTTTCCCCTGCGTTTGTTTTATGCGGTTGTCATGATCACGGTCTGCGGCCTGTTCGGTGCGTTGACACCGGCTTCAGCAAAGCCCGCTGATGTTGAAAACTGGCAGCTCCATTTTTTCGCCGATTATAAAGTCATATCGCAGCAGAGCCTGGGTTTTAAAGCCAATCCGGACCAGGAAGTCTATATTGTACCTGATGCAGACTATGATTTCCACCATCAGTGGGATGTCTATACCGATCTTCGCGTCCCCCGCGAAGACGGCGAGTTTAAAACGGAATTTGAAGTTGTTTACAACTTGAAGTCCTCACCGCAATTTTCCTATAAAGCCGGTGATATGCTGAAAGGGAAATGGACACCGGCTGTTCCGGAAACCCGGTTTCATATAAAATGCAAGGGGTATCGAAGCGGATCGCAATTGCGGCTGGTACTGGAGTGGTTCCTGCTGCCCATGATGATGCCGCTCCCTGAAACCCGGCATCAATTTGAACTGGAAGACGGTTACCGGGTCGACATCATGCCTGAGACGAAAAGAGAATACAATAGCGACGGTTTTATTGTGCATCCCGGGGCGGTGAACTATTTGGAACTCCAGGGCCCGCCTCAAAAGTGGCGCCTTTCCATCACCCAGAAAGACAGACTGGCCGGCATCGTGTACGCCCATAGATTGTCAGCCGGGCTTGAAGTGACCGTCCGGACGGACGTAGTGTTTGAGATCAAAAAGGGAAAGTACAATGACGGCCGCGGAAAAACCCGGTTTGTCTCTATAAAGGAATTCTCAAAACCGCCGGGGGGGTATGATTGCAGCCCCAATAATTCCCGGATCCGGAAAGAGACCTATGCGGTGGACGGCAGGGTTGCTGGGAAACAGGTGACACTGAAGTTTCCAAAGAACAACGAATACAAGGTGAGATACGGCTGCAAAAAGAATCCGGACAGATTAAAACAGGGGTATTATGACGGGCTTTTGAAAGAGTACGGGGAGATCGCTAAAAAATCGGGAAAAACGCTCACCCCGGAAAAAATAAAAGACATTAAGAAGCACGCAAAAGAGGAAGCAGAGAATTTCAAGACTTCATTTTCAGGCGATATAAAAATGCCGCTGGAATACTGGGGGCCAACGGCGGGATCGACTGCTCAATTATGGAAAATAACGCTCCCGCTGGTCAACCCCACAAGGAAGACCTGGGGAACCCCGGAGGACAAGAATTATCTCGCACTGGAACTGGTGCGGATTGAATAAGTTATCTGTTTGAACGGGTCCGGCCGCATACAATCTGACTGCACACGGCCGGTTCGGTCTTGGGTTTAAAACAATCCGCCTTTAAAGTCTGGTTTTCTTTTTTCCAGAAATGCCCGGGTTCCCTCTTTGGCATCCGGGCTGGCCATGGTCAGGCCGAAGACATCATTTTCGATTCTGCAACCGGTTTCAAGATCGGTTTTCATTCCGTTCTGAATGACCTCTTTTCCGGACCGCAGTGCCACTTTTCCTTTGGCGGCAATCAGGCCGGCGGTTTTCATCACCTCACCCATGAGCGCTTCCGGTTCGCAGAGTTTATTGACAATTCCCAGTTCAAAGGCTTCCTGGGCGGAAATATTCTTTCCGGTAAAAACAAGTTCCTTGGCCTTGTTGGGCCCGATGAGCCTGGCAAGCCGCTGGGTGCCGCCAAATCCCGGAATCAGCCCCAGATTGATTTCAGGAAGACCGAAAAGGGCCTTTGTTGAAGCGTAGATAAAATCACAGCCCATGGCCGCTTCAAGGCCGCCGCCCAATGCAAAACCGTTTACTGCGGCAATGGCGGGAATGGGAAGGGCCTCAATTTTTGAAAAGACCAATTGCCCTCTTCTTGAAAAGAATTTTCCTTCCAAAGGATTCATTTCAGCCAGTTCGGAAATGTCCGCACCGGCAACAAATGATTTTTCACCGCTTCCGGTGAGGATGAGTACTTTGACCTCTTCCATTTCGCACACCTGGTCCAACGCCTGGTCCAGTTCATCAAAAAGGGCATTGTTCAGCGCGTTTAATGCTTTGGGCCTGTTGAAAAGAATGGTGGCAACAGGGGCGTCAACCTGTAAAATGATATTCTCAAATGACATGGGACTCTCCTTGATCTGATACGATTCATTAAATTAGAGTTGCTTGGGGTTGGTTTCATTTATATAGTTTACCACACCATCGGCAATGCTGCTGGCTATGGTGGACTGGTATGCGGAAGTCATCAGCCGTTTGCATTCTTCCGGGTTGCTGAGGAACGAGGCCTCAATCAGGATTGAGGGCATTCGCGCACCTAGCAAAACGTAAAACGGCGCCCGTTTAACCCCCAGATCTTTAATGCCGGAGTACTTTTTCTTCATTCCTTTGATAAAAGCCGCGTGCACCACGTTGGCCAGCCGGGTGGATTCTTCGACTTTTGCGTGTTTCATCAGGTCCGACAGGATATATTCCAGATCGGAGATATTTTTTTCAGAGGTGGCATTCTCCCTTGCGGCAACGGCAATGGCCTGTTCATCCGTGGCAAGGTTGAGGATATAGGTTTCAATCCCCCTCAGTTTTCGATTTTTAGCCGCATTACAGTGCAGGGAAATAAACAGATCGGCCCGCTGGGTGTTTGCAATGGCGGTCCGTTCTTCCAGGGTCAGTTTTTTATCCGTTGACCGGGTCAGTATCACGGTGCATTTTAAACGGTCCCTCAGGTTGACGGCCAGTTTTTTTGCTATTTTTAATACAATATCCTTTTCCCATACATTTTTATAGTAGCCGGGAGCCCCGGGGTCCGGGCCGCCGTGGCCCGGGTCAATGACGATTTTTCGAACACCCAGGGCCAGTTGCCGGGCAATGTCGGATGATTTCAGGTTGTCAGTGTCGAATTGTCTGGTTTTTCCGCCGGAAGGCGGGCTGTCCGTATCGGCCACCCGGGGGCCGGAAGGTGCTGTGAACGGACTGCCGTTGGACCCTTTCCCCCAGACGTCGATAACAATTCTGAAGGGATCTTTGAGCGAGAAAATTTTATAGTTTTCAAAGTCTTTGATATCCACCACCACCCTTACGGTGTGGGGCAGATATTGTCCGGCCCGGGCCTGTCTGAGCAAATTATCGTTGATGGGGGTATGCTCGGCTATCCGGGGCCCAAGCCGGGACTGCTCAATGTCCACATAGAGCCGTTGAAACGGTTTGTCAATATCCGGGTCCTTCTTCAGGAGCCGGTGGGAATAATCCCTTTCATCCGTGGCATTGACGACAATCCGGGTATATTCCGGGTTGGACCAGAACCGCAGTTCCGTGACCGTGCTGTCCTCTTTCGGCGGTTTATACGCAGCCGGTTTCACCTGCACGGGCAAGGGTGGTTCAGGGGTGGCCGGCGACGGTTTCACCGGTTTGGAACGGCGCTGCTCCCTGTTGAACTCATTGATTAATGCAAGTTTTTGGGTCTTTTTTTTCAATGCCTTTTTATGGGGAGTACCGGATGCAACAGGTACTGTCGGCTTGGATCTGTTTTTTGAAACGGTTTTTGGCGGGCGATTGGTGTTTCTGGCCTGCAGGGATTTGGCCCGTTTATTGTATGCACTACCCGGGTATCTGTTCTGGATCCGGGCCAGAAGATCCATACCGTTGTTTTTATAGGAATGCCTGCCGGACAGCCGTGCCAGGGTGAGGTACAACTCGGCTGCCTTGTACATTCCGGCCGGTGCCCATGAACTGTTGGGGTAGACTTTATAAATGGTTTCGTACTTTTTAATGCACTTGAGCCATTCAGACGCTTTTTTCCGTTTGGCAGCAGAATTTCTCAGTTTTTTATAACAGGAGTCTGCCGCCAGATATTGTTGTTTGGCACTGTTGGCTGCACAGGTTTGGACGAGAAAAAACGGTGAAACAAAAGTCAGTACAAAGACGGACAATAGGATAAGTATGAATGGCTTAAACTTGGGCATAGCCTATTGGAGTGCTTTTTGTTTTAGATCATTGAGTGCGTTCATGGCTTCAAGGGGCGTCATGCTTGAAATATCCATTTTTTCCAAAATCTTTTTAAGACCGCCTTCATTGTCTGTAAATAATTCCAATTGGTTGGGATCGGTTTTTCTTCCCTTTTTTTTCCGGGTTCTTCTTCCGGGTCTTTTCTTTCTGGCTGGTTCGGGGCCGCCCGCATCGGCAGGGTCTGTCTTTTCAATGCCGGCAAGGACCTGCTTGGCCTTTGCGATAACGGCATCTGGCACGCCTGCCAGACGGGCCACCTGAATACCGTAGCTTTTGTTGGTTCCCCCCCTGACCAGGCGTCGTAAAAAAACGATATTGTCGTTAAACTCTTTTACGGCGATATTAAAGTTTTTGATGCGGGGGTTGGTCTCTTCCAGCCGGGTCAGTTCATGATAGTGAGTGGCAAAAAGCGTTTTAACCCCTTTCCCGTTTAAGTCGTGCAGGTATTGAGTAACGGCCCAGGCAATGCTCATGCCGTCATAGGTACTGGTCCCCCTGCCGATTTCATCCAGGATAATTAAAGAGTGTTCCGTGGCATTGTTGACGATATTGGCGGTCTCTTCCATTTCCACCATAAACGTACTCTGGCCGGATGAGAGGTTGTCCAGTGCACCCACCCGGGTGAAAATTCGATCCACAAGGCAGACGGATGCCTTTCGTGCCGGCACAAAGGAGCCCATCTGGGCCATGAGTACGGTTAAGGCCACCTGGCGAAGCACCGTGGATTTACCTGCCATATTCGGGCCGGTGATCAACAGGACCTGCCGGTCGTCATCATCCATTTCAATGGAATTGGGCACATACCGTTCTCCGGTGATCAGTTTTTCCACCACCGGGTGCCGGCCGTCTTCAATATGGATGACCCGGCCGGCATTGATCTCCGGGCGGACATACCCGTTTTCGGAAGCGGCCGTGGCAAGCCCCTGGAGTGCATCCACCCGGGCGATGAACCCTGCCATCTTCAGGATATGCGAGGCTTTTTCGATGACCTGGTCCCGGACCCGGCAGAAGAGTTTATATTCCAGGGCGTTGCGCTTATCCTGCGCGTTAAGGATGGTGGATTCCACCTCTTTCATTTCATCCGTGATAAACCGTTCCGCATTGACCAGGGTCTGTTTGCGGATATAGTTTTCCGGAACAGATGCGGCCTGGGTTTTCGATATTTCGATAAAGTATCCAAAGACTTTATTGTATTTGATTTTAAGGGAAGAGAGTCCGGTTTTTTCGCGCTCCGTTGCCTCTGCCTTTGCAATCCAGGATTTGCCGTCTCTGGAGATGAGCAGCAGTTCATCCAGCGCCTGGTCATATCCGTCATTGATCAGGTTGCCTTCATTCAGCAGGTGGGATGCATCCTCTCTGACGGCGGTGTTGATCAGGTCGGCAAGGGATGCCAACTCGTCCAGCAGGCTATCCTGATCTTCGAGGATATCACCCTTGAGAAGCGGGTTTTCAAAGTGGGCCAGTTCCTTGAAGATTCGCGGTATCATCATCAGGGAATTTTTGAGCGCGATCAGATCTTTTGCATTTCCCTGTCCCATGGAGATTTTTGATCCCAACCGTTCCAGGTCGTAGACCGATTTCAGATGATTGATAATCATCTGGTGGATGTGAGCGGACTTGGTAAATTCTTCAATGCAATCCTGGCGTTGAATGATCCTGTCCCGGTCGACCAGGGGATATCGGACCCAGGTTTTAATCAGGCGGGATCCCATGGCCGTGACGGTCCGGTCAAGAACATGGATCAGGGTCCCTTTTTTGTCCAGTGTCTGGATGTTGTGAAGGATTTCAAGATTTTTGCAGGACCGGTCGTCAATGACCAGAAAATTGTTCAGATCATAGGGGATGATCTGAAAAATATGGGTGGTATCCTGCATCTGGGTGTTTTCAACATAGGAAAGTATCGCTCCTGCGGCACAGGTGGACGCTTTTAGATGTTCGGCACCAAAACCTTCCAGGCTGCGGGTTTTAAATTTTTGGATCAACCTTTCTTTTGCCTCTTCATGGGAAAAATCAGTTTTATCTAGGTAGGTGATCTGCCGTCCGCTAAATCTATTCCGAATCGGTCGATAGGCCGGATCATCTTTGAACCCTGCGGGAAGTAAAATCTCTTTGGGGTCGATTTTTAATGCTTCATCGATCAACTGCCCGGGAAACTTTGAATTGACAGTGTCAATCTGGCAGGTTTTAAAGGTTCCGGTGGAGATGTCGAGGTAGGCAATGGCAGCGGCATCTTTATATTTAAACAGGGCCAGCAGAAAATTATTGGAAGATTTGTCCAGAAGCGCTTCATTGAGAATCATGCCCGGGGTAATGACCCGTACCACCTCTCTCTTAACCAGACCCTTTGCCGCTGCCGCATCTTCCACCTGTTCGCAGACCGCGACCTTGCATCCGCTTTCAATGAGCTTGGCAATGTAGTTGTCAGCTGCTTTGACGGGAACACCGCACATGGGCGTGGGGTTGGTGTCGTTTTTGTTTCGGGATGTCAGGGTGATTTCAAGGATGGCGGCGGCTTTTTCCGCATCCTCGTTGAACATCTCATAAAAGTCACCCATCCGGTAAAATAAGATGGCATCCGAATAGGCTTTTTTGATGGACAGGTACTGCTCCATCATGGGGGTGTTTTTTTTTGAACTCATGTCTGAGGGGTTCCGGCTAAATCGATCTTACGTCTCCTCATGGGCGGCAGAGATTATTCAAGCTTTTTCGGGGTGTCCTGATCTGCCGGATCAGAGACGGCTTCAGCTGACTGTTCCTTTGCTGGCTCATTTGATTCAACCCCGGTCTGTGATGCTTCGATTGCTTTTGTTGAATCCGGTTGGGGCAGTGCCATGGGTTTGTCTTCAAGTCCTTTTTTGATATACGGGTCGTTTTTGAAGACCGACAGTTCAGTGCTCAATTCATTCACCTGAAGGGTTAAGGCGGAAATGTCCGCATCCCGTTCTTTGATGGTGCGGCCCAGACAGAGTTTGGCGGAAATCGTACCCATGCCGGAAATAAGCAGCCCAAGAAAAAAACAGATACCAAAGTAGACAATGGTTTGAATTTCTGGAATCGTATAAACCATATCTTTAACCGTCACACTCAATGCAACTTTTGCCAGAAAATACTCTTGATTAAAGAAAACCAGTGCTGCAACAACTATACAAACGATCAGAAAGAAGAGATATTTTATTGTTTTCATTGTCTACTCCATGTTGAGTTTGATTATCACATAAGATTTGGAGGCTATCATAGATTAAATTTTTTTTTTTTTCAATTCTTCTTTTCCCGACTAAACCGCCTAAAACATAAAGTTTGGATCGGGTTTCCCATGCCGTCATACCTTATTTTCAGACCCAAAAAAAACTTTTATGATATATCGTGGGTAAGGCCGTCTGAGTAAGGCGTTTATCCATGGTCGCTATAAAAAAACAGGGTGGATCATACACAGATTCTCCTGTTTTGAAAACAGAGCCCAGTTCAAGTGGCCCGGTTCAACTTCCAACGGGATTTCAAAACAGGACAGGTGCAGGTGTGGCGGTAGTTTCGGGTTTTTCCGGGTATCACAGACCCGGGCGACACAGGTGTTTTTTAAAATAATATCTCCCGGGCCATATCCATTTTCAGGGGTGACGTGTGCATACACCATTACTACACGTACACCTTTGGCAATGTTTTTTTCCGATTCCACCACCATGGAGGTGCCCAGAAAGTCCGGACAGATGTTTAACAGGGTGCCGCTCTCCATGGCCGGGACCCGGGCCCCGGCTTCCAATTGACGGATAGCCTGGTCTCCGGGCCGGTTATAATAGGTGATATCAATCCCCTCATGTATGGATGCCCGGTATTTGAAGTCTCCCCACCATTTATCCGGGCTTAAAAAAAGCATTCCGGTGTGAAAAAGCCACTGGATTTTTTCTTTTTTGAACAGAGCGTTTGCCTCTGCGATCTGTTCCAGAAAAGCTTGGAAACGCGTCATCCCCATTCGGTTACACGGCTCTTAAGGTAATCCTATGGCCCATTAGATTAATATCCTCGATAATGGCTTTTACTTCCATGCTTTCCCCTAACAACCCTTTTAAAAGAAAGGTATTTTCACCCGCCGGTGTGACAGCGGCTACGTTTTCCATGATCAGTTCTTCGGTTTCATCCTTTTTCAGATAAACATTGGATTCACACATTTTATTTGCTCCTTCTTCAGTTTCGGGTTTGTGAAATCAGAATCATTGATATCGAACAACGGTATCAAAGCGGCTTTGACCGGTCCATGCCGTATCACTCAGAAATGTTTTTGTGTTAAAATACTTTTTTTAAAAATGTTAAGCGTGACTGCCGCTTAAATTCAACCGTCATTCAGGTGAATTTATAACATCCTTTTTAAGATAAAGCCAATAGATAGGGGGTATGTCCGGGGTTGTGACCGTATTTGCCGAAATGGTAATGGAAAAAAGACTTGTATTGATGTCAAACCTGTCATAAAAATTTTTCTCAGGCTATTACTTTAAAAAAAACCGGTCTGACAGGCATGTTGCATGTGGCGCTGAGGCAGATGCCGGAAAATTGACAGAATATATAAGGTGTGGTGTCATCATATGGATAAAAACAGGCAGTTGGATCGATTGTTGAATCCCCGGAAGATTGCCGTGATAGGAGCTTCCAACTCAGAATTCAAAGTGGGGGGGATCGTTTTTAAAAGACTGCTGGATTCACGGCGGCGGCTTTACCCGGTCAACCCGAAAGAGACCGCCATCCAGGGGCATAAGGTCTATTCGGATGTGGCATCCCTGCCCCACGGTATCGACCTTGCCGTTATTACCATCTCTGCCGCCGGTGCGGTCAATGCCGTTAAACAATGTATTGAACAAAAGATTCCCAATTATATTATTGTGGCCGGCGGGTTTGGAGAAATCTGTGGAGAGGGTCGGGAACTGGAGAATGAATTGAGCCGGACGGCAACGGCAGATGCGGTCAATATATTGGGCCCCAACTCCCTGGGTATCTTTCTGCCGGATGAAAACATTGATACCATTTTTGTGGAACACGGCGATAAAGCCCTGGCCAGGGACGGTTCTGTTGCCTGCATTGTGCAAAGCGGTTCCATTGGTGTGGAAGCCTTGGGGTATGCGTCAAATACCGGGTATGGCATGCGGGCGTTTATCGGGCTCGGCAATAAAAGTGATCTGGACGAAAATGACTTTCTCCGGTATTTTGGGGCGGATAAAAAGACCCGCTGCCTGGGGTTTTATCTTGAGAATATTGAAAACGGGCGGCAGTTTCTGGCGTCGGCCCGGTCCATTTCACAAAAAAAACCGATTGTCGTTTTAAAGGCGGGCATGACGCATACCGCTGCCAATGCTGTCAGCTCCCATACCGGCAAGCTGGCCGGGTCTGATAATGTGATTTCAGGCGCATTCAGACAATTCGGTATCCAGCGGGTCTATGATGATGAAGAATTTTGTGATGCCACCAAGGTTCTGTCCATGTTGCCCGGATCTCCGGGAAACCGGGTGGCGGTGTTAACGGCTGCCGGCGGATATGGGGTGATGTGCACCGATTTTATTGAAAAAAAATCCGCACGGGTCCCACTGGTGATGGCCAGGTTGGCCCAGGCCACCAAAGACCGGATTAAGGCCGATACATTTGAGTTCACATCCTGTGAGAATCCGGTTGACATCACCGCCAGTGCCGGGGACGATATGTTTTCAAAGGGGCTGGATGCCCTGATAGATGATCCGGGTGTGGATATCATTATCTGCATTGCCTTTTTTGCACCACCCGGCGTAACCGAGAATCTGATTGACATTATCGTGGATAAAAACGCCCGTACCGATAAACCGATTCTTGTCTTTACCAAATATGGTCCGTTTACCGACAATCGGATTAAAAATTTTTTCCATGCCGGGGTGGTGGCATTCCCATCCGTTGAAAGGGCGGTTAAGGCGGCCCGTTTTCTTGTGGAACGTACCCAGATCAAACAGAGGAGTATTAAAGAAGATCCGGCCGGATTTGCTAAGACTGAATCTGCTGAAACCGGAACGGCTTTAGCAGACTGGCTTAAAACTGTTGGTCCGTCCCGTCAACCCGATGAATTTGATGCCAAGCAATTGGTCAGCCGGTACGGTATCCGTGTGCCCCGGTCCCATCGGGCGGCTGCCGGTGATGATCCGGACAGAGAGGGGATCGCACAGGGGATTGATCCGCCGTATGTCCTCAAGGTCTGCTCCGGCGATATCCTGCATAAAACCGAATTACAGGGAGTCATGCTTAATATCGAGCCGTCCGGTCTGTCTGAATCTTTTCTCCAGATGGAGCAGCGGTTTCCCGGGCAGCCTATCCTTGTTGAACATCAGACCACTTTTACCGGCCCTGAATTTATAATCGGTGTGATCAACGATCCTGCCATGGGGCATGCCGTTATGGTGGGCGCCGGTGGTATTTTTACCGAAATATATAAAGATACGGCCTTTCGCCTGGTACCCTGTTCCATTTCAGATGCCATGGATATGATTGACGAATTGGCCCTGGCCCCGGTCTTTGACAATTTCAGGGGCATGGATCTGGACAAGGAAAAACTGGCGGTTGCCGTTTCACAGGTCTCCAGGCTGGCCCATGACATGGGAGACCGGCTCAACCAGTTGGACATCAACCCTATTGTTTATTCAAAAGGGGAGTGGACGGCTCTGGATGTCAAGGTGATGCTGGGGCCCTGATCCACCATCAAAGCACCGCCTGCTACGTTGCCTGCGATCGTTCCTCCCTGCGGCGTATGAATGATACGCCTCACTCGTCACTCCTTGCCGCCTTGCATCCGGCACCTTGCTGAT
>JANQML010000262.1 GCA_028280105.1 Desulfobacula sp. | reverse complement strand
AGGAATTGTTACGACCATTGGATCGGCAGTTACACACAAAGAGGTATTGGAAAACCCGGATATGATTTCAAAAACCGTTCTTACCAAGGGGCTGGACGCCGGAACTGCCTATGAAATTCTTTCCATAGATATTGCCGACGTGGATGTGGGAAAAAATATCGGTGCGGAACTTGAAACCGACCGGGCGGAAGCAGATAAGAAGATTGCCCAGGCAAAAGCCGAAGAAAAGCGGGCCATGGCCTATGCCCAGGAACAGGAAATGAAAGCCCGGGTTCAGGAGATGCGGGCAAAAGTTGTGGAAGCCGAGGCCCAGGTGCCGCTGGCCATGGCAGAGGCATTCCGAAGCGGCAATTTAGGCGTGATGGATTATTACAAGATGCAGAATATTTCAGCCGACACCCGGATGAGGGATCAGATAGCCACTCCCGAGTCCGGTGTTGATTCGAAAGAGTAACATTGGTTTGAGCCGGAACCCCCGGGTTCCGGCTGATCCTTAGAAAAAGGACGGATAGATATGGATTTTGACTCCATTATATCAATGCTCTTCATTCTTTTGTTTTTTTTGCTGCCTTCACTGCTGAGACAACTCAGACAGAAGGCACTGAAAAAAGCCTCCCCTGACAAGAAGAAAGCCAAAAAGAAAAAAAATACGATTTTCACCCGGATCGGAGATCAGATCCAAAAGATTATCAGGGAAATTGAAGAACAGCAGCGACAACAACAACAGGCAGCGAAACAGGCAGCGCAACAGGACCCGGATGACTTCTGGCAGGAATTGGGAGGTGAAGAGGGGATCGTCTATGAGGGGGAAAGACGGGCTGGAACGGAACAGGAGATACCGGTTCCGGCGGCTGAATCCGAACAGGCTCCCCTGTCGGGTCCGGCATTGGCTGAAATGAAAGGGATTGGTATTACAGACGGTATCGCTTCTTCATTTGAAGAAAAACAAATACCCATGATAAACCGGTATCGGAAGAACCGGCTTCAAAACGCCGTGGTCTGGGCTGAAATTTTAGGAAAACCCGTGGCTTTGAAAAAATAGCTCCAATTTATTTTGTCCGCTGTGGTCAAGGCCTTGTATACTATAAAAAAATGATTTTAAATCCATTTCACCGGGATTTAAAATCATTTTTTTATTTAAATTTGATACAGATCCTTACATGCGTTTACCATTCGGAGTATTTTTCTTCATCTAAAAAAATGAGAAATACGGTTCAAACAGCCCCATAATTCTTCTACCCTCTTTTTTTTTGAGTATCTTTCATAGTATGCTGATCATAGTTTTCAAACGGGATATATCTGCCTGATGAAGAATATGATGACTAAAAACAATAAATTACTCCTGAAGTCGGCTAAAATGAGAATAATCGGTATCGGCTTCATTTTCGGTTTGATATTTATCTTTTTTTCCGGTTATCTCACTTACAAGTACATGGGAAATACAAAAAAGCAGAGACTGGATCATTTGAAACAGACCGTTCAGATTGCCAGAAATTCAATTGAGCCGATACTTGTGGAATATCGTGTCCAGAATATAACCATGGAAGAGGCCCTTGAGCAGGTTCGAAACCTTGTCAGAAGAATGGTCTACAATGATCATACCGGTCAAAATTATATCTTCATGAGTGCCTATGACGGCGTTATGCTGGTTCAGCCCTTTGAGCCCCAAAAGGAAATGACCGATATGTGGGACCTGAAAGACTCCAATGGATTTTACATTATAAGGGCTCTGGTAAAGACGGCCAAATCAAAAGAAGGGCAAGGGTTTGTTTCCTATTACTATCTAAGGCCCGGGCAGACGGGGCCCCATGAAAAAATATCCTATGTCATCGGCATTCCGGAACTGGGATGTTATATCGGTACGGGCCAGTACATGACGGATCTGCGCAAAAATCAGACCGTCTACATCCACCAGATCATTGGCTTAAGTTCGGCCCTGATGATCCTTCTCTTTGTTCTGATACGGGCATCAATGAAGGAAATCCGAAGACAGAACATGATGCTCCAAAGGGAAAACGAATCCTTAAAACTGGCTGAAAAGGCACTTCAGAATAGTGAAAAGAACTATAAAGAATTATTGGAGCAATCACCGATCGGACTGGCTCTCAGCCGCATGGACGGGACGCTTGTGACGGTCAACTCCGCCTACGCAGAGAGTATGGGCTACAGTATGGATGAGGTGTTAACCTTAAATTGGTCGGATATCACACCGGAAAAATATATTCCAAATGACCGGGAACAAAAGGAGCTGCTTAAGATCACCGGAAAATACGGCCCCTATGAAAAAGAACTGATCCACAAAGACGGGCATCCGGTGCCGGTGAGATTAAATGGTATGGTTGTGACCCGGGAAAGCGAAAAATTTATCTGGTCAAGTGTGGAGGACATTACTCAACTAAAAAAAGCGGAAAAAGAAAAGGCTGAACTGGCACAAAAATTACAGCAATCATACAAAATGGAAGCGATCGGAACCCTGGCAGGAGGCATTGCACACGATTTTAACAATATTCTTTTCCCCATTTTAGGGCATACGGAGATGCTGCTGGAGTCTGTCGGTGATGAAGATCCCAATCGGCAAAGCCTCGTCCAGATTTATAATAGCTCTTTGAGGGCCAAAGATTTGGTAAAACAGATTCTGACATTTTCCAGGCAAGAAAAATTCGGGCTTAAGGTTCTAAAAATACAGTCGATTCTCACAGAAGCATTGAAGTTGATTCGATCGACGGTACCGACAAACATTGAAATTGTTCAAAAGATACAAAATGACTGCAGGCCGATCAAAGCCGATTCAACCCAACTCCATCAGGTGATCATGAACCTGGCAACAAACGCTTATCATGCCATGGAAAATACAGGAGGGGTGATGATCGTCTCTTTGGAAGAGATCGAAATAAAAAGCAACGGCCGGATACCAGCAGATCTGGAACCGGGTCACTATGTACGTTTAACGTTTACGGACCAGGGGATCGGAATGGACCATACGTTGGTACAAAAAATATTTGATCCGTTCTTTACCACCAAGGAACAGGGCAAAGGCACCGGAATGGGGCTTTCCGTTGTCCATGGCATCGTTAAAAAAATGAAAGGCGTGATGAAGGTAAAAAGCGAACCCGGCAACGGATCGGAATTCAACATCTATTTTCCCATAGCAGATGATGGCTCCGAAGATCGAAGTACTTAACCTCAACGTTGCATAAAAATTTTATCATAAAAGATGAAATCACTTGATGATACAATAAAAGCTTTGAATTTAAAG
>JANQML010000257.1 GCA_028280105.1 Desulfobacula sp. | reverse complement strand
GCGGCGTATGGCTGATACGCCCTCAGTCGTCATGCCTTGCCGCCTTGCATCCGGTTACAGTCTTGAAATCAATCGTGGCCGCTCCCAGGGTAAAAATCTTATCGATTCCTGGGGCGGACCTTGAAATATCACTACCTTCATTTTAATGAAGACAATTTCAAAAACGTAATCTAATACAAATCTAACGGTCTTCCAATAAAAGTATCTGATCATTCTTATTTGGATAGAAACATACAGGAAACTTGATAACGGCATAATTCGAATATCAGATAAACCCTTGCGAGGAAAATAATTGAAAAAATTACGCGATATTAAAATCAGTATAAAATTGATCACCACATTCCTGGTAGCAGGCATTCTGCCGCTGGCGGTTTTAGGGTGGCTTTCCGTTAATTTATCCAAAAAAGCGATTTCCACCCAGGCATTCAATCAACTCGAAGCCGTTCGTCAAATAAAAAAGAATAATATCCAAGACTATTTTCAAACCATTGAAAATCAGATCCTTACATTTTCCGAGAATCAGATGATCGTTAACGCTATGGCCGGATTCTCACGAGAATTCAGGCAGTTTCAGGCTGCGGTCCAAGATGGCGCTCCGGCAGGCGAAGCAATAAAGGCAAAGGTTATGAACTATTATACCCATGCGTTTTATAAGGAGTATAAATCCCGGAACCCGGATGTTACCCTTGACGTGACAGATCTTATCAATAATCTCGATACCAATACCCTTGCCCTTCAATACTATTATATTGCCGACAATACCCATCCTTTGGGATCCAAACATCTGCTTGACACCGCATCAGACCCATCCGATTATTCAAAACGCCATGCCGAAATCCATCCCATTGTCCGTAACTACCTTGAAAAGTTCGGCTATTATGATATTTTTTTGGTTGACTCCCAAACCGGTCACATTGTCTATTCCGTATTCAAAGAGCTTGATTATGCCACCTCCCTTAACGACGGCCCTTATTCAAATACTAATTTTGCAGAAGTATTCAAGGCGGCTGCCCGGGCATCTCAAAAGGATTTTGTAATTCTGTCGGATTATAAAAAATACCCCCCGTCCTATGAGGCACCGGCCAGCTTTATTGCTTCTCCCGTCTTTGACAGCGATAAAAAAGTCGGCGTGGCCGTTTTCCAGATGCCCCTTGACCGGATTAACAAACTCATGACCCAAAGAGAGGGGCTGGGTGAAACAGGAGAAACCTATCTGATTGGTAAGGACAAGCTTATGCGGTCTGATTCTTATCTGAATCCGGAAAATTATTCTGTAAAAAACTCCTGGGCAAATCCGGAAAAAGGGACTGTGGATACTGAGGCGGCAGACGATGTCCTCTCCGGGAGAGCCGGTAAAAAAATTATTATCGACTATAATGGTAATTCTGTTTTATCTGCATATACACCTGTGAAGGTGGGGGATTTAACATGGGGCCTGCTGGCGGAAATTGACGAAGCAGAAGCCTTTGCCGCCATAAAAACCATAAAAATCAACATCGGTATTATCGCCCTGGTTGCAGCCATCCTGATTTTTATGATTGCATTATACTTCAGCCGGTCGATTACAACCCCCATCAAAAAAGGGGTGACTATGGCTCAGGAAATGGCGGACGGCGATTTAACCCAACAGCTTGATTTGGATCAGAAAGATGAAATGGGTGTGCTGGCCGGTGCATTGAACCAGATGTCATCCAAGCTAAGACAGATGTTCAATGATATCGCCACAGGCACCCAGACCCTGACCGCCTCTTCAACCGAACTCTCTGCGATATCGGATCAAATCCTGGCAAATGCCGAGAAGACAGCGGAAAAATCATATGTTGTGTCTGCGGCATCAGGAGAGATGTGTGTGAATATGAACAGTGTGGCTGCGGCAACAGAGCAGACCACGGCCAATATACAAATGATTGTATCAGCAGCGGAAGAGATGACTGCAACCATTCAGGAAGTATCGAAAAATACGGCAGCCGGTAGTGAAATCACTGCGGTTGCGGTTGAAAAGGCCACAACTGTTTCTGAAAAGGTGGATAAACTGGGAGCGGCTGCTTCTGATATCGGCAAGGTAACGGAAACAATTTCCGATATTTCGAAACAGACCAATCTTCTGGCACTGAACGCGACCATTGAGTCTGCAAGAGCGGGTAAAGCCGGTAAGGGGTTTGCCGTTGTCGCCGGCGAAATCAAGGTACTTGCCCGGCAGACGGCAGATGCAACGGATGAGATCAGCTCAAAAATTGCAAGCGTACAGGCAACCACCCGGGAATCTGTTGATGCGATAGAGTCTATCGTTGAGGTGATCAATGAAATAAACGCTATTGTAACAACGGTTGCAGCAGCCATTGAAGAACAGTCTGCCACTACTCAGGAAATTACTGAGAATGTGACTCAGGCTGCACAGGGCCTGAACGAAGTAAATGAAAATGTGAACCAGACATCAACGGTTGCAACTGATGTTGCCCAGGATATTAAATCGGTCAGCCAGGCTACCGACGAAATGAACACCGGCAGCCGCCAGGTTAATACAAGTGCGGGTAAATTATTAGGTTTGGCTGAAAAGCTTAAAGAGATGGCAGGCCGTTTTAAAGTTTAACGGATAAAATTTAAGGCAGATCTGATAACCAATGATAGAGTAATAAAAACATCTGAAGAGGCGGTAATCTTCAAGTGTTTTCTGATAGCCTGGGAACAGGTATCCACACCCATATTCAGCAGTGCCGTAATAATGATCAATATCAGGGCGGTATCCAGGTGATCGTTTGCAATGGCATTGTCAATATAGTATCCAAGGGTGGTAATCCCCAGAATGCCGAGGATGGCGGACTCCCGCATGAT
>JANQML010000237.1 GCA_028280105.1 Desulfobacula sp. | reverse complement strand
CAAAACCAGCAGGTGAAGGATCTGTTTGCCAAATTATCCGATATCGAGGTGAAACATCAGATGTCTATTTATCTGGCATTTTGTGATATTTATCCGGTAACGATAGAAAAAGATGACTTTGAGGCGATGGTGGAAAAAAAGGCGTTGGAAGGCGGTTTGTCCACCGATGAATACCTGGGTATGTTTAATCCGGATCTGGATTCGCCGGTGGATGTGATCTCTCTTGCCATGTCAATCGAAGCCCAGGCCCTGGACCTGTATCAGAGGATCAGCGAAAAAATACCCACCCGGGAATCCCGCCGGATCGTTTTAAAAATCGCCAATGAAGAAAAAGCCCATTTAAAAAGTCTTGGGCAGTTGATGGATTCATTATAACCCAAAAGAGAGTTCATATCAGCCGGATCAACATTTAGGCACACGGAGAAAACGATGGAAAAAGAGCTTGTGCTGGTGGGTGGCGGTCATGCCCATATGATGGCACTTGAGAATATCAGCCGGTTTGTTGAAAAAGGTGTCAATGTAACGGTCATCGGACCGTCTTTTTATCATTATTATTCCGGGATGGGGCCGGGCATGCTGGGGGGAACCTATTCCCCGGACGACATCCGGTTCTCCACCCGGAAAGTGGTCGAGTCCCAGGACGGAACCTTTGTCAAGGACAGGGTGGTGAAGATTGATCCGGTTGAAAAAAAGGTGTTTTGCCGTTCCGGAGATTCATTTGATTATGATCTGCTCTCTTTTAATGCCGGCAGTTATGTCCCGTTGAAACTTCTTAAAGACGGGTCTGAAAACCCGGCCTGCAAATCATCTGCCTGTGAAACGCCGGACAATGTCTATCCGGTCAAGCCCATTGAAAAATTGATGGAAGCGGCTGAAAAATTAAAAGTGTTATTCCGGCAAAGAACCGTTCATGTCAGTGTGGTGGGCGGGGGACCGTCCTCGGCCGAGATCGCCGGCAATGTCTGGCAGCTGGCAAAGCAGATCAAGGGACATCAGCCCGAAATCCATATTTTTGCCGGAAAAAAGTTTATGACAAAATTTCCGGAAAATGTCCGGCTGCGAATGGTGAAGGCGCTTGCCGACAAGGAGATCCGGATTGATGAAACCGGTTATGTCCGGGCTGTGGAACCGGACCGGATAACCCTTGAATCCGGCCGGCAGATTTCAACGGATTTTATTTTCATGGCATCGGGGGTGAAACCGTCCACCATCTTTCAGGCATCCGGCCTGCCCGTGGGACCGGATAACGGCCTGCTGGTCAACTCGTATTTACAGTCGGTTCAGTATCCCGAGATTTTCGGCGGCGGTGACTGTATCTCTTTTAAGGACCGGCCCCTGGATAAGGTGGGGGTTTATGCGGTCCGCCAGAATCCGGTGCTACTTCACAACCTGCTGGCCAGTGTGGAAGGCAGTACCCTGAAACCCTTTGATCCCGGTCCGGATTATCTCCTGATTTTTAACGCAGGCGGCGGGACCGGTGTATTAAAAAAACAGTGGCTGGTGTTCAGCGGGAAGCCGGCATTTTGGATCAAAGATTATATCGATCGAAAATTCATGAATAAATTTCAGGCCTTTGAAAAGAGCTTGTAAGCTTTTTGTCCGACGGGTCGACTGCATATCAAAACCATATTGCTCAAAATTAAACGGATTCGTAAAATTGCTGCCTGATGAGACAGGTGAGACACTATTTGAGGAGTCGCTCATATGAAGAAGGGAATGGGATTTAAATCGGTTCTGGTGGTGGTGATTGTCGCCTTGTTTGCTTCATATTTTTACTTTGACCTGGGACAGTATCTTTCTCTTGCTCTCCTGAAAGAACAACTGGACGCATTTAAGACCTATTACAGTCAAAACCGGTTACTGACCATGGCTGTATACATGGGGCTTTACATTCTGGTGACAGCCCTGTCTCTGCCCGGTGCAGTCATTATGACCCTTGCAGGCGGTGCCGTCTTCGGCCTGTTTTTCGGGTTTATTCTGGTTTCGTTTGCCAGTACCATCGGTGCGACCCTGGCCTTTCTCTTTTCCAGATACATGTTCAAAGACTGGGTTCAGAAAAAATTTTCATCTAAACTTGAGGCGATTAATGCCGGTATGAAAAAAGAAGGCGGGTTTTATCTTTTTACGCTTCGCCTGGTGCCGGTTTTCCCGTTTTTTGTCATCAACCTGGTGATGGGCCTGACCCCGATTAAAACCGTAGTTTTTTATCTGGTCAGCCAGGCAGGCATGCTGCCCGGCACCCTTGTTTTTGTGAATGCCGGTACCCAGCTGGCCAAGCTGGAGTCCCTGTCGGGGATCCTGTCGCCGAATATTATTCTCTCGTTTGCCCTTCTCGGAATCTTTCCGATCATTGCCAAGCGGATTATCGACTATATCCGCGGGCAGAAAGTGTTTGCAGCGTTTAAAAAACCGGATTCATACGAGTATAACCTGGTGGTGATCGGTGCGGGGTCTGCCGGTCTGGTGGCTTCATATATCGCATCGGCGGTAAAGGCAAAGGTGGCGTTGATTGAGGCGAAAAAAATGGGGGGAGATTGCCTGAACACCGGTTGTGTGCCGAGCAAGGCCCTGATCGCCAGTGCCAAGCTGCTCTCCCATGTGAAACGGGCCAAAGAGTTCGGGTTTAAAACCGGCACCATTGATTTTGATTTTGAAGATGTGATGGAACGGGTTCAATCAAAAATCAAACAGGTGGAACCCCATGATTCCATTGAACGGTATACCGGACTGGGGGTGGACTGTTTTACAGGGTATGCCGAAGTCCTCTCTCCATTCGAAGTCCGTGTCAATGATCAGGTGTTGACCACGAAAAACATTATCCTAGCCACCGGTGCCAAACCCATGGTTCCCCCGATTCCCGGGCTGGATCAGGTGGATTACCTGACATCGGATACCATCTGGGAGATTCGGGAACAGCCCCAAAAAATGGTGGTTCTCGGCGCCGGCCCCATCGGCTGTGAAATGGCCCAGGCCTTTGCCCGGCTGGGTTCCCACGTAACCCAGGTTCAGCGGGGGCCGCGGGTGATGGAACGGGAAGACCCGGATGCATCGGATCTGGTTGCAGGGCGATTCATGCAGGAGGGTATTCGTCTCTTGCTGAATCACACTGCCGTCCGGGTGGAAAAAAACGGGGAAGAAAAGATACTTGTCTGTGATCATAACGGAGAAAAGATCCGGGTAGAATTTGATACCATCCTGGTGGCATTGGGCAGGGTTCCCAACGTAACCGGGTTTGGACTTGAAGAGATCGGGGTCGAACTGGGGGAGAGAAACAATATTCAGACCAATGAATTTTTGCAGACCAATTTTCCCAATATTTATTGCAGCGGCGATGTCCACGGCCGGTATCAGTTTACCCATACCGCTGCCCATGAATCCTGGTTTGCTTCGGTCAATGCCCTGTTCGGGGGATTTAAAAAATTCAAGGCAGATTACAGCGTGATCCCCTGGACCACCTTTACCGACCCTGAAGTGGCGCGGGTGGGACTCAATGAAACAGAGGCCGAACAGACCGGCATCGAGTACGAGGTGGTAAAATACGGGATAGATGAACTGGACCGGGCCATTGCCGATTCGGAGGATCTCGGGTTTGTGAAAGTGCTGACCGTGCCCGGGAAGGATAAAATCCTGGGGGTGACCATTGCCGGCAGCCATGCCGCAGATATTTTAGCCGAATTTGTACTGGCCATGAAACACGGGCTGGGCCTGAACAAGATACTGGGTACCATTCATACCTATCCCACCATGTCTGAGGCAAACAAATATGCCGCCGGCATGTGGAAAAAAGCCCATGCACCGGAACGGTTGTTGGCGTGGGTTAAAAAATATCATGCCTGGGTCAGGGGCAGATCCTGACCTTGCATAAAAAAGAGGAGTGGGTTAGAAAGAGAATCGATGATCAAAAAAGAACCCCAAAAACGATGGAGCGGTTCTGATAAACCTTAAAAGGGAGGAATAGGTTAAAATGAAAGTCACTATTACCAAAATGTGCATGGGAGATCGCAATTGTAATGATCTGTGTCCTGAGGTGTTCGAGTATGATGAGGATCAGCTCATATCCACCATCAAATTTGATGATATTCCGGAACAGTACAAGGATAAGGTCCGGCAGGCCGCAGCGGAGTGCGGGGCCGAAGCCATTGAAATCGAAGAATAAAAATAGGTGTTGCATATGAAGTTCAGGGAAAGCCGGACCGCAATTAACCTTCACACCTCGTTTGCCGCCGAAGCCCAGGCCAGAACCCGGTATAATTTTTTCGCCGCAAAGGCCCGGGATGAGGGGTATATCCAGATCGCCAAACTTTTTGATGAAACCGCAGACCAGGAATATGAACATGCCCTGCGGTTTTTTAAATTTTTTAACGGGGGGGAACTGACGATCAACTGGCCCTTTCCCACGGGTGTGATTTCAGATACCCGTGCCAACCTGTTATCCGCATCCGCCCTTGAAAAGTATGTCAGTGAGGAGATGTATGCCCAATTTGCCGAGGTTGCGAAAGAAGAGGGGTTTGAACGGGCTGAAGATACGTTTTTAAACATTATTGTTGCAGAGCGGCACCATGAGAAGCTCTTTATGGAACTGGCGGAAAACATTGCCGCCGGCCGGGTCTTTGAAAAAGACGACGATCAGGCCTGGCGGTGCCTGAGCTGCGGGTATATCCACAAAGGCAAAGCCGCACCCGGGAAATGCCCGGCCTGTGTGAAGCCATCCGGGTTTTTCGAACTTTTATGTGAGAACTGGTAAATAAAAAAACGGCAGGCGAGACACTTCTGTCTTGTCTGCTGTGCCTCAGAACTGTATCATTTTTTATTAATAATCTTTAAACCTCTGCCTCGCTTATTCTTCAATACCTTAAAATAAAAGCCCTTTGGCATGTTTCTATTTTTTCGGCACATTTTTTGCCTATTTTATTTAAATAGAAACTGTTGAATCATAATGCTGGAGGTCACAGTATGAATCTTTGTGAAATCAAAAAAGATCATAATCTTGTAAATTCCGTGGACTGGGAAATGACACCTGAAGAGGCCATCGCGCTTCATCTGGAATGGGGACCTTTACGCTCCCAAACCTATTACAATTCAAGAGACAATGACAATGAAACCGTCTATTTTGTGATCAATACCTGGAAAAAGCCCCCCATTCTAACCCTGGTTCGCCGAAAAGGATTTGATTCCGAAGAACTGGGCAATTTCAGGTTGCCGAATAATCTGGAAAAGGAATTTATGAACGGTATTGGCAAGTACAAGGGGGTGTATGCGGTAGAGGGAAATGTCCGGAAATGGCTGAAACATGAACTCGGGATATGACCCCGTGTTAACCGGGAACCATCAAAAACAGATTGTAAGTGTGTCAACCGTTAGTTAGATCAGTGGAGCCGATTGATTGGTGTATGTCATTCAAGCGGCTCTGTGTTTTTTATTTGTTGTTTTCCAAAAATTCTTTCACCATCGTCTCCCCCAGTTCTTTAGACCGTTGGGTGGCGGATTCGATGGCATTGATCATGGTTGTTCTCAATCCCCCCTGTTCCAGGGTGTGAATGCCGGCGATTGCCGTTCCCCCCGGGGATGCCACCCGGTCTTTGAGTTGTCCGGGGTGTTCACCCGATTCCAGCAGCAGCTTGGCTGCCCCCATCACCGTCTGAGTCGATAGAAACAGGGAGTCTTTCCTGGAAAGCCCCATTTTAACACCGGCATCTGCCATGGCATCGATGATGGTAAAGATATAAGCGGGCCCGGAACCGGACAGCCCGGTAAATGCATCCATGAGTATGTTCTCCTGGATGAAAACCGTTCTTCCCACTGAATCGAAGATGGCTCTGGCAAGGGCCACATCCTCTTTTGAAGCAAATTCTCCCGCAGCAATGGCCGTGGCACTCTCTTTTACAAACGCACAAATATTCGGCATGACCCGGATCAGCCTCAGCTCTTTGCAGAGGCCCGATGCAATGGCTGCCAACGGAACGCCGGCTGCAATGGAGATGACCAGCTTGGATCTGTCCAGTGTTTTGGCGGTCTCTTTGAGTACAGGTCCCAAAATTTGGGGTTTGGTGGCATAGATAATAATTTCAGACTCTTTTGCCACTTCGCAATTATCCGGTGTCGTCTTTACATGGTATTTTTTTTCAATATCCTCCAGCAGATCTTCGGCAATATCCGAACAGAGGATGTTTTTAGGATTGGCTGCTTTGGAAAGAACAAGGCCGCTGACCAATGCCTCTGCCATGTTCCCGCTTCCAATAAAACCGATTTTTTTTTCCTGCAGCATATATCTCTTCCTTGTGTGAAGGGGTTTAAATATTCGGACTCAAATAAGAAGTTATATTAGGCAGCCGGTCAAAGGTGTGTCAAGGTAAAAAAATAGAATGAGAAACCTGTGGTTTCATATCTGCCTGGCCCTGGAATTGCTTGATAAAAAGTATAGACGCTGGAAATTGGAGCGGTGAACTGTTAAAACGGTTAAAATTAAGAAACAGGACCTTAATTTTTAAAACAGCAGCTGGAAAGGGAATGCATGGATGCGGATCAGGAACGGCTTCAGAGCAGATTAGACGGTATTTATTCTCAATACAACCAAAGACGGTTTGTCGATCCGGATCCCCTGCTTTATCTGTATGATTATCCGGATAAACCGAACCGGGAGATTGCAGGGCTGATCGCCGCCTGTTTTGCATACGGCCAGGTGTTGCAGATTATGAAGACGGTTGAATCGGTTTTAAAGACAATGACGCCCGGACCCCGTCAATATCTGATTGAGCGGTCCCGACCCGATATGGTAAACGATTTTAAAGGATTCCGGTACCGGTTTGCCGGTGAAACACACCTGGTGGATCTGCTGTGCGGCATTCAGCAGGTGCTGGGCCGATTTGATTCCCTGGAAAATTGCTTCTGTTCAGGGGCAGCACCGGATGATGAAACGGTATTGCCGGGGCTGGTCTTTTTTTGCAACCATCTGGACCCGGATAAGAAGATCGGCCATCTGCTGGCAGATCCTGAGAAACCCAGCGCCTGCAAACGGAATCATCTGTTTTTGAGGTGGATGGTCCGGTGCGATGACGTGGACCCGGGGGGATGGAACCGGATTGATCCGTCGAAGCTGTTGATTCCCCTGGACCGCCACATGCATCGGATCGGTGCCCTGCTCGGGTTTACGTCGCGAAAGAGTGCGGATTTAAAAACCGTTTTTGAAGTCACGGAGGGGTTCTCAAAGATCGTTCCCCGGGACCCCGTGAAATATGATTTTAGTTTGACCCGGTATGGTATCCGGAATGAATTGAATCTGGAAGGATTAAAACAAAAGGTATATAATTGATGCAGGACCGTCGTTGGGAAGAAGGGTATTGTTTGCCGCCGCTGATCAGCGGCATATTGATCAGGCGGTATAAACGGTTCCTGGCAGATGTCAGGCTGGATACAGGGGAGCGGGTGACGGCCCATTGCCCCAATTCAGGATCAATGAAGGGGTGCGCGGTTGAGGGTGAAAGGGTCTGGCTCTCCGTCAGTGATAATCCCAAGCGAAAGTATGCCCACACCTGGGAGTTGATCAAAGTGCCGGACACCTTTATCGGAATCAATACCATGGTTCCGAACCGCTTGGTCAAACAGGGTATTGAGCAGGGGTTAATCCGGGAGTTGTCCGGATATGATACGGTTACGTCAGAGGTGAAAACCAGTGCACACACCCGCCTGGATCTGATGCTTTCAAAAAAAGACGGGCAACGGTGTTATGTGGAGATAAAAAATTGTACCCTGGTGGAACGGGGAGTGGCCATGTTTCCGGATGCCGTGACCACACGGGGGCAAAAACATTTGGAAGAACTGCAGCACCTGGTATCCCAAGGGCATGAAGGGGTTATTTTTTATTTAATTCAGAGAACGGATGCAATGGTTTTTAAACCGGCTGACGGCATTGATTCGGCATATGGAGAAAAATTAAGACAGGCCGTGGAAAACGGGGTAAAAGTTGTGACCAGGGATACCCGGATAGATACCAGACAGATCCGGATCGGAAGACCGATTCCTGTGGATTTATCGTGAAGCCGATCGCAACTGCCCTGTTTAAAACCGAAGATGAGATCATATCAATGATTGCTGCCCGATAAAAAAATGGGTGCTTGATTGACATTCTACCACTCTGTAGTATTCTATTCATAGAATTTTGAATATTATACCATATTGCGGTTGCGATCCGATTGAGGAGAATATTTATGTGGGAATATACAGATAAGGTAAAGGAACATTTTTTAAATCCTAAAAATGCAGGTGAACTTGAAGGGGCAAACGCCATTGGTGAGCACGGGTCTCTGAACTGCGGAGATGCATTAAAATTGTTCCTAAAGGTAGGAGAAAACGAGACCATTGAAGATGCCTCTTTTATGACGTTCGGGTGTGCCAGTGCCGTGGCCTCTTCATCGGCACTGACCGAGATGATAAAGGGGATGACCCTTGACGAAGCCGAAAAACTGACCAATGATGATATCTCCGATTTTCTGGATGGTCTGCCAAAAGAGAAAATGCATTGTTCGGTCATGGGGCAGCAGGCGTTGAAAAAGGCCATTGCCGATTATCGCGGGATTCAGATCCTTGAAAAACCGGGTGAGACGGTCTGTGAATGCTTTGATGTCACGGATCTTGAAATCATTGATGCCGTCAAAACCAACGGTCTTAAAACCACGGATGATGTGACCCATTATCTGAAAGCCGGTGGCGGTTGCGGCCAATGTATTGACCGGATCGAAGATCTGATAGAAACAATTTTGACCAAAGGATAGATATCCATGAAGATTATTTATACCGACAATAATGCAACCACAAAAGTGGCGGATGAAGTCATCCGGGAGATGACCCCATTTCTGGGTGAATATTACGGCAATCCGTCTTCCATGCACACATTCGGCGGTCAGGTCGGCCGGAAAGTGAGACTGGCCCGGCAGCAGGTGGCGGACCTGATCAATGCCGAACCGGATGAAATTGTGTTTACATCCTGCGGTACGGAAAGCGACAATGCGGCTATTTTTTCGGCACTCAATACCTTCCCGGAAAAGAAGCATATCGTGACATCCAAGGTGGAACACCCGGCCATCAATCAATTGTATAAGCATTTAAAACGGGAAAAAGGATATGACGTAACTTTTGTTCCGGTGGACAGCAAAGGCCGTCTGGATCTGGATCTGCTTTACGGCAGCCTGACGGACCAGACCGCCGTTGTCTCTGTCATGTGGGCCAACAATGAGACCGGGGTTCTGTTCCCCGTTGAAGAGATCTCAAAAAAGGTGACGGAAAAAGGTATTTTATTCCATACCGATGCGGTCCAGGCCGCCGGAAAAGTGCCCATTGATGTGAAAGCCGCCAATGTGGACATGCTTTCATTATCCGGCCATAAAATTCATGCACCCAAAGGGATCGGGGTCCTGTACGTCAAAAAGGGTCTTAAATTTACCCCGTATTTAATCGGGGGGCACCAGGAGCAGGGCAGAAGAGGGGGAACGGAAAACACGGTTGCCATTATCGGGCTGGGCAAGGCCTGTGAATTGGCAAAGGAAAACTTACCGCTTGTCAATACTAAGGTGAAAGAGCTTCGGGATTATCTGCAAACCCAACTGCTGGAAAAGATTCCGGCAGCTTCGGTCAACGGCGACCCGGAAAACCGGTTGCCCAACACATTGTCCATCGGGTTTGATGCCGTGGAAGGCGAGTCGATCCTGCTGCTGCTGGACCGTGACGGCATATGTGCCTCTTCCGGTTCTGCCTGTACGTCCGGCTCCCTTGATCCGTCCCATGTGCTCATGGCCATGGATGTACCATTGAAATCCGCCCACGGTTCCATCCGGTTTTCCCTTTCCCACTATAACACCAAAGCGGAGATGGACCGGATCATCGACAGCCTGGTCCCCACAATAGAGCGTCTGCGTCAGATGTCCCCCTTCTGGAAAGACGGAAAAGTGGTATGATCCATCTGGGAGGTGAGCACGATTTCTTCAGCCGGGAGGTGGAAGAAAAGTCAGGGATTGTATTTAATACCTGCCTGCAGTGCAGGTCCTGTGCAAACGGGTGCCCCTTTGTCGAGGGAATGGACTACATGCCCAATGCCGTCATCCGGTTGGTTCAGATGGGGATGAAAGAAGAGGTGCTGCACTCCTCCACCATCTGGGTCTGTGTGGGGTGCAATACCTGTTCATCGGTCTGTCCCATGGCCATTGATATTCCCGGTGTCATGGATGCGCTCTGCCAGATGGCCCTTAAAAAGGGTATCAAGATCGCCGAACCCGATATTCTGAGTTTTCATACCCAGGTCATGAATACGGTTAAAAAATACGGGCGGACCCATAAATTAGAGATAATGATGCGGTATAAACTGGCCACCATGGATCTGCTCAGCGACATGGGGATGGGTCTTAAGATGCTCAAGAAAAGAAAACTGGATTTAACCCCCTCAAAGATTGAGGATAAAAAAGCCATTGAAACCATCTTTAAAAAAGAATGACCTGCATCCGGTTGAGCGGCAGGCCTTTTCATTTTTTCCGGGATGTTCGTTAAAAGCATCCGGGCATGAGAACACCCTTTCCCTGCGCAATTTTTGTGACCAGGTCAATATCGATCTCATCGAACTGGATGACTGGAACTGCTGCGGCTCATCCTCGGCCCACAGTATTGATGCCGGGGCTGCCGACCGTCTCCCCATGAGAAATATCGCCCTGGCCCCCAGGGGTCAGCCTCTGCTCATTGCCTGTCCCTCCTGTCTGATCCGGACGAAAACCATCTATTTAAAGATAAAAAAAGATCCGGAATTGAGAGAATCCTATGAAAGAATGTGGGAAACACCCTTTGATGAAGACCTGGAGATTATCCATTTCTTTGATCTCTTTGAGCGGATCCGGGTTCAGGACTTTATCAAAGATGCCGCCAGCCGTTTAAAGGGACTCAAGGTATCCGTATATTACGGCTGTATGCTCTCCCGACCACCGGATTTCCGGTTTGAAACCCTTATGGATACACAGATCATGGAAAAAAATCTTTCCAAACTGGGGGCGCAGATTATTCCCTTCGGGTATGGCAAACAGTGCTGCGGCACCTATCTGTCGGCAGCCAAACCCAAACTGGCGGAAAAAGTGGTGAACCAGATTATCTCCAAAGCAGTGGCCGCAGGTGCCGAATGCCTGGTAACCGCTTGCTCCATGTGTCATCTGAACCTTGAAATCCGGAGTACGGCCGAAAATCCCATACCGGTCTTCCATTTTTCAGAGCTCCTGGCCCTGGCCCTTGGTGTGGGGGATCATACCAAGTGGTTCCCCCGGCACATTGTGGATCCGGCTCCTCTGCTCAAGGACCGACATCTGATCTGATTTTAAGATTCGACTGATTCTTTTCATGTCCACCCGGCACCGTGTTTCACGGTGGCGCAGCAGAGCGGAGTGAGGGAATTTAGAGTAAGTCAAGGCCGATCCAAATTGTCCGTTGCAGTGAATTTTATTTTTTTTCGTAGCTGATTCCGAGAGAAATTGCGTCTGAAATTAGATATCTATTGCCATCTCTTAAGTGGTTAATCCACACAGAGGTGTCGATAAGAACCATGCTGTTTTATACGGTCCTTCTGCGGGGTATATCGCGCAATTCTTTTTTTTGTACCACCTAATTGGGCTAAACGCTTGCTACTTTCCAGAGCAATTAAAGCTTCTAAGCCGAGGCGAACCAAAGCGGTTTTTTCCTTAATCCCGGTCAAAAAAGCCGCTTTCTCTAAAATTTTGTCATCTATATTTAATGTTGTTCTCATGCATGCATATGTGCATCACTTGTATGCTGATGTCAATATGGATTTCGCAAACATCTGCAGTTTGCCGCTGTGCAGCCGGGGGCTGTTGTCAGCCCCAAGCCCCATAAGAACCGGGTGTGAGATTTTCACCTCATCCGGCTCTGGCATTGTTAAGTAATGTTTCCACACCCGACAGTTGCCTTCGTTTCCAAACGAGCTTTGAGATAGTCACCCCACACGGGATCGTACGGATTGACCTCTGCTTTAATCTTTACATGCTTTATGATCCAGGTTGGGCTTAATAAAACCAGGAACTCCTTATTGAATTATACATCTATCACTAAATCCACCCGGTCGCTGCAGTATCCAGCAAATCCGAAAAATACGGGAATGTTGTCGACATCGACAACGGTAATCACGGTTTCCAGGATTGGTGTGTTTACCGGCATTCGGAGCAAATGTGCCTCTTTTTGTTCCGGTGTGCGTGCACGTATACGGATATTGCGACGTTTGAAATCGTCGACGCCATAAGACTTCAATATATCACGAAAAACAATCTTTGAAGAGGGATTGTCGCCAAACGCGTTAAACGCTTCATCGATTCCCGGAAAACGCTCTGTTGAAAAAAAGTGCTTACCGATGTAGATTGGAATGCCGTCTGCCTCGCCAACCAATACAATTTGAGCTACAAGGTCGTTGGTAGCCACCTCCAGTGCTTCCGCCACTTTTTTTTCGGCAGCAACGACATTTGCGCTCAGTACTCTCCGTATACCAATGGCTTTGTTTTCCAGCAGATTCTGCTCAAACCAATCACGTGCGCCGATTCGAAAATCGACCGGATGTTCTGATACATAAGTGCCACGGCCCTGTTCGATCCTCAATAGCCCCTTGGATTGCAAATGCGATATTGCTTTTAATGCGGTATGCTGATGGACGTTGAATTGCTTTGCAAGCTTGTTGCTCGCAGGCAACCGATCACCCGGTGAATATCGTCCGTTTCGAATCTCACCAATGATTGCCTCGCTAACTTGCCGCCAAAGACTCAGACCCTGTTTCTCCATAATATTTCCTTTAATCGAGGTTTTGCATTACTACACTATTCCCTCGCTTACATTTTGTCACGAAAATTTCGTTCTATTAGAACTCTGTTAAAAGAATGCAGCTATCTTGACAATAGTTATATAATTATATAATCAAATTGACAATGAAAACTTACTGATTTTCATATAATGATTTTGAAGTAGGAGGTAGGGATCCAATGGGTGAAGTCGTTGTTTCAAACATCACAAAATTGTTTGGGGATCTTTCTGTGCTCTGTGATATCTCCTTGACAGTGAAGAACGGGGAGTTCATGACCATAGTCGGACCGTCCGGCTGCGGTAAATCCACCTTGCTGCGGATCATTGCCGGATTGGAGTCCCAGACAGGCGGAAACGTTTGTATTACCGGCGCATCAGTCGATTCTCTTCGACCAAGAGATCGGAATGTCGCAATGGTTTTCCAGTCTTATGCCCTCTACCCATACATGACCGGGGTACAGAACATCGCCTTGCCTCTGGTAATGAGTAAACTCAGTTATTTGCAGCGATTTCCATTGATTGGCCGCCTGATGCCGGGTACGAGAGCGTTACGTGCTAAAATTGACGCCCATGTTCAGGAGATCGCAGCTGTGATCGGTATCAAGGAACTGCTCACCCGCCGTCCCGGACAGATGTCGGGTGGTCAGCAGCAGCGGGTTGCACTGGGGCGAGCTATGGTACGCGAGCCGGAAGTGTTCTTGATGGACGAACCCCTGTCCAATCTAGATGCCAAATTACGTGTACAGATGCGGACTGAGATTACAGACCTGCATCGCCGCCTTAGTGCCACTTTCATTTATGTTACCCATGACCAGGCCGAGGCGATGACCATGTCAGATCGTGTTGCGGTGATGAAAGACGGCAAGATTCTACAGATCGGCACGCCCGTTGAAGTATATACCGATCCAGAAGATATGAGTGTCGCCGGTTTCATTGGGAGCCCTCAGATCAACTTATTACCCGGCATCTGGCGCGGCAAGGGTGTCGAGTTGGGTGAACATTACATTCCATATGCGATCTCAGAACCTTGTGCTGAGGGTGTATCCGTTACGGTCGGCTTGCGTCCGGAAAGTCTGATCTTGAATCCGAAGGCAGGCCTACCTGTTTTAAAAGGATGTATTCAACATATTGAGTATCTTGGTTCCGACGTCTATGTACAGTTCATTTGGCCGGGATCAGGGCAGCTGTTGACTGGCCGCACAACACCCGACAAACTTAGTGGGATGGCACCGGGTGATCCATTAGCGTTTGGTTTCAACCTGGTCGACACGTTGCTGTTCGATGATTCCGGCAAACGTCTCCGACCAACTGCGTCCATGGGCGTGCCCAACTAATCCATGGCCGAAATCGTTGCAATGGTCAGGGGCACGCACTCGATTTTTAAATAACGCAAGTTACTTATCGAGGAGTACTAAACCTAATGTTGAATAAGCTTTCATCTTTAATAACACAGGTAACCCGTCGAGAAGCAATCGTCGGTTACGCATTGGTTGCTCCGGCTTTCACACTTATCGTGATTCTTGTTTTTTTGCCGACCGTCGACGCACTGTTAATATCCGTCACTGATTGGCAATTTGGCGCCCGTTCCTACAACTTTGTCGGTCTGGAAAACTTCTATGAGTTGTTTCATGACGGTACATTTCGTGCTGCGTTCTTTAATACACTGATGTATGTAGGCGTCACAGTACCCGGGACAATGCTATTAGGCCTCACGATTGCCATTTTAATTGAAAGCGGCAAATCTTTGCGGATATTTTATCGCACTGCCCACTTCCTTCCGGTCATGGCCACTTTGGCGGCGATGGCGATTGCCTGGGAGGCGCTCCTTCATCCCACTATCGGACTGGTCAACAGTATACTGCATGAGTTCGGCATGCCTGGGCCCAATTGGTTGCGGGATCCCAATTTGGTTTTGCCCACTTTGATGGTGATTGGTATCTGGCAAAACACTGGACTTGCAATGGTGTTGTTCCTTGCCGGACTCAAAGCCATCCCGGACGACTTGTATGATGCCGCTGCCGTTGATGGTGCAGATCATTGGTCTGACCGTTTGAGAACCGTGACATTTCCGATGCTGGGACCTGTTTCCATGTTTGTTGCCGTTATCATGGCATTGAGAGCTTTTGAAGTATTTGATACCGTACGCGTGCTAACCCAGGGTAAACCGGGCAACGCGTCTGAAACTCTCTTACACACCCTGTATGTCGAAAGCTTTGAATTTTTGCGGGCCGGATACGGTTCCGCCGTTACTGTTATATTTCTCATTATCGTTGTAGCGCTAACCCTGATTCAGGCACGCGTTATGGATAAAAAGGTGTACTACACATGAGAGCCTATCACACTTTGTCCCCGCCAGCTGCACTCGGGCGTCATGCAATACTTTTCGCAACGATGCTGTTCATGCTAATGCCATTCATTTGGATGTTGAGTCTTTCGATTAAGCCGCCGGATGAATTGTTTCAGGCTGGGATTTCTCTTTGGCCAGATACTTTTTACGGTGTTGAAAATTTTTCGCAGGCTTTAAAAACAGCGCCTATCGGTCGGTTTATGGCGAATGGTGTTTTCGTGGCTATCGCTGTGCTGATCCTCCAAATCACCATCGCCGTGCCTTGCGCGTATGCGCTGGCAAAACTGCGTTTCCCCGGCCGTGAGGTGTTTTTTGCAATGGTGCTGGTGGGATTGTTGATTCCCCAGGAAGTTTTGGGGCTGCCTCTCTTCATCCTATTTCATAAACTTGGCTTGCTGGACACCTATGCGGCGCTCATCCTGCCTTTTTCGGTGTCGCCGTTTGCCATTTTCCTATTTCGTCAATTTTTCAAGACAGTGCCGGACGACATCATTCATGCTGCCCGGCTGGACGGACTTTCCGAGGTATCCATTGTTTGGCGGATCATGGTGCCTACGGCAATTTCCGCAATAGTCGCTTTTGCAATTCTTTCGGCCATCAGCCGCTGGAACAATCTTTTTTGGCCGTCAATTGCGGTCAGTTCCGAAGAACTCATGCCGCCAGCACTCGGCATTGCATTTTTTCACAATGAAGAAGCCGGAAACGACTACGGAGCACTAATGGCTACGGCAACGCTTGTGGTTGCTCCGCTGGTCATCGCATTTTTTCTTGTTCAGCGGCGCTTTATCGAAAGTGTTACAACGGGCGGAATCCGATAACAAAAATCCGGATAAGAATTTCAGGACATGAAAATAACAAAAAGGAGTTAAAGACATGAAAAGTAAATATCGTCAAAAAAAACGCTTTGTAAAGTTTTTATCAGCCGTACTGATGTTAGTGGCGGTTTGTTCCGTTTCTGCGATGGCTCAAACAACTTTGCGTGTGACCTATGCACCGAACAGTCTCGCCAAAATCTACGAGGCGATTGCGGAAGAGTTCCAGCGCCTGCACTCCGACATCAAGATCGAGCTCTCCGCGCAGCGGAACTACGAGGAACTCGCACAGGCCACACTGCGCGGTTCGTTGGTAGGGGATCTTCCCGACGTATCGCACCAGGGAACCAAACTCGTCCCCTTCCTGGTGAAAAACGACATCGCCGTGCCGTTAAACAGCTTCATAGAATCGGAGGCGGACTGGAAGAAACAGGGATATGTGCCGTCGATGATCAAACGTTGCTCGTACGGTGGAAAGATCAATTGTATTCCATTTTCCCTTTCTCCCTATGTCCTGTACTTTAATGCCGATCTCGTTCGGAAGGTCGGTGGAGATCCAGGAAACTTCCCTTCGGACTGGGACGGCATCTTCGAACTGGCCAGCCGCATATCCAAGCTCGACGATCGTTTCATGGGTATCTACCACGACTATCGTGGGGACCTTGCGTTCCAGACTCTTGTCATGAGCCGGGGTGGGCAGCTCCTCAAGGATGATGAATCCTCTGTTGCTTTCGACGGCCCCAATGGTTTGTGGGCGCTCAACCTCATGCGTAAGGCAGCTGATGCCGGTATGAAAGATATCGGAAGGAATCAGGCCTTTCAGGCGTTCGTTGCCGGTCAAGTCGGCATCGTGGCCTCGGCGGTTAGTCGGTTAGGACAGTTCACAGTGCAATCCAAGGGAGTCTTCGATCTCGGCGTCACCCTGTACCCGATGAGCGCCAGTGCCACTCAGCAGCCCGCAGGAGGCAACATCGTCATGATGACAACACGGAATCAGGCCGCGCGACAGGCGGCTTGGAAGTACATCAAATTTGCCACCGGTGCCGTGGGGCAGGCGATCATGGTTAAGAAGTCCGGCTATGTTCCTGTGAATACCGTCGCAATCAACACGCCGGATCTGCTGGGCAACTACTACGCGGCGGATCCACGCCGGGGTGTCGCAGTGAGTCGTTTGGCAATGATTATACCTATGTATGCCATTAAGAACAAGAACGGCATCAAAATTATCGACGAGATCGAAAAGACCATGGGAGCCATGGCACGTGGCAAAGGCACACCTGAAAACGCTTTGAGTTCCCTGGTGAAAATCACTAACGCCTGGCTGGCACGCTAACAAATCGGAAAGGCCAAACTGCCGGGCGACCGTTTCTGTCCGGACAGACCCGGTTGCTTAATTTGTCGGTCTGTGATGACACAAAAAGAATTAGGACAGATCAGAAGGCCACGATGCAGCCTCAGCGTTCTCGAGCGCGTGATGAAAGATTTTTCGAATAATAAATGGGAAAACTAAAATGAAGCACTTGAACTATCTGCCCGAGAAGATGGGAAAGGTCTGTATGACGCCGTCCGGTCCATTTGTTGCGGGAAGCGTTACCACTTTGGAATTGGTCTACTCAGCGGGATTTTTCGGCATTGATGACGGCGGTATCATCAAGGTTTCCTGGCGGGTGACCTCGGACATGGGCAAGCCGCAGTTCCTGGATGCCGGAGCACCCAACTATACTTCCGTGTGCACGACCGGGAATTGCAGGGTTGAGTCGTGGGTCGACCGAAGCAATATTCGCCCCTGGACCAACACAATGCAGGTTCGAGTCTGCGACGGCTTCCTGGTTGAAGGCGATGAAGTTGTCATCCGAATGGGTGACCCTTCGGGAGGGGCACCCGGCTTAAGGATGCAGTCTCATGCAGAAGAGGGGTTTCAGTTTCGGGTGTTTGTGGATCCGTTTGCAACCTATGAATTTAATGAAGTTCCGAATCCGCCCGCGTTCGATCTCCATCCCGGGGTTTCCAAATCCTTTAGGATCGTGGCACCTTCGGTGGTTAAACTGAACAACCCCTTTCAAGTCGCGATTGTCGCTGAGGATGAAATGGGAAATGTATCCAGGGAACTGCCACCGGGGCTTTTGCTTTCCGCCGAACCGTCGGTTTCCGTGAATATCGAGGCCCCGGCGGTTAAAAAACTCAAAAATCCCGCAGTGATCCAAAAGCTTATGGCGGAGGCACCGGGTAATTTCCGTCTCCTGCTTACAGATGAAGCAGGACGAGAGGCGGGACGGTCCAATCCCATCCGGGCCGTTGAAAATCCGGAGGTGTACCGGTTTTGGGGTGATCTGCACGGCCAAACAGGAGAGACCACAGGCGTGTCGACAATCAGGGATTACTTCCGTTTTGCACGGGATTTCGCATTCCTGGACATCGCCTCCCATCAGGCCAATGACTTCCAGCTTAAAGACGACGATTGGCATGAACTGAATCTTACTACGGCGGCCATGAATGAAGACGGCGCCTTTATCGCCATTCCCGGGTATGAATGGTCCGGCAACACCGGCGTGGGCGGCGATCGCAATGTGTTCTATTTTGAAGAGTGGAGACCGCTCGGGCGGTCATCGCGGGCACTCACTGCCGACCAGTCTGATCAATACAGCGAACATCCAACGGCAAAAGCACTGTTTGATTTTCTCCGCCAAGAGAACGCGGTCGTCATTGCTCACGCAGGCGGCAGGCCGGCAGATATTCGAAAATATCACGATCCGAAGGTTGAACGGTCTGTTGAGGTGCATGCCAGTTGGGGGACCTTCGAGTGGCTGCTTCACGATGCCTTTGAAGCGGGGCACCGCGTCGGCGTGGTCTGCAATGGGGATGACCACAAAGGGCGTCCCGGCGCGACAGGACCGGGTTATTCATCGAATGTCACGGCCATTGGCGGTCTCACCTGCTTCCTGCTTCCCGAACTCTCCCGGTCGGCAGTGGCAACGGCGCTAAAGAACCGCCGTCACTACGGAACAACAGGGACCCGGATCTTTCTGAATGTTGAAGGGAAATTTGAGGAACCGGTCCCATTGCATGATCCAGATCCCAGTAACTTGAAATCACTATCGGCGACACGCCGCGTAATGATGGGTGATATCGTGGCGCCGCAAGGCAGTACCATGACCCTGGCTGTGGACGTCACGGGCACCGCACCGCTGGAACGTGTTGAGGTTTTTAACGGTCAGACGCGGTTTTTTACAAAGCGGACGTTCGAGAGCCGGGAAATCGGACGGCGCATCAGGGTCTTATGTGAAGGCGCACGCTATCGCGGCCGGCTTGGAGCCGTTGCCTGGAAGGGTACCGCAAAACTGAAGGGGGCACGCTTTACCAAGCTGAACCCGGTTAATTTTGTGAGCTCCCTGAGCCGCCTTGAAACCTTGCAAGCAAATAAACGGTGGCAATGGACCGCGAGAACCCGCGGGAACTCGGTTGGATTTGACATGCACCTGGATCATCTGGATGGCACACTTGAGCTTCGGACGGAGCCGGTTTCAATGGATGTCGATTTGGCGTCGCTTAATGACCAGGACATCATCAAACCGGGCAACGGCATAGGCGTCCAAATCAGGGTTTTTCGATTGCCGGATACACTTAGCGAACACGAACTCCGGTTTTGCTTCCCAATCCGGTACGGCGGCCCAGATGACTGGCCCATATATGTCAAAGTGACACAGGAGGATGGCCACCAAGCCTGGTCTAGCCCGATATATCTGATTCCGCATCCTGAAAAAATCGGAGGTATCTGATGTTGAAAACGTCGGCCCGCGGGAAAACCCGCTTTCCTTATCCGAATATTCTTGTGATTCTCACCGATCAGCAGCGTCCCGACACTTTGGGATGCTACGGCAGTCTGATCGGACGAACACCAAACATCGACCGTATCGCTGGATCAGGTGTACGATTTGAAAATGCGTTTACGACTTTTCCGGTTTGCACACCGGCACGCAGTTCTTTATGGACCGGCCTGTATCCCCATTCCACCGGGATCGAGGAAAACGTTACTCAGGTGGAAAACCGCCTGTACCGTGTCAAACCGAAGCCGGCCATCCTATTCGAGGAGATAAAGAAGCAAGGGTACCTGACCGGATATTTCGGCAAATGGCACCTGGGAATCGGTGATCCAGGATTTTTTGATCGATGGAGCGGTTTCAATTCCACCGGGGGGCACTGGATCGATGGCCGGCAGTCGTTTCAGGGGGGGACCTACATCCCTGACAAGCAAACCGACGAACTGGTTGAGTTCATCCATTGGTGTGGCCACAATGCCCAGCCGTTTTTGGCGGTAATCAGCTTTTATACCCCCCATAATCCCTATTCCGCACCCGAGCGTTTTTTTCAACGTTACCGCGGAAGAGTCCCTTTTGCCGGCTACTATGCTGCTGTTGAAGCGTTGGATTTCAATATCGGCCGTATACTCGACGTTTTAGAGCAGAGAGATATCGTCTCGAATACGCTGATGATCTTCACATCGGATCATGGAGAGACTTTCGGATATCGAGGCGTTCCGCATAAATTCGTGTGTACAGACGATGCAATCCGGGTGCCGTTTATTGTTGCCTGGCCCGGTCATGTTCAAACCGGTGCCGTGAGGCGGGGATTCATCGGTGCCCAGGACCTGATGCCGACGGTCCTGGACTGTGCCGGCATTGATGCGCCGGCCGGGCTTCATGGCCGCAGTCTCAGGCCCTGGTTCCAGAGCACGCCCGATGTCTGGCGCAAAGCATATTATGTTGAAAACCGCACTTTCCGTGAGCGTTTACCGCAACGTGCATTACGGACACACAGCCACAAGCTGGTGCTGGATCACGGCGGCAATCACCAGCTTTTCGATTTGAACGATGACCCGGAAGAGGAACTGAACATATTCGGAGCGCCAAAGGCTGATAAGCATTGCCGGTTTAACCACTACCCTGATCAGTCTTCCCGGATTCGCAAACTGGCTGAAAAAATGCGATGCGAAGCGGAAATTTTAGACGATCATCTCGGGATCACCCTGACGGACAATATTTTAAAATGAGCCACGTTACATCTATCGATTTTGTTCTCATCCATATTAGTGACACCCATTTGAGTTCGGCGATTCCAGCTCATAACAGAGGTTGGCGGGCCGCCGCCGCATATATCCGGCAGCGCAAACCGGATCTTGTGATCCATACGGGTGATATCATTGATGATGAAACCAGTGAAGCCGACCGTCTGTACGCTCGGGTGAAACTCGAATCCCTCGGCGTTGAGTGGGTTGCCATTCCGGGTAATCACGATATTGGTGACGGTCCGCCGGCCGCCGGGAATATCTGTCCTGAACGGTTGGCAGAATTCGAAAACACCTTTGGCGCCACCCACTGGTCCCGGCGCGTTGGTGAGTGGCGGGTGATCGGCGTTAACGCCATGCTGTTGGGGTCCGGGAGCCCAGGGGAGGCGGATCACTGGTTGTGGCTGGAAAAATGTCTGGCCGCCTCGACCGGAACCCGCTCGATGCTGTGCATACACAAACCGCCTTTTCTTCTAAATCCCGGAGAATCCCAGCACGGTACCGCCACCATGCCGGAGGCGGCCCGTCGACGCTTCTGGGATCTGATTGTGAAGTCGGGTATTAAACTAATTGCCTGCGGGCACCGGCATGAGTATCGGATGGTGCAACGCGACGGTGTTGGGATTGTCTGGGCCCCGACCACCAGCGGGTTGCCGGCGGAGATGACACCGCCGATTCTCAGCAATGCGCCGGGGTGCGGTTTGGTGGAATATGTGATTTCCGGGGATACCGTGGCCCATCGGGTTGTGACGTTTCAGATTATAGGGGGCAGCCATGATCGATTTGCGTAGCGACACTCTTGGCGGCCTGCCCGAGGCTGCTATGCAGGCAATGATAAGCGTGGCAAACGAGCCGCCCTGCTTTGATTTGGGTGAAGATCCCAATCAGAATGCATTGGAGGAAACGGTAGCCGATTTATACGGATATGAAAAAGCACTTTATGTCCCTACGGGAACGATGGCCAACCAGATAGCATTGAGAATTCACTGCGCACCGGGTGAAACGGTCATTGCCGACCGAAACAGCCATTTGGCAATCAATGAAATGGCATCGACGGCTGGGCTGAATGGCGCCGCGTTGTTCCTGTTGGACGGGGAGCGGGGCCATCCAAAAGCCGGGGATATTGAACGGGCCTTGGCGGCAACACCCAGATCAGCCGCTGACCGGGACGTCAAGTTGATCTGGCTTGAGAATACGCACAATTGGGCCGGTGGCACTGTCATGTCCAAAACGATGCTTCGGAAGATTGTGATTACTTGCAAAAGCGCAGACAAGCCGTTGCATCTGGACGGTGCACGTCTGTGGAACGCTGCGGTGGCCAGCAACTCATCACCCAATGAGTTGACGAGCGGCGTTGACAGCACTGCCGTCAGCCTCAACAAGGCAGTTGGAGCACCGGTTGGAGCCCTTCTGCTGGGGGAAAAGGGCTTTATCGCCGAAGCAATACGTGTCCGGCGGATGTTCGGTGGCTGGTGGCGGCCGGTCGGTATACTGGCCGCAGCAGCGCTTGCGGCGCTGGAAGGGTTCAGTGAGCGCGTAAAAGTTGACCATTTCCGGGCCAAATGCTTTGCTTCGGAGTTGAACCAGACACTTCCCGCCGGTTTTTCTGTTCAGACCCCGGACACAAATATCGTCATGCTTCATACTCCTGAGAACGTGTCACCACGGTCTCTTGTCGGATTAATCCGGTCACATGGCGTGCTGGCTAAAGACTACGGTAAAGCCGGTGTCCGCTTTGTCTTTCACTCACGTGTCACTGAAAATGACATCGAACCGGCGGTTGAAGCGGTTACGAATGGAATCAACCACGGAAAATTTCAAGATGAGGCGCTGCAGCCCCAATAATTTTCCTTGGTTTTACCCGTGGTCCGGCTGGAATCTGTCATGAAATATCTGAAATGGACCTCTCTTCAGTTTATCAGGGACCGGAGTAGAAATTTTATATTCCCGGGGTTCTCCCCGATGCGGCGGATGGAATAAGACCAGAAATCCCTGCCAAAGGGCAGGTAGAGACGGACCTGGAAGCCGTCTTTGATGAGTGATTCCTCCAGTCCGGGACGGACGCCGTAGAGCATTTCAAATTCAAACGCCTGCTTAGGGATGCCGTTATGCCGGGCCATTTCGGAAATCCGGGCGGTCATCCGGTGGTCGTGGGTGGCAAAGACCGGGTAGAAGCCCTTGGAAATTGCATCATTGGACAGCATCTGGCGGGCCAGAGAGCGGTAGGCCCGGTCGATATCCGCTTTCCGGGTCCAGGAAATGGCAGATCCTTCGGCAAAGGCACCTTTGACCAGGCGGACCATGGCCGGCCGTTCCATGATTTTACCCAGGTCTTTGGGTGTCCGGTAAAGGCAGGCCTGGAGCGTAACTGCAACCGGAAGCCCCTCTGTTGCCAACTGGTGAAAGAGATCCAGGGTCGCATCGGTGACAGAACTGTCCTCCATATCGATCATGAGCACGTCCCGGGTTCCGGGACCGGACCTGATCCGGCGGGCCAGTCGGGAGAGGTTGGCCCGACAGGGCGGGAATCCCTGCATGAGGCCGATCTGGGTCGGGTCCACAGAGATGTGGCAATCCAGACCGGCCAGACCGGCTAACGCTGCCACACGTTCAAGCGAATTCAGGGTTTTCCCGATGACCGTCGTATCTGTGACGTATTCCCCGAGGTAGAACAGGGAGGCGGTTCGGCCGGCGGTTTTCAGGTGGCGGGCTGTTTTAACGGCTGCATCCGGGTCGGAGCCGCCGCAGAAACGCCGGGCCAGGACCGACCCGGACAAATATGTCTCCATGAAATTTTTAATTTTGCCATGGGTGGCCAGGTAGATCATGGTTTTTTGCCAGAGCTGCATTATTTCTCCTTTATTATGAGTAATACGTCTCTTATAACCGGGATATGATGTTGTGAATTGTAAAAAATTGCCAAAAGGAAAAATTATTCCAAGAACCGGCTGGGGGTCAGGCCGGTGTAGTTCCTGAACGTTTTTATAAAATGGCTTTGGTCGAAAAAACCGCAGAATGCAGCGGTATCGGCTACGGAATGGCCCTGACGCAGTTGTTCCTTGGCCAGGTTGACCCGTTTGTTGATAAGGTAGGCATGGGGGGTGAGACCCAGGGAATTACGGAACTGCCGGACCATGGTGAAACGACTCTGGCCGCAGGCGGCTTCCAGGTCTGACAGGCGAATGTCTTCCGTGAAATGGGCATCCAGGAAGGCCATGGCCTGATCGGTCTTCCCCCTGGCAGGCGTCGGGCTCTTCTTGGCTGGAGCGGCCTGGAACAGGGAAACCAGGAGGTAGCCGATAAAGAGCACTGCAGTCTCCTCTGCCTTGAAGGGGTCTGGTTCCCCGGATCTTATGCCGGTTTCCATGAGGGTAAAGAAACCGGCTGCTTTTGTTTGATCCTTTTTGCTGAGGCGGGCCGTGGCAGGCATAAGTTTAAACGGATCCAGATCAAAGGTCTGTCTGACCCATTCCGGTTCCAGGAACAGCATCCGGAATCTGAAGCGGTCCGCATCTTCCGGCCGGCAGAGGTGGACGGCCCGCGGTGGGATCAGGATGGTGTCCCGACAGGCCAGGTCAAAGGCAAGGTGCTGGCAGGAGATGCGGCTGGACCCCCTCTCCACAAACCCGACAGAGAGGCGTTCGTGGGAATGGCGCCGCACCGAATAGGCATCCTCTGCCCCGGATTTAATCTCCAGAAATGGGAGCAGGGGAGTTCGGATCATCCGGGTATGGTTAATGGCAGCCTCCTTGGGTTGAGATATCGTTTTGATACTATACGGTTTAACCTGCCGGGTGTAACGGGCTGTTAAAAAGTCCGGGGATAGTGGGGCGGGTCAATTCACTTTTTTTGCCGCTGAAGCTTTAGCAGCGCTTGCCAGTCTTAACGAATGTTGAGCTGCCCGCCTGCTAAAGCTTCAGAGGCTAAGATCTGTCAGGTTCGGGTTTGGCATGAATCCGGCCGCCGGTACTATCCGAGCCACCAGAATCCCTGGACGTCAAGGTTATCAAGCCCCAGGTCCCGGGCCTTTTGGACCACCTCCCGGTACTCCTCCCGGGTGATCTTCCGGGCGATCTCAGGATAGTCAAAGGCTTTGTGAAGGGGCCGGTACTGGGCCATGATATTGACATAGGTGTTGTTAGGCAGGTTTTCGGCGATCCATCCCATGATCTCTTGGGAACCGGCGGACCGGTTTGGCATCACCAGGTGCCGGATCATCAGACCCCGGCGGATGATACCGTCAGCAGCCTGTCTGGCAACCCCCACCTGTCGATGCATCTCCAGGATTGCATCCCGGGTTGTCTCGGGATAGTCTTGTGCACCGGACAGGAACCGGACCGATTTGTCATTTGCCCAGTATTTGAAATCCGGCAGATAGATATCCACCACCCCGTCAAGAAGACTGAGGATCTCCAGCCGTTCCCAGCCGCATGTGTTATAGACGATGGGCAGCCGGAGCCCCTGTTCCGCGGCGATTCCCAAAGCCTTGAGAATGGTTGCGGAATAATGGGTCGGGGTCACCAGGTTGATGTTGTGGCAGCCCATCTCCTGGAGCCGGAGCATCATGCCGGCCAGCGCTTCATGGTCCAGCCGCTTCCCTCTGCCCAGTTGGCTGATATCCCAGTTCTGGCAAAATACGCACCTGAGGCTGCAGTGGCTGAAGAAGACGGTGCCGGATCCGCCCCTGCCCACCAGGGGTTTTTCTTCGCCGAAATGGGCATGAGACGAAGCAATGACCGGCCCGGTCCCGGAAGATCTGCAGAATCCTGTCTCGCCCTGATGCCGGTTCGCACCGCACTGCCGGGGACAGAGACGGCAGTCTTCCATGACAGCCCAGAGCGCATCTGCCCGGTCTGCAAGCTCGCCGGACCGGTGCAGCTTCAGATAGGCCGGCTCAAACATCGGGGTGGCTGCGAACGTATTTTTGGGGAACAGCCCCCCAAAGGGAATGGCACCGATGCCTGCCAGGGCTCCTATACTGGCGGCGGTGCTAAGGAATTGTCTCCGGGTACAACCGGATAATCCGTTCCGGTTGCAGGGAATGATCCATTCATTTTTCATTGAAAACCTCCTTGGGCCGCCGGCCGGGGCCGGCAGCCAGAATGGTGAAGCTGACAAGTTTCAGCATCACCAGAATGATACAGGTCCGGGTCAGCCCGAGCACCGGCAGCAGCACCACAGCCCCGGCCACCCCGCCGATCCATCCGCCCAAAAGGTCGGAGGAGTACAGCAGTGCCGCGGTCCTGCCCGGATCCCGGCTGCCCGGCAGGCAGATCCGGTTGGCCAGTGGAAACTGGGCCCCGGTCAGAAATCCGCATATGCCCGCAATTCCGGGGAAAACCATCCGGACGGCAGCAAATACAACCGGGCTGTCTGAAACTGCCCGGGCCGCAAAAAACAGCAGGGGGAGCGCGGCGCAGAAAAGGATAATCCCCTGCTCAATCCGTAAAAAAGTGTTCCAGTCCCCTTTTCCGGGGGCCTGACGGCCGGCCGTGACCGTGGCGCCCCACGCGGACCCGGCCATGAACGAGGCAATGAGTATCCCGATCCATGAAAACAGATATCCATGCAGGGCCTGAAATCCGAAAATCACGGTCAGGCTCACGATCATACCGGTAAACCCGGAGGTGCCCACGGACAACAGAATGCCTGCCTGCCGGGGCCGGTTGCCGGCGAATCGAAGCAGGCCGTACAGCAGGAGCACAACCAGGCATGCCGGAAGCGCAACCCGCAGGTCCAGGGATTCCACCATAGAAAAAAACCAGCCCGATCCCGTGCCGTATAAAGAGTTCCAGTAGGCGATACTGTAAAACATGCCAAGGGGCCTGAAGTCAAAATTCACGGATTGGGTTCCGGTTTCCAGAAGCCGGGAGAACCAGTTCTGCCACCCCGGGTGCAGGTGCTGCTCGATGTGCCTGGGCACAGCGGGTTGATCCACCATCTGGCGCCGGGCCAGTTCATTGATCACCCGGTCTGTGTCCATTACCATAATATCCGTGGCATCAGATGCCAGAAACAGGTGCCGGCCTTCACCGGGAAACACCCGGATGTGGGGAAACACAGTTGCCAGGGTATGATAGATGCAACTGTTCAGATCGGTCAGCTCCCGGTTGATATGGGTCAGGGAGCCGGGCAGCCCCAGCACCAGGATACCCCCCTGGTTGAGCCGTTTTCCGGCCTGTGCAAAGAACTCCCGGGTAAAGAACCGGTTGGCCTGAAGGCTGGCTGGTTCGGGAACCCCCACGAAAATCACGTCATAGCGGTTCCGGGTGGTGTTCAGCAGCAGGCGGCCGTCCTGGTGACTGATGGTGAGGTTGGGTGCGTTGAGTTCAAGGTCTGTCAGGGGGGTGGCAAATCGTTTCAGCATTTCTGGCAGCAGCGGATCGATCTCGGCATATGCGATGGTCGTCACTGACGGATGCTTCAGGATCTCGTTAATGACCCCGCCCGCCCCCCGGCTCAGTACCAGCACCTGTTCAGGTTCCGGATGGGCCAGCAGCGGCAGGTGGACAAAGGACTCAACAGCCTGGATATCCGGGACCGGGGTCATGATGGCCGGCACCCCGTCCAGAAAGAATATGTAATGGCCTTGATTCTCCGTGGCACTGATGTTGCCGTAAGGCGAATTCTGATACGCCACCACCTGCTGGTTTTTCCACTGGGCCCGGACCGTCTCGCGGTGGAGCAGCTCTATTCGGCCGGAACCGATCAGGCCGAGAAACAGAACCAGAACCAGACCGGCGGCAGTGCTCCATGTTTTCCAGAAAAACCCATGTTTCCGAAAAGCGATCGCCAACCCAAGGCAGGCGGCCATGTTGAGAACCCCGATCCAGCAGGCCGCCTGAAAAGAGTCGAGCCGGGGAAGCAGGACAAAGGTGGCGGCCAGGCCGCCCACAAGGGTGCCGACGGTCTCGTACACATAGACTTTTCCCGCGGCAGCAGGGTCATTTGAAGTGCACGCCCCATAGATCCGGCAGCTGATGGTGAACAGGGCGCCGTGAAGCATGCTGACCGGCAGCAGAATCAGAAAGGCACTCAAAAACATGGGCATCAGCCCCATGCTTTCGCCGATGGACATGTCCAGCAGGTTTTTGAGTATCCGGGTAAACACGATGGCCGTCACCAGGAAAATGGAAAACAAAATGGTGATAACGGTGAACCACCCCACCGGAGGTCCGGAAATGTCCCTGCGACGGCCGGCCGCCAGCAGACACCCGGCCGCCTCCAGAATCAGCCAGTTGGCAAGGATCAGCCCGATGCACAGCTCATTGCCGGAAAAAACGATCAACAGCTCGCGCAGCAACACAATTTCAGCGACCAGTCCGCTGAATCCCGTGATTACGACTGCGGTTCGAACCAGGTGTGTCATGGTGAAACCCTTTTTTCCGTTGGCTATGTCCGGTTGTCTGCAACAGGGCAATTATATCATTCCGCAAAAAAAAATGGAAACATCTCTCCATGCTCTGTTGGTGAAAACAGACCCGGCCAAAGACTTGCCGCTGAAAACAATCGCGGCGCTGGACGAAGTCAGCACCGTGAAAGTGAAAATAACCGATACCATCCGGTTCATTTTTGCTGTTGAATTAACCTGTCATCGGATATTATCCATTTGATATAAGCGGCAATAGATCCGGCTAAATACAACGGAATGTTTAACAGGGTGCATTTGTTACCGTTAAGCGTCTTGATTCGATTTATTTCAAGTTTTCCGGAATAAATACGTACGGCATATTCGTGAGGTGCCCGGTCTATGAACTGATGAAGAGACCTAAGCCGACCGGTTGCAGCAGATTTTACTTCAATGGGTATGAGCAGGTTTTCATATTGAATCAGGAAATCGATTTCGGCATTGGATTGCTTTTTTTCCCGGTTCCAAAATTGCAGTTTGGATAGAGGAGATGTTTCAGTTGCGAGAAGTTCCTGTCCGACAATATGCTCTGCTATTTTTCCCTGAAAGACAGAATCAATGCCTTTGGCTCCGAACAGATCTTTTTGAAATCCACCAAAATAGTTTAGCATCCCGGTGTCAAGAACTTGGAGTCTCGGTGATTTTTTTGTATTTGGCTGCAAGGGGGGAGAGACAGAGGAAGAAGGATATAAAAGGTAAATTAGCATTGCTTTTTCCAAAACTTTTAATGCTTCACTCATCTCTCTTGATTTGTAGTTGGAGTTGCCAAACCCTTGGAATTTAATCCTGTTGCCTGCTTCATAGAATGCATTTGAAACGGCATGGCGAATGACGTTTGCCATTGTCCTGTTTCGAGCATATTTTTCAACGTCATCAAGATAAGAGACGATTAAACTGTCAAATATGCTGTTGAGTGCAATGATGTCTTTCCGGTCGGAATATTTTTGAACGATTTCAGGCATGCCCCCGATAATTGCGTATATATTGAATAATTTCATTAATTTGTCATGTGCGAAATCAGGTACAGGGACGGTTTTAGTGAGAATGTCCAGACTGGCCGTTTCTGATAAAGCACCTAAAAACTCTTTAAAGCTTAATGGCTTCATCACAAGGTATTCCACCCTGCCAACCGGGAAACTGATATGTGTATCAATGAGTGTTTCTAAAAGAGATCCGGCTGCAATAACGTACAGATCCGGAAATGCTTCATAAAAATATCTGAGGTAGGAGACAGCTGATGGGCAGCTCTGAATTTCATCTATGAATATTAGAACAGCTCCTTTAGGTTTTTGCTGGTTTTTATAAAAGAAAATCGCCTGAAGCAGCTCTTCAATGGAATGGCCCTGTTCAAAAATATCCCGCTCAGCTTTAATTTCAAGATTTAGATACAGATATTGATCGAATTGTTCTGAAAAAAGGTTGATGGCTGTTGTTTTCCCCACTTGCCTTGCACCTCTCAGAATCAATGGCTTCCGGTCGCTTTTTTCTTTCCAGCTTGATAATTTTTTTAAAATATCCCTATCAAACATTGCATCCTCATTTTTTTATTGCCATAAAGTCAGGGTTATTTAATGAAGAATCTGTGTTAAAGTCAATGATAATGTTTGGTTTTTTTGTAAAATAGTCAGAGGTTTTTAATACATCGAACAGCCAATAAACGCTATTTTCAATCGCAGTACAGGTGCTATGAACGGCAAAACATCACCGGTTAAACCCGGTTCACGTGGATTGCTGAAAATAGCTGCCAGAAGTCAAATAGAGATTTAGTCCTGTTTTTTAGTCAATACCATATCCGAATATACTATTCAAAGTCTGCCCCGTTTCTGTGTCCGGCCGGTTTGTCAGGCCCGGCTCAGCCAAAATCCGGTCTGTTGACATACAACTCTGCTATTGCTATAAATTTTTAAAATAAGTAATTTCCTATCTCTTTATTGGATTGAGTAGGTTGACTTTTAAATCGTATCGGCAGGTGTTCTATAAACGATTACTCACCAATAGCTTCACATCATTTTAGCACCCGTTCTCTCATTCAAGATCCAGTTTTAAACGGTTGGTCTGATAACCAACGCAGCATAAATCCAATAACCGGCAAAACACAGGGAGCTTTTCATGATCATTGACATCATTCTACCGTTGTCACTTGTATTCATTATGTTCAGTCTCGGGCTGGGACTGACACTGGACGATTTTAAGAACGTGGTTCGCCGCCCGAATGTCTTTGCACTGGGGATCATTAATCAGATGATCCTTTTGCCGCTGGTGGCATTCCTGCTTATTTTACTCTTTGGATTCAAACAGGAAATGGCTGTGGGCCTGATGATCCTGGCCTGTTGTCCGGGTGGTGTGACCTCGAATATCATCACGAAAATGGCCAAAGGGGATACAGCACTTTCGATTTCCTACACAGCTGTTGTAAGTATTGCAACAGTGATCACGCTTCCACTCATTACCGGGTTTTCCATTCATTATTTCATGGGGTCTGAAGCACCATCCATCAACATTCTCTCACTGGGCGTAACCATGTTCCTGATTGCCGCGATCCCTGTTATCATCGGCCTGGCTGTCCACCATAAGGCACCTGGATTTACCAGGTCCTTTGAACCAAAGGCGAGTAAGATTTCCGCCATCCTGTTCGTTCTAATTGTTATAGGCGCCCTTGCCAGTGAATGGGATACCTTTGTTACCAATGTCGCCATCCTGGGACCGGGAATTGCAGCACTCATCATTGTCATGCTGCTGATTGGCTACGGCAGTGCCCACCTGTTCAAACTGTCTGAATCCCAGGCCGTTGCCGTAGCTGTTTCAACCGGCATCCAGAATGCAACCGTAGGGATTACAGTGGGAAATCTTATTCTATCCGAAGGAGAGGGACTTTCTGTGCTCAGCCTGCCATCCGGTGTCTATGGCATTATGATGTATATTGTCTGCCTGCCCATTGTCCTGGCCTATGTGAGATTGATCAGGGCCAAGTTCGCTGCAGAATAGCTTATATCGTTTTATCGATGCGGTATTGCCTGCCCCAACGGCTGCAGGCAATACCAATTCCCACCCGGTTTGTCAGGTTTGTTCCGCAAACACCTCCTGAGCGGCAAAGATACCGTTTATGCCGGCGGGAAATCCGGCATACACCGCCATCTGGTACATCAGTTCAATGATCTCGCCCCTGCTGAGTTCCACGTTGAGTCCGGCCCTGATATGGACCTTGAGCTGGGGCTTCATGGTTCCCTTGGCCACGGCAGCACAAATCATGGCGATTTCCTTCCATTTGGGCGGCAGGGTCTTACGGGCGATGATATCGCCGTAGGAAAAATCGATGATGAACGCGCCCATCTCAGGTGCGATATCTTTCAAACCGTCCAGCACGGCCTGGCCCGCTCCCTTGCTGGTAGTCTCCAGGGCGGCCAGGCCCCGGCTCCGCCGGTCGCCGCTCAGTGGCGCTGCCGGTGCCACAGCCTTGCCATGCTCCGCAAACACGGCCTTGGCTTCAAACACGCTGTTCAGTCCGGCCGGAAATCCGGCAAACACCGTTGTCACATAAATCACCTCGATCAATTCCCGGGGTGTGACACCGGCGTTCAGCGCAGCACCCAGATGAAATCTGAGTTGGGGTGCTGCGTTGCCCAGGGCGGTGAGAGCCGCCACCGTGGCCACCTGCCTGGATTTAACATCCAGGCCCGGCCGGCTGTGGATATCGCCGTAGGCAAACTCAATGATGAAGCGCCCCATCTCCGGGGCGATCTCCTTAAGACTGGTTAAAACCCCCTGGGCCGCCTCTTTGTCCAAGGCCTGCAGGGCCTTTAGACCCCGTTCGTACCGGTGTTCGTCCAATTGGGCCGGGGAGCTTTGGGCCATGGCTCCGGCACCGGGTACCGCCATCAGCAACAGGACTGCCAGTCCGCGTAACCATTGGAATCTGTTTAAACATATCGATTTCATGGGACCCCCTAATCTGTTAAGTAAATCAACGTTAACCAAAGGATAAAGTTGGGAAATAAATATGTCCAATATATTTATTGCTTCCCATTGATATGATATAGGTATCAATCATGGAACTGCGTGTTTTAAAATACTTTGTGGCCGTTGCAGAGGAACTGCACTTTGGACGGGCTGCATCGCGCCTTCATATGTCACAGCCACCCTTGAGTCAGCAAATCAAAAAACTTGAAGTGGAACTCGGTGCGCAGCTTTTTATCCGCACGAGCCGGAAGGTGGAGCTGACACCGGCAGGCCGGCTGCTTCTTGACCGGACCCGTGATCTGCTGACCATGGCCGATGCTGCGGCAACAGAAGTAAGGCGGGTGGCGGCAGGGCTTGAAGGGACCCTGCGCCTGGGCTTTGTGACCCCGGCCATGGACGGTCCCCTGCCCGGTATCCTGGCGGCATACAAGCGCAGCAAGCCCCATGTCAGACTGGAGCTGGAAGAGGCCTCCAGCCTGAGCCAGCTTGCCGGACTCCGATCCGGCCAATTGGACCTGGCCGTCGTCCGCAGACACGGCCAGGATATGGCAGGGTTGGCTTCCATTCCATTCATGCGCGAAACCTATGTGGCAGCCCTGCCCAAAAGCCATGCATTGGCCGGCAATGACAGCCTCTGCCTCAAAGAAATGGCCAGCCAGCCCTTTATCTTCTTTGCACGGGCTCAAGGCCCCAAATTGCACGATCAGATTATGGGTGCCTTTGCCCGGGCCGGGGCCGTACCGCAGATCAGCCAGGAAGTGCTGAGCAAACGGACTACCCTGGCACTGGTAGCGGCCGGCCTGGGCCTGGCTTTGGTACCGACCTCCAGTGCCCGTGCCGCAGGTCCGGACCTGGCGTTCTGCCGTGTCAAGGACCCGCTGCCCCTGGTGGAGATAGATACGGTTTGGTGCCGCTCCACACCATCCCCGCTGGTGCGCGATTTTATTTCAGGGCTGCCCGGTGTAAACACTGTTCTTTGATGGGCCGTTCACCGCATTCTTTTCAAGGGCCCAATAATCTGTGATTAAAAGCTTGTCGGGTTTTCAAAATTTTTGTCAAGAAAACTGCCTTCAATATTATTCGCCATCTCAACAAACCGATTGGCCGGGGCTGAAAACATGATCATATCATCTGGGACAAAATTCCGGACCAGAACATCCATCAACCCGACAACACACTTTGGCCGATCTTTGAACTTCTGGTCATAGGGGGTGGAGAAAGCCGATTGACACCCGGAAGCGACAGGTATCAGCGTACCGCTTTCTTCCCGGTCATAACTTGACAGGCCGGTCAAATTTGCCAGACCCGTAATATCCGGAAACAGATTGACGACTTCGATCTCCCTGTTTTCATCGATCTCTTCAATTTTTTCAAAGTAGACGAATTTTTCCGGCGGAGTATGAATCTCTGCCACGTAATCTCGGTAATACGCCTGGGCAAGTGCACGCGATTTTTTAAATCGTTCGGTTTCGGCGATAAATTTTCCTTTATCGTCTACGGGCGGTGTGAAACCGCCAAATTCCTGTATTCCGGGGCAGGCTTTCCCACAGTCTGCTGAAAACCGGATTCTCTTTCCCTTCTTCAGGACGATTGCCCAATACATAAACATACAGACCCATCGATTCTTTTTATAGATGAACGAATTTTCTATGTTATCCGCAGAAAAATACCAGCCTGTTGCGGGATACTTAAATGATAAGACTTCTGACAGCTTTTGAAGGCTATCTTTGACTATTTTGGCATTCATTATTCTTTCCTCCATTACATGCAAGTTTGACATTCCCTGTTTCCGGGTCAGCACCTGTCATGTTAAAAAACTGGTTAATAAAAACTAAAATAGACGTTTAGCGTCACGGAAATCTTTTCATTTCATGCTTTTCAATTGTCCAAACGTGCTTTTTTCCGTCTTATTGTTAATTGAACCGGCATAATATCTGTTTTCCATACGATTAAAACAGAATTAATTCATCATGTAAGGTTTAAAACAGTTGATAATATTATATCCGACAGTGTAACAGTAAATGCTGGTGGGGAGGTATTCCATATCGATGTTTTGGAGTTTGACCGTTCCTGTCTTGGCCAATGTTGTAAATATGATCTTAATATAGAAAAGGGGTCAAGTCTATGCTTGGCCCTTAATACTGTTTTGTATCCGTGTTATTCTGTTTCTGATCCCTTTGTCAGTTGCTATTAGCTTTGAAACCCTGCGAATAATGCTGCTTACTGTGCTGTAGGCATTGATGCCGAATAGTTTGCCTATGTCGGACAAAGATTCTCCCCTCAAGTGGCGCAGCAGGTAAACAGCAACATTGCGCGGTTCGTTAAAAACACCGCGTCTTGTTAAAAGCAAATCATTGAAAGATACTCCGTACAGGTCGCATACGGATGAAATAATCTTCTGATGATCAGGCCCAAGCGTTTTTGCATCCGGAACCTCGTAATTTTTCTTTTTAACATAATATTGTTCTTTTATCCGGGTAATGAAACTTTCAGGTCCGAAAACGGAGGGAAGGTTTTTACGTGAAAATAACTTTCTAATTTCCTTGGAATCATCCTGCCTCATGAAGTCAGTGTAGAGTTTGAGCCTCTCCTGTTTTTTCGTAGTCAGCATGGAAAAAATGTACTCTTTATGCAGCCATTCCCATTTTTGGGCATAGGATAGGTATCCCCTATGGCTGCTCCATTCATATTTTGCCATATCTTTAACCACATCGGCTTTTACCGGATTTTTATGGATGTACCGAACGAGCTGAAGAAGATAACTGTCGTCACTGACAAGGATCGATTTGTATCGCCCCCGGAAAAGCTGTCCGTCCAGTTTGTGGCACCTGTTGTATCTCTGTGTGTAGACACTGTTGATATGTCGCATGAATCTTGAGATGTTTCCCCTATGTGTTTGCAGCAGGATGTGATAGTGATTTGTCATCAAGCAATATGCGGCAATATTGACATTCCACATTTCACTGCTTTCGATCATAAGATCAATGAACATCAGGAAATCTTTTTTGTCTGAGAAGATGGATTCGGATCGTCTTCCGCGGTTCATGACATGATACCAGGCTCCGGGATATTCTATTCTGAGCGGACGGGACATAAATCTCCTGTTCAGTCTTCAAATTATCCACATTTGTTACTTAAACACATAGGATAAATTCGATCATGGGTCAATAGTAGACTTGACCCCTTAACATTAGGGCGATGTTGCCGATGACCGCCCTAAACTGTCCGCTGCAGCGATTGTTCTGTGCCTTGCCGGGTCCAGTTTAGAGATAGTTTTCGATTGGATTGAACGCAATCCCGAAGATAAAGGTTGATCAGATTTTGGTAGGGAATACCTGTTTCTTCAGCTAAGTTTTTAAAATAGTCTATGATATCCACACCCATTCTGATGGTGACCTGCTTTTTTAGGTTTTTGGCGTAAGGATTTTTACGACCTTTCATTTTTCCGAAGTCATACTCTTTTCTCATCATGGCCTCCTTGCATAGGCTTTTTGCTCTTTTTTAGTTGCTTTTCTGGCTGAAATTATACGGATTGTGGATTCGTTACTTCGGTAGCAATGGCAAACAACTAAAACTCTCAGCCTATGGCTATATCCCAAAAGTAAAAATCTTTTTTCTTCTACGGAATAATCTGGGTCATCAAATTCGATTGCGTTTTCATCGAAAAATACTGTCTGAGCTTCTTCAAACGAAACACCATGCTTGACTTGGTTTTTTGAGTTTTTGTTATCATCCCATTCAAGACTGTTTTATTCATTGTAAACAGGGGCGACAAATCCAGCCAAAATCATCGTTTATAAACCATCCACCAATGTGATGGAACGCATGTATCCGACATCGGTATTACCCAAAGTC
>JANQML010000227.1 GCA_028280105.1 Desulfobacula sp. | reverse complement strand
TATTGTGTACACCCCGTCAGGAAGGTGGCGTGTCCAATATGATGCAGGCACTTGGGCGCCGTTATGTCAGATATTTCAATTTTGCTTACAAACGAAGCGGAACCCTTTTTGAAGGTCGGTATATAGGTCCTGTCTGGTTCAGGAGGACAATTATCTGTTAGAAGTCTACAGATATATTGAGCTTAATCCTGTAAGAGCAGGGATGGTTGATGACCCTGCAGAGTATAAATGGTCAAGTTTTCGGATCAATGCTTTGGGTAAAGCGTCAGAATTATGTATACCCCATAATCATTATTTGATGTTGGGTTATAGTCAGAAAGAGCGTCAACACAATTACTGTGAATTGTTCCGTTCCGTCACAGATAAACGAATATTAGAGCAAATCAGAGCGGCTACCAATAAAGGTATGGTTGTGGGCAACAATCAATTCAAAGAAGAAATTGAGGCTTTGACCGGTCGACGGGTGAGAGCAAAAAAACGCGGTCGACCGATCGGATGGCGGAAATCCGAAAAATAATTTTACTCTGACCCCAATTATCGATTTTACTCTGACCCCAATTATCGATTTTACTCTGACCCCAATTATGATCTGGGTCAAAAGCACTATAATTTGAAAGGTAGCAGGCATGAATATTAATGTTGGAATATTTCTTTACAATGAAATAGAAGTACTTGATTTTGCAGGGCCGTTCGAGGTTTTTTCCACGGCATCAAGGGTAAATTCACGGATTTCAGAAAATTCAAAAAATCTTTTCAACGTGTTTACCGTTGCTGAAGATCAAAATCCTGTAATTGCACGGGGAGGCCTTCGAGTAATTCCTGACCATAGTATCTCGGATCATCCGGAAATCAACATGTTGATTATACCGGGTGGAATAGTGACGGATGAATTGGAGAAAGATCATATAACATCATGGATTTTGAACTCTTCAAATGTTGCTGAGATTACGGCGTCTGTGTGCACAGGTGCATTCCTCCTGGCTAAGGCAGGTCTATTAAAATCTAAAAGAGCTACGACTCACTGGGAGGATATGGATGACCTGATTTCAATGTTTCCTGATATCAAAATCAAAAAAAATGTCCGATGGGTAGATGAAGGCCAAATAATAACGGCTGCCGGAATATCGGCCGGTATTGATATGAGCTTGTATTTGGTTTCACGTATGACCGACAATAAACTAGCTCAACTCACCGCAAAACAAATGGAGTTTGACTGGACGACAGACTCATAGCAGATGAAGGATTAGTCACCGTGCCGAGGTGTTCCAAAAAACGATTATAGTATATTAAGATAGAGGGCGTGAAAAACAACGATGGAACAGATTCAGATTCCGGGATTGTCCAGCAGTCTGCCGGCGCCACACACGCGACAGGTACCGGATCGGAACCGGGTGGCATCTGAAAGGGAGAGAATCCCTTTTATCCCCTGGCCGGGATCTGTCTTCACAAATATCCGCTGAATATCAAACAGGAACATCTGCTGGATCGCCTCTGAAAGCAGGGTGTCTGAGTGACACGAGACCACGGGCTGTTTCATGATTTCACGGGCCGGTGTGTCAATGCCGATCTCTTTGACATAGGATACGGCAAGATCGGTTTTGGATATGATTCCCACGGCTTCATCATCGGATGCGATAAGGACCGCACCCAGCTGATGCTCGGACAAGACGTCCATCACCTGGGAAATGGGCTCTGCCGGGTTGCAGGCAGCCACATCAAATGACATGACATCTTTCACGGACAACCTTGTCATATCTGCATCCGCTTTGCCGTCCGGCTGTCTTTGACCTTGGGTGCAGGTCCGGCAGTAGCGGTATAACAACCCCACAATATCGGAATACTCAATCTGGCCCACAATGGGCCCGTCCGGTTCCGGGCGGACATATAACTGATGAATCTTCCGGGTCTGCATCCGGTCTATGGCATCTTCCACCGTATCTTTGGAAAGGCAGGTATCGGGCGGTCCCACCATGATATCGCCGATCCCGGTTTCAACGGGAAGCCCGGCATAATAGGCCCCCATGATATCTGTTTTCGACACCACACCTGCGGGGTCCTGGCCGGATTGGGTTGCCAGTGCCGCATTTGCTTTATATTTGATGATGTGGCGGACGTACTGGCGAATGGATACGGCTGAATCCAATTGGACAACCTGGCGCTGCATGGCCTCTTTAACCGTTATCCCGCTTAAGACGCTGCGCTGTTTGAAAACCGGCATTTTATCTACTCGTCCTCCATCAATTTCTCCATCAGAAAGTCAAACAGGTCGGATCGATATAAAATGCCCACCACCCGGTCATTTTCAACAACGGGAAGTCTGCGCACATGCTTTTTGATCATGGTGTCCATGACGATCATGATGTGGGTGTCCGGCGTTACACTGACCAGGTCCGTGGACATCAGATCTTCCACACGCAGATCTTTTACGCGGCTGAGCAGATTTTTAAACAGGGGGTCCGGGGATAGATCTGTCATTTCACCCAGGATTCCGATGTGTTTGGGTTGAACATACAACAGGATGTCAAACATGGAAAGCATGCCCACAAGATGTTCGTCATCATCTATAACCATCATCCCGAAGAGCCGCTTTTCCTCTTTTTCCCCGGCGGTTTTAAAAATCCGGATCGCTTTAACCACGGACAGTTTCGGATGAAGAAAATGGAACCGGGTCTTCATGACATCTCTGGCAGGCATGAATTTCTCCTTACTCTAATTAACAGGTTGGTGAGATCGACATATGAAAAAAAGCATGTTCATATCTGTTTGTTCATTTGATGTTACGAACCGGTTATGCCGGATGAGCGATCAAAACCGAAAAGAGAGGCAGGCTTAAACCGGTTAACCTACATATAGCGCTTGATTTTTACCCTGACACAATATAGGGTGTGCGTCAAGACGTTTTTACATTTAAAAAATCAAACCCTGCCAGGAGTTAAAATCATGCCGGTACCCCGGAAATCAGATGATTCCATCTCTTTTATCACGGAAAATTCCAAACTGGTCCTTGAAAAGCGGTACCTGAAAAAAGACGAGTCCGGGACGGTGATCGAATCACCGGAAGAGATGTTCAGACGGGTGGCCAACCACATTGCCGCTGCGGAAACAAGATACAATAAAAAGACGGATCTCAGAGATGTCGAAACCCGGTTTTATAAGATGATGACCGAGTTCCGGTTTCTGCCCAACTCCCCGACTTTGATGAATGCGGCAACGTCCATCGGGCAACTGGCCGCCTGTTTTGTTCTGCCGGTGGAGGACAGCATTGACGGTATTTTCGACGCCCTTAAAAATGCGGCCACCATTCATAAATCCGGCGGTGGAACCGGGTTTTCATTTTCAAAGCTCCGGCCGGAAAAGAGCCGGGTGGGAAGCACGGGCGGGGTGGCTTCAGGACCTGTCTCGTTTATGAAAATTTTCAATTCAGCCACGGAACAGGTCAAACAGGGCGGAACAAGAAGAGGCGCCAATATGGCCATTCTTCGTGTGGATCACCCGGATATTCTCTCTTTTATCAGCTGCAAAAAGGATAAAAACGAGTTGAACAATTTCAATATATCCGTGGGTGTCACCGACACATTTATGGCGGCGGTTTCAAAAGACGAAGAATATGATCTGATCGATCCGCGAACCCGCGCACCGGCAGGGAGATTGAACGCCGGAGCCGTGTACGACGAACTGGTCCGCCAGGCCTGGGCAACCGGAGATCCGGGAATTGTCTTTCTCGATGAGATCAACCGTTGTAATACAACCCCTCAAGTCGGTGAAATCGAATCCACCAATCCCTGCGGGGAACAACCGCTTCTGCCCATGGAAGCCTGTACCCTGGGATCAATTAACCTTGCCAGGTTTGTCCGGGATGACGGTATGGAACCTGCCGTTGATTATCCCGGCCTTAAGGAGACCGTTCATCTGGCCGTCCGGTTTCTGGACAACACCATTGATATGTCCAGGTATCCGCTAAAAGAGATTGACCGGATGGTAAAGGGGAATCGAAAAATCGGTCTTGGAATCATGGGATTTGCCGATCTGCTCTTTTCCTTGAATATTCCCTATGATTCACCCGAGGCCATTGATACGGCCGAAGAGATCATGTCTTTTATCCAGACCGAATCCCATGCCGCATCTGCACAACTGGCCGGGGAAAGGGGGCTGTTTCCCAATTATGAACAGAGTCTGTTTAAAGATCAGAACCGGTTGATGCGGAACGCCACCACCACCACCATAGCCCCCACCGGTACCCTCAGTATCATTGCCGGTTGTTCCAGTGGCATTGAGCCGGTTTTTGCCCTGAGTTTTGTACGGAATGTCATGGACAATGACAAGCTTTTGGAAGTCAATCCCGTGTTTGAAAATACAGCCAGGCAAAAGGGGTTCTATACCGAGGCGCTGATGGCGGAAATTGCCCGCAAGGGGAGTGTGGCAGGGAATCCGAAAATTCCGGTTGAATTAAGAAAGGTCTTTATAACCGCCCATGATGTCGATCCGGACGTCCATATTAAAATGCAGGCGGCGTTTCAGCGGCATACGGATAATGCTGTTTCAAAAACGGTCAATCTGCCCCATGATGCCGAACCTGAGGACGTAAGGTCTATTTACGACCAGGCATACAGGCTTAAGTGCAAGGGGGTGACGGTCTACCGGGACGGAAGCAAGGAGAACCAGGTCTTGTCTCTCAGCGGGCAGAGCGGTAAAACGTCTGAAAATGATTTTCTGGTTGCCGGAAGAGAACGGCCGAATATCCTTGAAGGCTTCACCGAACGGGTCAAAACCGGTTTGGGGAATTTGTATGTGACCGTGTCCGAGTATAACGGCCGCCCCTTTGAATTGTTTGCCACAATCGGGAAATCCGGCAAATCCACCCAGGCCAAAACCGAAGCCATCGGGCGGTTGATCTCACTGGCCTTAAGATCCGGCATTGAACTGGAAGATATCATCGATCAGATTAAGGGGATTCGCGGAGAGAATGCCGTGTTTCAGGAAGGGGGGCTTGTCCATTCGATTCCGGATGCCATATCCAAAGTATTGATCAAACGGTATATGCCCAATGGTAAAATTAAACGACGGAAAGGCTTTGAATCACAGGCCTGCCCGGATTGCGGTCAGACCATCGCCTTTGAAGAGGGCTGTATGACCTGTCATTATTGCGGGTACTCCAAATGCGGCTGACCATTCTCTTTTTTTGAGTATCTTGGAAACAAAAAACATCCATAAAATTTCCGTCCGGGACCTGATTGAGATCTGCCTGCCCAGGGGAGATCTCGGGGGCGGATATGTCAGCCGGACCCGTGCCCTGGACGGGATTCGCGAACATACCCGGATTCAGGGCCAGCGTCCGCCATCCTATGAAAAAGAGGTGCCGGTCTCTGCCCGTGTGAACAGCGGCAGATGTGAACTTGAAATCTTCGGCCGGGTGGACGGCATCTTTGAATCCGAAGACCCCATCCGGATTGAGGAGATCAAAACCTGCCGATGCCCGGCCGGACAGCTGGCAGCCGATCCTTCGCCCCTGCACATGGCTCAGGTCAAATGTTACGGGCATATGATTGCCGAAGAAAGAGGCCTGGATGCGGTTTGCCTGCAGCTGACCTATATCAGGGTCGGAACCCGTGATGCGGCGGAAAACAGGGCATCTTATACGGCAGAGGAGTTAAAGGTTTTTTTTGACGGTCTGACCGCTGTCTATCTTCAGATGCTGTCGGATCGGATGGACTGGGAGCGGGTGCGAAACGAATCCATCCGGGAGACGGCATTTCCGTATAAAGATTTTAGAAAGAGCCAGCGTCTGCTGGCGGAATCTGTCTATAAAGTCATTAAACATGAAAAGATACTCTTTGCCAGGGCCCCCACCGGAACGGGCAAAACCATTGCCACCCTCTTTCCGGCCATCAAATCCCTGGGGCTGGGTCAGGTGGACAAACTCTTTTATCTGACCGCTAAAACCGTCGGCAGGACCGTTGCCTTAAAAGCGGTGGAAGATTTAAAAACCGCGGGGTTGAAATTAAAGACCGTTGTGCTGACGGCCAAGCAGAAGATCTGTTTTATGTCTGATGAGTCCTGCGATATGGAGGCCTGCCCCTATGCCCTGGGCTACTATGCAAAACTGTCCGACGCCATGGGCGACATTCGCCTGTACCATACCTTTGACCGGGACCGGGTGGAGCTTCTGGCCAAAAAGTATGCGCTCTGTCCCTTTGAATTATCCCTGGATATCTCTCTCTTTTGCGATCTCATCATCTGCGATTTAAATTATTGTTTTGATCCAAGGGTCTATCTGAAACGGTATTTTGATTCGGGCGGGCAGAAGATTTCCTTTTTAATTGACGAGGCGCACAATCTTCATGACCGGTTACGATCCATGTATTCGGCCTCACTTTTGAAATCAGAGGTGCTGAAGACCCAGCAACTGATCCGGGAGGCGATACCCGGCCTGTCAAAATCTCTGGTCGCCGTCAATAAGCAGATGGCAAAAATCAGACAGGAGTGTCATGGGAACCGGATGGGTTATTTCCAATCGGAACAGATTCCCGAAGACCTGTTCTCCGAACTGAGAACCTTTGCCGGAAAAGCCGATCTGTGGCTGGACAGCCACCGGGAAGAAACAGACATCCGGTCGGGCCTGCTTGATTTTTATTTTCAGGTCAATGCCTTTTTGATCATTTCCGGATATTTTGATTCCAATTACACATTTTACGGAGAACCGGTGGGTGAAAATGATTGTGCTGTCCGGCTCTTCTGCCTGGATCCCTCCCCGATCTTTTCGGATTTGATCTGCCGGGGCCGTTCCGCCATCCTTTTTTCCGCCACGCTGTTTCCCATCGATTTTCACCGGGAGATGTTGTTCAATGATTCGATTCAGCCATACTCCATAGTTCTGCCGTCTCCGTTTCCCAAAGAGAATTTCAGGCTTTTTCTCCACCCGGGAATAGAGACCCGGTATCGAACCCGGCATCTCTATTACCGCCGGATTGCCGAGCTGATCTGCGGGGTTCTCTCTGCCAGGAAAGGGAATTATCTGATCTGCTTTCCCTCATATGCCTTTTTAAACACCGTCGCCGATCTGGTCAAGGAGAGCGATCTTTACAGCACGATCCAGGCCCAGTATCCGAATATGACGGAACCGGACCGCCAGGCCTTTCTTGATGAATTTACCCCGGACTCGCAAATTGCAGGATTTGTCGTCATGGGCGGTATATTCGGAGAAGGGATTGATCTGACCGGAAACCGGCTGATCGGTGCCGTCATCATCGGCCCGGGAGTGCCCCAGGTTTGTCCGGAACGGGATCTGATAAAGAGATATTATGATCATGAGGATCAAAACGGGTTTTTCAACTCATACCAGATGCCCGGATTTAACCGGGTCATGCAGGCTGCCGGCCGGGTGATCCGAACCGATACCGATACCGGTGTAGTGGTTCTGGTGGATGAGCGGTTCAACCGGCCGGATTACCGGAACCTGTTCCCGCTTGAGTGGGAAGATTTCTGCGTGGTGGACGACACACCGGATTTAACGTCCCGCCTGGATGATTTCTGGCAGGAAAAGGGATTGATTTAATTTTAGATTTTTATGGGATCTTAAAAGCTTAGGCATCGAGTAAAAATAACCTATCCATCTTACTTGTCTTTTTATCCGTATTCTTCGTTGGGAAAAGGCTTACATAGTTAAGATCCCATTTTAGGTTTCTATGGTTTATTGCCAGTTGACCTCTGCTGTTTTTGTGAAGGTGAATTCTCCCAATTCATTGTGGACCGGATACCCGGCATTGGCCCATGCATGAATACCTCCGCTGATATTGAAAACCTTTTGATAGCCTAAATCAAGGAGAGCCAGAGTGGCACTGGCAGCACGGGCACCGATCATGCAATAAACGTATATCGTGGTATCAGGTTCCGGGACCGCCTTGGCGGCATAAAACTCGACAGCGTTTCTATCCGCATGTATGGCACCATCTATGTATCCGGCTTTGAACTCATCGCCGGTCCTGACATCCAGGATCACAAATTGAGCGTCTCCAGATTCCTTGGCCTTCTTTAGCTGATCAACCGTTATCGAAGGTGCTTTTTCCATCACCTGCATCCACATCTTGTTTGATTTTTCAAACATGGGGTTGATGGGCGCTTTTTTTTTGTCAGCGGCGTTAACGGTTAAGGCTAAACACAAGACCAAACCCACTTGAAAAAGTATTTGTCTACGCATCATGTTCTCTTATCCTTTCTTTTTCGTTTTTTCACCGGAAATGGGATGGCTTTGCCCCACACCCGGTTGGTTTATGGCCGGTAATGCGCTTACTACAGGACGCATACCGGCTGGTTGTTATGCGCAGAGTAGCAACCAAAAATACTATTGAAAAGGGACACAAGTGCGTATGTGTCTCGTCTTGGACGTTTAGTAGATATTGTACCAGAGTGACAAGAGGTGAGCAAAAAATGCCTCATCAAAACCGTATTGTCCGGCGTACGAGAGTGGCCGTTAAAAACGCACTGATGGAGTTGATTCACGAGAAAAATTACCCCCGGATCAGCGTCCAGGAGATCGCAGAAAAGGCGGATGTGGGCAGAAGTACCCTCTACCGGCACTACAATTCTAAAGCGGATATCCTGGTGGAAATCTGATTTCCGTCCGGGACCTGATCGAGATCTGCCAGCCCAGGGGAGATCTCGGGGGCGGATATGTCAGCCGGACCCGTGCCCTGGACGGGATT
>JANQML010000226.1 GCA_028280105.1 Desulfobacula sp. | reverse complement strand
CAAGGGAGTCCACGACCCTTAAGCTTTGATCGGAATGGGAAAAATGACGGGAATGGACTTCAACTAAAGCGGTTTCCCCGCCATGGCCGAACGGGGTATGCCCCATGTCGTGTCCCAGGGCAATGGCCTCTGCCAGATCTTCGTTCAGCCGCATGGTCCGGGCAATATTCCTGGATATCTGTGCCACTTCAAGGGTGTGGGTCAGCCGTGTCCGGTAATGATCGCCCAGGGGGGATAAAAAGACCTGGGTTTTGTGTTTGAGCCGACGAAATGCGTTGGAATAAACGATGCGGTCCCTGTCCAGCTGGAAACAGGTTCGGATATTGCACTGGGATTCTTGGGTCTGCCGCTTTCCGGCCTGGCTGCTTTTTGTACCGTATTCGGAGAGGAAGTGATGTTCCCGGATCTGGAACCGTTCCCGTATACATAAGTTTTTATCAACCGGATCTTCCCGGTTATGTATTTTCTTTCCAACAGTCACAATAAGTATTGAAAATTTTGTCAAAATTGCATATTTATCAAAGCTTATAACATACAGTTTTAAGCAGAAAAAGCAAGTTCAATAGATTCCGGATAGGAAAGGATTCTGATTTATTTGGCAGGCCGCTGAAAAAGGATCGTTCCGGTACGGGGAAAATAACTTTGGATGATCAATACTTTATGGGTCTGGCATTGGAACAGGCCAGGCATGCATATGACAACGGCGAGTTTCCGGTGGGATGTGTCATTGTGCAGGATAATCAGGTAATCGCCACCGGTAAAAGAAAGGGCACCACAGAAGATCTGCCTTTTTTCAGTGAAATCAGTCATGCGGAAATCCGGGCGCTTCGGGCGCTGGAGAGCATGGATTCAAGCTTTAAGCCTTCTGAGGCTGCGCTGTACAGTACGATGGAGCCCTGTTTGATGTGTTTTGGTGCCATTATTCTGTCCGGCATTAAAAGGGTCGTCTATGCCTATGAAGATCCCATGGGAGGCGGCACCGGATGTGATTTGAGCCGCTTGCCCATGTTGTATAAAAAAAGCGAAATAGAAGTTGTTTCAGGGATTTTGCGCCAAAAAAGCCTTGATCTTTTTTATAAATTTTTTAATAAAGAAAATAATTTATACTGGAAGGACAGCTATCTTGAAAAATATACCCGTGAGCAGAAGCAGACCGGAGAAGGTGTGTAATTAATGCTTGCTTTTTTCCAGGGAAGTAGCTATAATTGCAGGGTTATGCTTGTTCTATCAAAAAAACAAATAACCGGGCTATTGCAGGAGGTGCAGAATATCTAAGCGAGGAAGACAGGATCAGACAAGTGTGAATAAGGGAATCCGGGCCGGCCAGGTCCGTGTGATCGGTGCCGATGGTGATCAGATCGGGATTCTGCCGATACAAGAAGCCTTGAGAATTGCAGGGGACGAAGATCTGGATCTGGTTGAAGTGTCGCCGGATGCAAAGCCGCCTGTCTGTAAAATAATGGACTATGGTAAGTTTAAGTATGAGCAGACAAAAAAGAAACAGGAGGCCAAGCGCAAGCAAAAGAGTACCCAGATCAAAGAGATAAAAGTCCGGCCAAAAACAAATGATCATGACCTTGAAACAAAGGTCCGGCACATTGAAAAATTTATCGGAAAGAATGACAAAGTAAAGGTTACCCTGGTGTTTAGGGGTCGGGAATTCATGCTCAAGGAGCAGGCCAACATCATCCTGGAAAAAATAATCGCCCTGACCGAAGGATTTGCCCAGGTCGAGCAGCTTCCCAAATTTGAGGGTCGCGTTATCACCATGCTGCTGGGTCCGAAATGATTTAGTGCAACATATAACAAAGCCGGTTGAGACATTAATACATAACACATGTATGGTGGTATATTGTGCGTTTGTCAAAATATACCACCATCTCTTTTTTTTTAGAAAATGTAAACAGGAGACAATCACATGCCGAGAATTAAAACATGCAGAGCAGCGGCCAAACGGTTTAAGAAAACCGGGTCCGGGAAATACAAGTTCCGTAAGTCCCATGCCAGCCATATTCTGACGAAAAAAACAACAAAGAGGAAAAGATCTTTCAGAAAAGATCAGATGGTTGATCAGGACAATATAAAAGCCGTCAGGCGATTGCTGCCGAACGGATAGTTCCTATCTGTTGCAACCGTTGGATTTAAAGAGAGTATATCATTCAAGGAGTTTGACAAGATGAGAGTCAAAAGAGGGTTTAAAGCAAGAAGACGCAGGAATAAAGTACTAAAGCTTGCAAAAGGTTTCAGAGGAGGGAGAAGTAAGCTCTACCGCACGGCAGCCGATTCGGTTGATAAGGCATTGATGTACGCCTACAGAGATCGCCGGGCTAGAAAAAGAGATTTCAGAAAATTATGGATCGTCCGGATTAATGCCGCTGCACGAATGAATGACCTGTCTTACAGCAAATTTATTAGCGGGTTAAGCAAAGCCGGCTGTGAACTGGATCGTAAGGTTCTGGCTGATTTGGCCATTTCCGATCCGGCAGGATTCTCTCAACTGGCCGCCACCGCCGGGGCCTCTGCCTGACTTGGCCATGTAAGAATCTTTTACCGTGCAGCGTGTTCTAACCGCTTTATATCTTTATTTAAGATCGCTTATGACCGTGACGGACAGAACGAACAACTTGTGGGGTTATTTTGCATAACAATATAGACGATTTGATTGATATTGAAAAAAAAGCCATTCAGAGTATTGATCAGGCCACAGATACGGAAACGCTTGAGCAGCTTTCGACCAGATACCTGGGAAGAAAAGGGGTATTAACCGCTTTTTTGCGTAACATCTCGGCGTTGCCGGAGGAAGATCGCCCCAATGCCGGTAAAAATGCCAATATTTTAAAAGGGAAACTGGAAGCTGCGTTTAAATCGGCCTTTTCTAAAGTGGATAGACTTAACGATGCAGATTCTTCCGGTATTGATGTGACGCTTCCGGGGCGATCCGTCAAAAGGGGGAATAACCATCCGGTTACCCAGGTGACAGACGAAATCTGTGATATCTTTTTAAGGCTTGGTTTTGATATTGCCGAAGGCCCGGAAGTGGAAACCGATTATTATAATTTCGAGGCGTTAAATTTTCCCAAGCACCATCCGGCAAGGGATATGCAAGATACCTTTTTTGTGTCGGAAAATATTGTTCTAAGAACCCATACCTCCCCGTCTCAACCCCGGGTTATGGAAAAAACAGAACCGCCGATCCGGATTATTTCACCGGGAAAAGTCTTTCGGTGTGATTCCGATGTCACCCATACACCGATGTTTAACCAGGTGGAAGGATTGATGGTGGATGAAAACATATCCTTTGGAGATTTAAAGGGGATTTTAACCACATTTATCCATCAGTTTTTTGATAAAGAGACCTCCCTGCGATTCCGCCCCAGTTTTTTTCCGTTTACCGAGCCCAGTGCTGAAGTCGATATCCGCTGTGTCATGTGCCGGGGTAAGGGGTGTCGGATTTGCTCAAAAACCGGCTGGCTTGAGATCCTGGGGTCGGGTATGGTCCATCCGGCTGTTTTCGAAAATGTCGATTATGATACGGACAAATTTACCGGCTTTGCATTCGGCATGGGAATAGAGCGGTTGGCAATGCTTAAATACGGCATTGATGATTTGCGAAAATTTTTCGAAAACGATGTACGTTTTCTGGGGCAGTTTTGATATGAAAGTCAGTTTAAGCTGGTTAAAAGAGTATATTGACGTTGATTTAAGCCCCTCTGTTATTTCAGAGGAGCTGACCATGGCCGGGCTTGAGGTCGAATCGGTTGAGCCGCGGTATGATTACCTGGACAATGTCGTTGTTGCAACGGTTAAGCAAGTAAAAAAGCATCCCAATGCCGATAAACTGTCTGTCTGCCAGGTGGATGCCGGTGGGGATGAATGGATCCAGATTGTCTGCGGTGCTCCCAATGTCAGGGAGGAAATGAAGGTTCCCTGCGCCCTTCCCGGTGCCGTGCTGCCCGGTGACTTTAAAATCAAAAAGGGCAAGCTTCGGGGTGAGGTATCCCAGGGTATGCTCTGTTCGGCAGCTGAGTTGCGATTGGATTCAGATGCCTCCGGAATTATGGATCTGGACTGTGATGTGCCGCCCGGAACACCGCTTGATTCTGCCATGGCCTTATCAGACACGGTTTTTGAAATCGATTTGACACCCAACCGTCCGGACTGTCTGAGTGTGGTTGGTGTGGCTCGGGAAGCCGGTACCTTTGTGAATCCGCCGCAGAAAGTCAGGTTGCCTGATTTTTCTTTACCCCGGGAAAAAATGGCTGATATGTCCATCCATGATCATGCCGGTGTAAAAATTCTGGATCCGGATCTGTGCCCCAGATATACCGCCGGCCTGCTCTTTGATGTCACTGTCGGACCCTCTCCGTTCTGGCTGCAGGATCGATTGGAGTCCGTGGGGCTGACTCCTGTCAATAATGTGGTGGATATCACCAATTATGTGATGATGGAAACCGGACAGCCCTTACACGCCTTTGATTACGATGAACTGGCCAAAGGGCAGATCATCGTTCGAAAAGCCGGTGATGATAAGGCATTTACCACGCTGGACAGCAAAGAGCACGTTCTTGAGCCCGATATGCTCATGATTTGTGACGGTGAACGGCCGGTTGGCATTGCCGGTGTGATGGGCGGAGAAAACTCCGAGATTTCAGATAAAACCACACGGGTCCTTGTGGAAAGCGCCTATTTCAACCCGGTCTCCATTCGGCGGACTGCCAAGAAAACAGGGATCGTCAGCGATGCCGCCCACCGGTTTGAGCGAGGCGTTGATCCGCTGGGGACGGCAAATGCCCTTTGCCGTTCACTGGCGCTGGTGGCAAACATCTGTGATGCAAAAATTGCCCAAGGGATTATTGATGAGCACCCGGAACCTCCGGAGCCCCGTGAAATTCTCCTTAAGACAAAGGCCTTGAACGTTCGGCTGGGAACCCGGTTCGAAGCGGACGAGATCAGGCAGATCCTGGAATCGGTTGATTTTGATGTAGCCCGGGAATCTGATTCCGAGCTCAGGGTCGGTGTTCCTTCCTTCAGGGTGGATGTGACCCGGCCTGAAGATCTCTCGGAAGAGGTGGCGCGGTTGTGGGGGTACAATAATATTCAGGTCAGTTATCCGCCGGTAACGGCAAAAGGCCGGGCATTGTCTCCGGTTATCCGGCTGCGTTCAAAAATCCGGCAGATCCTGACCGGATTTTCCTATTATGAAGTGATCAACTATAATTTTATCCATGCCCTTTCCTGTGACCGTCTGAATTTGGCTGATACGGATAAGCGGCGGTGTGTGGAGACCATACTGAATCCGATTTCGGATCAGATGTCGGTTTTGAGAAGTTCCCTGCTGCCGGGCCTGCTTGAAACCATGAAAAGGAATGTGTCGCAACAGTCGGTTTCACTTCAGCTGTTTGAGCTGGGAAAAGTCTTTTATGCCACGCAAAAGGGAGAGCTTCCCGAAGAATATGAAATGATCGGTGGTTTGATCACCGGAAACCGGTCGGACCAGTCCTGGCATTCCAAAAGATGTGATGTGGACTTTTTTGACCTGAAAGGGTCGGTTGAAGGACTCTTGAAAGCCTTCAACATCCATGATTTGACCTTTGAAAGGGTTGAAGACCAATCCTCTCCCTATTATCAGAAAGGATATGCCGCCCGTGTCAGTTCCGAAGGCACGGAGATCGGTTCACTGGGAAAGGTGGATGGCAGGGTCCTTAAGAATTTTGGTCTTAAGCAGGATGCGTTTGTCTTTGATCTGCATCTTGATGCGATCCGGTCTTTGGCACCTGAAAATATACAGGCTCAGGCGTTGCCAAGGTTTCCGTCTATTTCCAGGGATCTTACGATTATTGTCGACCAGTCTGTTCCGGTGGGATCGATTCTGGCTCAGATGAATCGGTTTACTGCCAGGGATGCATTGGTTGAGCAAATTTTCCTGTTTGATTCTTTTGAAGGAGAGCCTCTGGCAGCCGGAAAGAAATCCTTATCCTTCCGTGTGGTATACCGGTCGGCAACCAAGACGTTGACAGAAAAAAATATAGGTAAACTGCATGTGAATATTTCAAGCGTGGTCATCAGGGAATTTGATGCCGACCTTCCGGATTAGTTGAAATTTCAGATGGATAGGTTATGTATTGGTGGCCGGTTGATCAACGAAAACCGGTGTTGACAAAATGAAAACCGGTTGCTATATTGTTGCGCTGATGCGGGCATAACTCAGCTGGTAGAGTGCAAGCTTCCCAAGCTTGATGTCGCGAGTTCGAGTCTCGTTGCCCGCTCCATCCTTAACCGGATGGCTGGTGGAAGCGACCATGGAATGGAGTAATAATATGATCTGAGCCATAAGATATACGGTGCGGATTTGATCGGATTTGGTTTTGGGAACGGGCTTCTGCCCGTTTTTGTATTTGAGGAAAGCGGGAAAACAGCGCAGAGAACTTGTATTCACCCTCGATTAAAGGCTGAAAAATGTTAGTGGATAGAATTAAAGAGGTGGCTGAACCCTTTTGCCGGGCAGAAAATTTTGAACTGGTCCATCTGGAGTATGTGACGAGCGGCCGGGAGAATATTGTCCGTTTGTTTCTGGACAAACCCGGCGGGATTAATCTTGATGACTGCGTTTATGTCAGCCGTCAGCTGGGGGATTTAATTGATGTTCATATCGAGAATATGGGAAGCTACCGCCTGGAAGTCTCATCTCCCGGACCCAACCGTCCTTTGAACAAAAAGGAAGATTTTTATCGGTTTAAAGGTGAGCGAGTAAAAATTGAAACTAGGGAATGGATTGAAGATAAAAAAAAATTTACCGGAATTCTTGAGATAATTAATGATGATTCTGTTGTAATTGCCGTTGACGGAAAATCGGTTGAAATAGATGACCGTTTGATCCGCAGGGCAATGCTTGCAGGTCAGTAATATGGAGAACGTTTACTAATGTTTATCACGGATATTAAAAGGGTTATTGATCAGGTAAGCCGGGAAAAAGGTATTGATGCGGAAGTGCTTATCAATACATTGAAAGAAGCCATTATTTCTGCAGCCAGAAAGAAAATCGGCCCCAGGGCAGACATTGAGGTTCACTATGATCCTAAAAGTGGTGAAGTAGAAGTTTTTCATTTTAAAGAAGTGGTGGAAGAAGTCGAATACGCGGATAGTGAGCTGACACTGGAGGAAGGGTATGAATATGATCCGGAATGTGAAATCGGTGACAGTCTTGGTATCAGAGTCGATACGGAAGAATTCGGAAGAATTGCCGCCCAGTCTGCCAAGCAGGTGATTATTCAGAAGATGAGAGAGGCCGAGAGAAACGCGGTCTATGAAAATTTCATCCATAAAAAAGGCAAAATTATAAACGGGATTGTCCAGCGGTTTGACCGGGGCAGTATTATCGTCAACTTAGGACAGGCCGAGGCCGTGCTGCGCCCCCGGGATCAGATGCCCAAAGAGAATTATAAACGGGGAGACAGAATCAGGGCCCTTGTGCTGGATGTGCTGGAGGAATCAAAGGGTGCCCAGATTATCCTTTCAAGAACCCATCCGGATTTTATAATGGAATTGTTTAAAACCGAGGTGCCTGAAGTGTCCGAAGGTATTGTTACCCTCCGCGGGGCGGCCCGCGTACCGGGTATCCGTGCTAAAATCGCCGTATCATCAATTGATTCGGATGTGGACCCGGTGGGCGCCTGCGTAGGTATGAAAGGCAACCGGGTTCAGAATATTGTCCAGGAACTTCGGGGTGAGAAAATTGATATTGTTCAATGGAGTCCGGATATTGCAAGATTTGTCTGTAATGCCCTGTCGCCGGCTGAGATTGCAAGGGTCATCATTGATGAAGACAATCAGTCCATGGAAGTCATTGTCAATGACGAGTACCTGTCCATCGCCATTGGTAAGGGTGGGCAGAATGTCTCTTTGGCTTGCGAGATCACCGGCTGGCACCTGGAAGTAACAAGCGAAGAGGACTACAGCCGGGAAGTCAAAGAAGGGTATGACAGTCTGATGAAATTGTCCGGGGTGGGGCTTACCCTGGCCGAAGTATTGTTTAAAAGCGGCTATTCTTCTCTGCTGGATATCCTGGAAGCGGATACGGAAGATCTGATGTCCATTGTGGAATTGGATGAAACAGGTACCCGGGCCATGATGGAAGAGGCAAAGCAGTTGCTTGAGCAGGAATATGAAGATGAACAGGCCGCAAGCATGACAGAAGAGACTGTTGAACAGACCGACCCCGGTGTTGGAGATGCCGTTCAGGAGGACGACACCCCGGAGGAGAGGGGGCAAGGTGTGGGGTCTGTTGAAAATGAGAAAGATCCGGAAACGGATGATCCGGACGATGCACAGGTTTAACAGGGTACACCATAGGTTAAAAGCGGATACGGGTTTCGGGCGTAAAAGAATATAAAGTATTTTTTTGGGGGCAATAAATGGCGAAAGTCAGAGTATATGAGTTAGCTAAAGATCTTAATTTGACGAACAGAGCGCTTCTTAACAAGATGAAAGAGATGAAGATCGAAGTTAAAAGTCATATGAGTTCTCTTGAAGACAGCACGGTTCGTACCATTCGGCAACATCTTCTGGGCAAAAAGAAACAGAAGATTGACGTCAAAGTAAAACCGTCTGTGATCCGGCGCCGGAAACGCAAAGTGGTTGAAGAAGAGGTGTCTGCCGTTACTGAAAAAACAGATGCGGCAGAGGCACCCGAAGACAAGAGTGAACCTGTTAACGATCAACCGGTTTCGGCGGTTAAAAAGACTCCTGAGGTCGATGCTCTTAAAAAGACTGAAGATGGTTCCGATAACCGGGAGCCGGTTTCAGAACCGGAGCCTGTTAAGGCGCCCGAAAAGGTTAAACCCGCCCCTAAATTGAAGAAATCGACGCCTGCGGCAAAAATAATCAAGCCGGTGACGCCTCCCCAATCCGAATCTCCGACATCTGTGCCGGAAGCGCCTAAAAAAGAGGCTGCGGCGGTTGAAACTGAAAAGATAATCAAAGATAAAACCGTGACAGCACCCGAGCCGGACCTGCCAACCGAAAGCATTTCACCAGAGCCGGATCCGGTGGTGACGGAAGCGGAATCCAAATCAGATGAAAAGGCTTTGCCGGGTGAAGATTCCGAAGATAAAAAGGTCAAAAAGAAGAAGAGAACAAAAAAATCCACACCGGCTAAAATCGTTAAAGTGGCGGATCCGACGGTGCTTGAGAATTTAAGAAAATCAGCATCTGGTGAAGATAAAAAACGGGGCGGGCATAAATCCGATGCCGCAAAGGCGGGGGGAAGGCGAAAACCCCAGCCGGCAGGAACACCGACCCGACCTTTGGTTCCGTCAGCCCCTATGCCGGATATGCCTGTTTCCGAGGAACCGGACGTCTCCAAACGGAAAAAAGGGAAACGCAAAAAGGGGAAAAGAAAATCAGTTATTGAAGGGGATGCATTATATAACAGCAACCGGGGCGGACGGAAAAAACGCGGTAGAAAAGATACCAGAGGAAAGAAAGGCAATTTCCAGAAAACCCAGATCACGACACCCAAGGCGATCAAACGGAGAATCAAAATCGATGAGGCCATTGAGTTGGCGGAACTTGCCAAGCGAATGGGAATAAAGGCCAACGAGATGATTGCCAAGCTGATGACCTTGGGCGTCATGGCCACTGTGAACCAGACCATTGACTTTGATACGGCGGTACTGGTGGCCACCGAGTTTGATTTTGAGGTGGAAAAAGCATCTTTTGAAGAAGAGGCGTTGCTGATTGCAGATGAAAAAATAGATGATGACGCCGATATGATCGAACGTGCACCGGTGGTTACGATCATGGGGCATGTTGACCACGGAAAGACATCCCTGCTTGATGTGATCCGGGAATCCAAAATTACCAGTGGAGAGGCCGGTGGAATCACCCAGCATATCGGTGCATACAATGTGCAGACCCCCAACGGCGGACGAATTACGTTTCTGGACACCCCGGGTCATGCCGCCTTTACCGCCATGCGTTCCAGAGGGGCCCAGGTGACGGATATTGTCATCCTAGTGGTTGCCGCCGATGACGGTGTGATGCCCCAGACCATTGAGGCCATTAACCATTCAAAGGTCGCCGGTGTACCGGTGGTGGTGGCTGTCAATAAAATGGACAAGGTCGGGGCGGATCCGGATCGGATTATGCGGGAGTTGTCGGAGCTGGGTCTTTTGGCTGAAGAATGGGGCGGGGACGTTATCTTCTGCAAGGTCTCCGCCAAAACCGGTGAGGGGATTAACGAACTTCTGGAGATGGTTCTGCTGCAATCCGAAGTACTCGAACTCAAGGCCAACCCGGATCGAAAGGCAAGCGGCTATGTGGTTGAATCCCGTCTGGATACCGGCCGGGGAGCTGTGGCAACGGTGCTGGTGAAGCAGGGAACACTCAGGGATGGTGACCCGGTTGTCTGTGGTCTGTATTCCGGCCGCATCCGGGCCATGATCGATGATTTGGGTGAGCGGATCGCACAGGCCGGTCCGAGTACGCCGGCTGAAATTGTCGGCCTCAACGGTGTTCCCGATGCCGGTGATGAGTTTATCTCCGTGGCATCGGATAAAGATGCCAAGCAGATTGCCGGCCACAGAATGCAGAAACAACGGGCAAAGGAACTGGCCAAAAAGAGCCGTGCCAATCTGGAGAAGATGTTTGAAAACCTGGGTACGGCTGAAGTTAAAGAACTTAAGCTCATTGTCAAGGCCGATGTCCACGGTTCCATCGAGGCGTTAAATGATTCGTTAAAAGAGCTGGCCAAAGAGGAAGTGGAAATCAAGATCGTCCACTCCGGGGCCGGAACCATTAATGAATCCGATGTCGCTCTTGCAACGGTTTCAGATGCAATTATTGTCGGCTTTAATGTCAGACCGACGCCTCAGATTCGAAAACTGGCCAAGGATGAAAATGTCGACATGCGGTTCTATGATATCATCTATGACGTTATAAATGATATCAAAGCGGCACTTGACGGCTTAATGCCGTCTACTTTCCACGAGATTATCATTGGCCGTGCCGATGTAACAGACATATTTGTTGTTCCTAAGATCGGAACCATTGCCGGCTGCCGGATCGTGGACGGTAAGGTTGTCAGGGGCAAAAAGGTTCGGCTCCTGCGTGACGGCGTCATAAAATGCGATACCGAGTTATCCTCGTTAAGGCGGTTTAAAGATGACGTGAAAGAGGTGGAGCAGGGGTATGAATGCGGTATCGGCCTTGAAAAGTATAATGACATCAAGGTGGGTGATGCCATTGAGTGTTACGAAGTTGAGGAAAGAAAATACAAGGCCGAGTAAGCCGGTCTGAAAATAAGATTATGAAACCATATGCAAGAGGTGAGCGGATCGCCGTTAAGATCCAGCATGCCATAACCGATCTGCTGAGTAAGAAAATGCAGGATCCGCGGATTGAAATGTCCACCATCAGTTCGGTAAAGCTGTCTCCGGATCTTCGGCTGGCCACGGTACATGTAACGGTTTTTGGAGATGAAGACCGAATCCGGGAGACCCTTGAAGGCTTTAAGAGATCCAAAGGGTTTATCAAAAAGAGCATTGCCCCGAAGCTGGGGCTTAAATATATGCCTGACTTACGGTTTGTGTATGATGATTCTTTTGATAGAGCCGCACAAATGGATGAACTGATCCGCTCAGCCGTCTCCGGACCGGATGAATCGAATCCTCACGGATCTGGAGAATCCGAATCCAATGATTCGGATAAAAATTCTTCCACCCCATCTGAATAATTTGAGATGAAAAGCGGTATCCTAGTCGTTAACAAGCCGGAGGGCCTCTCTTCCGCCCGGGTGGTTGCCCGGGTTAAAAAGATCCTTGGGGTCAAGAAGCTGGGCCACACCGGAACCCTGGACCCGTTTGCAACGGGTGTGCTGCTCTGTGCCGTTAACAAAGGCACCCGGATTTCCCGGTTTTTTCTGGGCGGGGATAAGCAATATAGAGCCCAGATCCGTCTGGGCGTAAAAACAGATACCTATGACCGGACCGGCCGGATCGTTGAAACCGCATCCAATGCCGTTATGGGCCGGCTTCACCCGGATACCGTTTCTTCCGTGGTTGCTTCGTTCCGGGGCGTGCAAAAACAGATTCCCCCCGTCTATTCTGCGCTTAAACATGAGGGGCAGCCGTTGTATAAACTGGCCCGAAACGGGATAAAAGTGGAAAAACCGGCCCGGCAAATTGAGATTCATGAAATTTCGATCACAAAGATTGATCTGCCGGTTATAGATGTCACGGTGGACTGTTCTTCCGGGACCTATATCCGGAGCATTGCCCATGATATCGGTGAAACGCTGGGGTGCGGGGCCCATCTTGCCGAGTTGTGCCGGACCCGGTCCGGCTCGTTTGCCCTGGATGACGCTGTCGGGCTGGATATGCTGGAGGCGATGGGCCGGACCCGGGCAGAGCAGGAGATTGTCCCTCTATCCGACTGCCTGGACTTTTTGCCCAAAAAGGTGATGCCGCCCGATCTTGTCGCTAAGATCAGGCACGGTCAACCGCTGACCGTTGACGATATCGGTGAAACGGTCGTCAGGTGCACTTCGGATGCCGATCCATCCGTTCGCCTGGTGGATGACAACAACACCCTTCTTGCCGTTGTACAACTGTCGGAGAAGAGCCGGACGTATAATTATTCTTGCGTTTTTGCAAGTTAACTGATATTAAGCACAGGTCATACAATCGTGCGTGATATGGAATCGGTTTTTAATGCCTCTTTCTGAATGGAATATCGGATAGGGGCGGCACAAAAAAAGTAAGTGCAAATTTCATATCATGTTTTATTTATTCCAAACTAAGGAGTGTTACCGTGGTTTTATTAGCAGAAAACAAAGAGGAGATGATCGAACAGTTCAAGCTCCACGAGTCGGACACCGGCTCACCCGAGGTTCAGATTGCCATTCTGACCCACCGCATCAGCTATCTTACCGAACATCTTAAAGTTCACAAAAAAGACCATCATTCAAGACGGGGACTGTTGATCCTTGTCGGCAGGCGCAGAAGTCTTCTGGATTATGTCAAAAACAAAGACGTGAATCGGTATCGTGCCTTGATCGAAAGACTCGGACTGAGAAGATAGAATGACAAGCAGCCGGTTTTTGACAGGATCGTCAAAAACCGGTTTTATACGTATAGATGGAATTTTAACATCTATTTTATTTAAACCTATTTTATTTATATTTAAATCGGGGCGGCGGTTACACGGGATTTTTTTAAATAAGTTCGCATGTGTATCATCAATACGGATGAGAAAAAAATCAGAGATTGATGATAGATATGCGGGTTTATTAGTTTGAAAAATATCCTGGTCAAGCCGCCCTTTCTATTACAGGAGAAATTATGGAACAAACATTTACAACTCAATTGAATGGAATCGATTTTACCATCAGCGCCGGAAAAATCGCCAAACAGGCATCTGGATCGGTTGTTGTCAAATACGGTGAAACAGAGGTACTGGTCACCGCAGTGGCATCAAAAGAGCCGAAAGCAGAAGTCAGCTTTCTGCCGCTTTCTGTTGAGTACCAGGAAAAGATCTATTCAGCCGGCAGAATTCCGGGCAATTACTTCAGACGGGAGATCGGTCGGCCTTCTGAAAAGGAGACCCTGACCGCACGGCTGATTGACAGACCCATCCGCCCTCTGTTTGAGGATGATTACAACTTTGAAACCCAGGTGATTGCAACGGTTGTGTCCATGGACAAGATCCACGAACCCGACGTGCTGGCTCTGGTCGGTGCCTCTGCTGCGCTTGAGATTTCAGATATTCCGTTTGCAGGGCCGATTGCCGGTGTAAAGGTTGCCCGGATCGACGGTGAATTCGTTGCCAACCCCACCATCGAACAGATGAAACAAAGTGATATCGAACTGGTGGTCGCCGGCTCCAGAACCGGAGTGGTCATGGTGGAGGGCGGGGCTGATATTGTCTCTGAAAAAGATATGCTTGATGCCATCTTTTTCGGTCATGCCGCCTTACAGCCGCTCATCGATCTCCAGGTTCAGCTTAAGGCGGCCCTGGGAAAAGAAAAACGTGTTTTTGTACCGCCGGAACGGGATGAAGAACTGATCGAAAAGGTGGTTGCCTATGCGGATGATAAAATCAGTGAAACCGTCCGGATTAAAACCAAAGTCGAACGGCAGAATGCCCTTAGGGATCTGAAAACTTCTGTGGTCGAGCACTTCAGTGAAGCCTATCCGGAATCTGCCAAAGAGATCAAAGACGCCTTTGGTAAATGCGTGAAAACCGTCAGCCGGAGGATTGTTCTCAAAGAGGACAAACGAATTGACGGACGGGCCTTTGATGAAATCAGGGACATCACCTGTGACGTCAGTTGCCTTCCGCGCCCTCACGGATCGGCATTGTTTACCCGGGGAGAAACCCAGGTCCTCGGCGTTTTAACATTGGGTTCCGGTATGGATGAACAACGGATTGAAACCCTGTCCGGCAACGAGACCCGGGCATTTATGCTCCACTATAATTTCCCGGCCTTTTCCGTCGGAGAAGTCCGGCGTCCCGGTGGTCCCAGCCGAAGGGATATCGGCCACGGCAACCTGGCCTCACGGGCACTTGAAAGAATCTTGCCGGATCCGGAAGATTTTGAATATACCATCCGGCTGGTGGGAGAGGTGCTGGAGTCCAACGGCAGCTCATCCATGGGAACGGTTTGTTCCGGTACCCTTGCCCTCATGGACGGCGGGGTTCCCATTAAAGCACCGGTCTCCGGTATTGCCATGGGCCTGGTATCTGACGGCGAAAAAGTGGCTGTTTTATCCGATATCCTGGGGGATGAAGACCATTTCGGTGACATGGACTTCAAGGTCGCCGGTACCCGGGAGGGAATCACCGCACTCCAGATGGACATCAAAATAAACGAATTGTCCAAAGAGATTATGGAAAAAGCATTACAGCAGGCAAGGGGCGGCCGGATACACATTCTGGATAAAATGCTGGAAACCCTTAAGGATGCCAGGGACGAAGTCTCTCCCCATGCACCCAAGATCGTATCCATCCAGATCAAATCAGACAAGATCCGGGATATTATCGGTCCCGGCGGCAAAGTGATCCGTCAGCTCCAGGCCGATACGAATACCGTGATTGAAGTCGATGATTCGGGTCTCGTTAAAATTGCCGCGGAAAATGAAGAGGATTCGGCAAAAGCCTTGCAGATGGTTTCCGACATTGCCCTTGATCCAGAAATCGATGCCATTTATGAAGGAAAAGTTGTTAAAATTACCGATTTCGGGGCCTTTGTTAATATAAAGCAGGGGACCGACGGACTGGTGCATATCTCCGAATTGGCCAACCACCGGGTGAAAAAGGTAACCGATGTGGTCAAAGAGGGCGAAATCATCAAAGTAAAAGTCCTGGATATTACGCGGGATGGTAAAATTAAGCTGAGTTACAAAGCAGCGAAAGAAGATGGCCAATAATTGTTTTGAAGTCTGTTCCCTTGCCAGCGGCAGCAAAGGAAACTCTTTGTTTGTCGGGTATAATGACCAGGGGATCCTTGTGGATGCCGGGCTTTCCGGCGTTGAAATCCAGCGCCGGTTATCTGCCAGGGGCATCTCTCCCGAGCGCCTGACAGCGATTATTATCACCCATGAGCATTCCGATCATATAAGAGGTGCAGGGGTATTGAACCGCAGGTTTAATATCCCTGTTTATATTACGCCTAAAACATTTCAGGCATGCCCATCCCTGGGAACGATGACCGGAGTCTGTTTTTTCGAAGGGGGCCGGGCCTTTGATATCGGCCGGGTTCGCGTCACCCCGTTCTCCATTTCCCATGATGCCACAGACCCGGTGGGGCTGACGCTGGAGATCCAGGGGCAAAAGATCGGGGTGGCAACGGATCTGGGGGTTGCAACCAACCTGGTGAAAAACCATTTGAAGAACAGCAGCCTGCTTTACCTTGAATCCAATCATGATCTTGAGATGCTGCTCAACGGACCGTATCCCTGGCATTTAAAGCAACGGATCAAGAGCCGGACCGGCCATCTGTCCAACACCGATACCCGGCAATTGGTATCCGAACTCAGGACGGACCGGCTCAAACACGTGATTCTGGCTCACTTAAGTGAAGAGAACAATTGTCCGAAAAAAGCGGCAGATGAGGTGGCCACGGGCCTCAATGCCTCGGGAATCACACTTCATGTGGCTAGGCCGGATCAGCCCGGGGAACTTATACGGTTGGAAGCAAGCTAGAAATTCTTATTTTTCATTTTTGTAAAACAATCTGACGTTACGGCCCCTTTTTTTTACATGTAAAAAAATCGGGCCGGTTGGATTCGTGTTTGAAATTTTAATTTTGTAAGTGACGATTGAATATAAAAAGCAATTGGAAAAAGGAGTAATCATATCATGAATAAAAGTGAATTCTGTCTTTACAGCGGCGGATTAAAAGGTGCTGAAGAAAATTTCGGCAAATGTGCCCAGGCGTTTGGAATCAAAGAGGTGAATTTTTCCTTTGACGGGCATAAATGTTCCAGAACGGAAAATCTCACCCTGTTGTCCGATGACGAACTGAAAAAGGGAAATATCAGTATGGAGATTGTCTCTGCCCGCATGGGGCGGCGATATACCCAGTCTGACAAGATCCGAAAAGTCTTTCAACTGATTTTTCATATGATCAACAACGGCTACCAGATATTTGCCGTGGGCTGGATTCATCCGGACAAGACCGTTAAAGGCGGAACCGGCTGGGGCGTCGAACTGGCAAAATTTTTCAACCGGCCGGTTTCCGTGTTTGATCAGGGCACCAATGCCTGGTGGGTCTGGAAAAACAATGAATGGATCAAGGAAGTCCCTGTCATTTCACACAAGACCTTTTGCGGTACCGGTACCCGAAATCTGTCGGACAAGGGTAAACAGGCCATTGAGGATCTGTTTAAACGATCCTTTTCATAATAAATATGTCATAATATGTGCGGCAACGCGCTGCAATCCGTTTCTTTCAGCGCGTTGCTTTCCGCCTTGTTTCAGCCCGGAACGATTCAAATCAGTTAAATTTCTCCACATCCCGCAGATTTTTAAATTCACCCTCACAACCGTCTAACAGAGCTTTTGATTTATCCGTCAACAGAACCGGTTCACCCGGATTCGGCAGGTGTTGCGTACGGATCATCCGTATTTGCGATAGGATTTTTCAGAATTATAGATATTATCAATTTGCCATGCATTGGAAATTTTTATACTTCCAAGGGATGTTTTGTGCCGGGATCATGATTCCGGCGTACGGTATTTTTTAAGGAGACCCCCATGACGGCATTTCCCCTGAGACACTGAGTCAGTATGTTGCGCACCGCCCGTGTCCGGCTGGTGCAGGAACTCAAGGGGAAATACGTTCCGGCCTTTTCGTCCTGATTCGGCCATACCCGTTTTCAGATCCGCATTTCCCCTGATTTTTCAGGCTGCTTTGCAGCAGCCGGGAGGAAATGAATTGTATGCTGGATCGATTACGGATTTCTTATAAAAACGACGGCCTGCGGGAAACGGTGAAAGCCCTGATTCCCGACGGCAACCTCAGCGCCTGTCTGACCTGCGGCACCTGTGCCGGCGGGTGCCCTGCCACAGGCCTTCACAGCACGGACCCCAGGAAATTCATCCGCATGGCCGTGTTCGGCATGGATGAGGAGCTGGAGCGCCATCCCTGGGTCTGGGCCTGCACCATGTGCAAGCGGTGCTACGATGCCTGCCCCATGTCCATCAATATACCGGCCCTGATCTTTTATCTGCGGTCCCAGTGGCCCCGGGAGGAACGGCCCAAGGGTATCCTGGGGTCCTGTGATCTGCACGTGAAATCCAAAGGCGGCGCCATGGGCGTGCCGCTGGAGGATTTCCAGTTCACCGTGGAAGACCTGGCCGAGGAGTGCCGGGAAGAGCAGGAGGGGTTTGAGGACCTTGAGGTCTCCATTGACCGGGAAGGGGCGTATTTCGCCCTGAACCAGAACTCCCGGGAACCGGTGACCGAGCCGGATGAACTGCTCCCCCTGTGGAAGATCCTGCACAAGGCCGGGGCGGACTGGACCTATTATTCCGAGTATTGGGGCGGTGAAAATTACTGTATGTTCCTGGCCGATGACGAATCCTGGGAAAAAATCGTCCGGGCCCAGGCCGAGCACATTGACAGGCTGGGGTGCAGGGTCTTTGTAAACACCGAGTGCGGCCATTCTTTTTTTGCGGTCTGGGAAGGGCTGCGCAAGTTCAAGATCCCCCACAATTTCGAATTCAAAAGCATTATTCAGTACTATGCCCAATGGATCCGGGAGGGCAAACTGCCCGTGAACTCCGACTGGAACACGGACAATATCAAGTTCACGGTCCAGGATCCCTGCAACCTGGTCCGGAAAACCCTGGGCGATCCTGTGGCCGACGACCTGCGCTATGTGGTGAAACAGGTGGTGGGCAAGGATAACCTCATCGACATGGCCCCCAACAAATCCAACAACTTCTGCTGCGGGGGCGGGGGCGGAGCACTCCAGTCCGGGTACAATGAGGAACGCCGGGAATACGGCCTGACCAAGTACGAACAGATCCGCGCCACCGGCGCCACTTACGTGATCACTCCCTGCCACAACTGCCATGCCCAGATCGAAGACCTGGCCCATGTGCATAAGGCCGGTTACCACACGGTTCATTTATGGACATTGATCTGCCTGTCCATGGGAATGCTGGGAGAGAACGAACGGACCTACCTGGGGCCGGACCTTGCGGAGTACGGCTTATAACAGGCCGGAGAGGAGTTGATCATGAGTAAACGACCCGTGGGATCGGTGCTGGTGGCCGGGGGTGGCATTGCTGCCATCCAGGCGGCCCTGGACCTGGCCGATTCCGGATATTACGTATATATGGTGGAGAAAAGCCCGGCCATCGGCGGGGTTATGGCCCAGTTGGACAAGACCTTTCCCACCAATGACTGTTCCATGTGCATCATGTCCCCCAAGCTGGTGGAGGTGGGACGCCATATCAATATCAAGCTGGTCACCCTGGCCAGTATCCGGGATATCCGGGGGGAAAAGGGGGATTTCCATGTGGATATCTTCCAGGCCCCCCGGTATGTGGACCCGGACAAGTGCGTGGCCTGCGGGGCCTGTGTGGAAAAATGCCCCAAAAAGGTGACAGACCTTTACAATGAAGGCCTGGCCAAGCGCAAGGCCATTTACGTGCCCTATGCCCAGGCCGTTCCCCTGAAGTATTGTATTGATCCGTCCCAGTGCATCAAGCTGATAAAGGACAAGTGCGGCAACTGCGCCAAGGTCTGCCCGGCAGGGGCGGTGAACTACGAGGACACGGCAAAGGAGTTCTCCCTGAACGTGGGCGCCGTGGTCCTGGCTCCGGGCTTTTCAGCCTTTGACCCCAAGGAGACGGGTATCTGGGGTGGACAGGCCTCAAAAGACGTGGTCACCTCCCTGGCCTTTGAGCGGCTGCTGTCTGCCTCCGGGCCCAACAAGGGACATGTGACGCGCCTGTCCGACCATGGGGAACCCAAAGCCGTTGCCTGGCTGCAATGCGTGGGGTCCCGGGACATCAACCAGTGCGACAACGCCCATTGTTCTTCCGTGTGCTGCATGTACGCCATCAAGCAGGCCATTATCGCCAAGGAGCACGATCCCTCCCTGGACTGCACCATCTTCTACATGGATATGAGAACCCATGGCAAAGGGTTTGAGGCCTGTTTTAACGAGGCCAAAGAAAAGCACGGCATCCGCTTTGTCCGGTGCCGGGTCCATTCGGTTTACCAGGCCCCGGACAAACCCGTTCAGACCATTGCCTATACAGATGAGGCCACGGGCCGCAGGATTGAAGAAGATGCGGATCTTGTGGTGCTTTCCGTGGGCATGGAAATACAGGACGAGGCCCGGGCCTTTGCCAAGACCATCGGCATTGAACTGACGGACAGCGGGTTCTGCCGGACCAAGAGCTTTAACCCCACCGGCACCACCCGGGACGGGATCTATGTATGCGGCGCATTCCAGGGACCCAAGGATATTCCCCAGTCGGTCATCGAAGCCGGGGCAGCCGCCCTGGCAGCCGGGGCCGATATTGCCGAATCCAGGGGCAGCCTGGTGAAAACGGTTGAACAGCCCAAAGAGGCGGATGTCAGGGGGGATGTGCCCAGGATCGGGGTGTTTGTCTGCCACTGCGGCATCAATATCGGCGGGGTGGTGGATGTGCCGGCGGTGCGGGATTTTGCCAAAACCCTTCCCTTTGTGGAATTCAGCGACGACAATCTTTACTCCTGTTCCCAGGATGCCCAGGAGGTTATTTCCGGGATCATCCGGGACAAGGGCCTGAACCGCATAGTGGTGGCAGCCTGCAGTCCCAGGACCCACGAACCCCTGTTCCAGGAAACCCTGGCGGCGGCAGGCCTGAACAAGTATCTGTTTGAAATGGTGAACATCCGGAACCATAACTCATGGGTTCATAAGGATGATCCGGAAGAGGCCACCCAAAAGGCCATGGAATCCGTGGCAATGGCCGTGTCCAAGGCTGCCCTGTTCATCCCCCTCACCGAAGAGACCCTGTCCATTGACAAGCGGCTCCTGGTGATCGGCGGGGGCATCTCCGGCATGACAGGGGCCCTGGCCCTGGCAGACCAGGGATTCATGGTGAGCCTGGTGGAAAAATCAGACGGGCTGGGGGGCAATGCCAACAGCATTTTCCGTACAGCCGGGGGCGAGGATGTGCAGGCCGCCCTTTCCGGGATGATTTCCCGGGTCACCTCCCACCCCCGCATTGACCTGCACCTGTCAAGCCAACTGGACCGGGTCAAGGGATTTGTGGGCAACTTCGACACCACCATCACAGGCGGGGACGGCAGTGAGACCCATATCCGGCACGGGGCCGCCCTCATCGCCGTTGGCGCGTCCGAGCACCGGCCCCATGAGTACGGTTACGGCACCCATCCCGGTATTGTCACAGGCCTGGAGCTGGACCGGAACATTATGGAGGAATCTCCCCTGGTCACACAGGCAGAAAACGCGGTGTTCATCCAGTGCGTGGGGTCCAGGGAACCGGACCGCCCCTATTGCTCCAGGATCTGCTGCACCCATACCATGGCCTCGGCTATCCACCTTAAGGAAGCCCGTCCGGACATGAATGTCACGGTATTGTACCGGGACATCCGGACCTACGGGGAAAAGGAAAAGCTGTTCCAGAAAGCCCGGGAACTGGGGGTGATCTTTATCCGGTTTGACGCGGCTGACAAACCCCTGGTGGACACGGAGGGGGATGCCATATCCGTTGAGGTAACAGACCATATCCTGAGGCAGCCCGTGGCCATTGAGGCGGACCTGCTGGTCCTGGCATCGGCTGCCGTTGCCAATGCCGAAGAGGACCTTGCCAAAATGTTTAAAGTGCCCCGGGACAGTGACGGCTTTTTTGCCGAGGCCCATGTCAAGCTGGCGCCTTCGAATTTTGCCGTGGACGGGGTATTCCTGGCCGGGCTTGCCCATTATCCCAAACCCATTGACGAATCCATTGCCCAGGCCCAGGCCGCCGCTTCCGGCATCTGCCGGTTGTTTGCCAAAACCGAGATCCAGACCCTGGGAAATACCGCTGCCGTTGATACCCGCCTGTGCAGCGCCTGCGGCGTGTGCGTGACGGTGTGTCCCTACAATGCCCCTGATTTCATTGAAGAGGGGCGGGACAAGGGTAAGGCTGCGGTGAATCCTGTGTTGTGCAAGGGGTGCGGGGTGTGTGTGGCCTCCTGCCGTTCCCGTGCTGCCGGGCTTGCCGGATTTGAAGAAGAACAGATCATGGCCATGGTGGACCATGCGATATAACAGCAAATGACAAAAGAATGTTCCGAAAAAAACGGTAACAAGAATACCGGTTCAGTAAAAAATGCTGGAAACTTAAGCGTCATTTGCTGTGCAACCGCTGAAGCCAGGAATTGAACCGGAACGGAACGTTGAGCACAGCTATCGTGGAGATATGAGATGAGTGAATTCCAACCTAAAATCGTGACCTTCCTGTGCAACTGGTGCTCTTACGGGGCAGCAGACCTGGCCGGTGTCAGCCGGTTCCAGTATCCCCCGAACATGCGCATCATCCGTATCCCCTGTTCCGGGCGGGTGTCAGCCAAAATGATTCTGCATGCCATCCGCAGCGGGGCCGACGGTGTCTGGATATCCGGATGCCATCCCGGGGACTGCCATTACATCGAAGGCAATTACTATGCCCGCAGGAAGTTTTACCTGCTCAGGGAACTATTGGCCCATACCGGGCTTGAGCCGGACAGGCTGCAATTTTCCTGGATTTCATCGGCTGAAGGGGTGAAGTTTGCCCAGGTGGCCCAGGAGGTGATCCAGGCGATCACGGCCCTGGGGCCTGCCCAACGGCTGATCAAACAGATGCCGGATGCGGTTGCGGAGGTGGCCTGATGACAACTGCGACAAAAGAGCGGGCAGGGGACGCCCTCCAGAATAAAATCCAGGAGAAGATCCAGGATAAGATCCGGGGGATTGCCGCCACACTGCTTGACAACGGAACCGTGGACGCCGTGATCGGGTATAGCCGGGGCAGCCTGCCCCACATGACCCGGGCCATTATGGCCAAAACCCGGGAAGATGCCCAAAAACTGGTGTTTAATTCCCACTGCCGCATGAACCTGGCCGCCTACCTGACCCCTGAACTCATGGAAAAAACGTGTGTGGGAAAGGACCGGGCCGGAAAGGTGGCTGTGGTGGCAAAGGGATGCGACAGCCGGAACATGGTGATCCAGATCCAGGAGAACCGGTATGCACGGGACCAGGTCCATATCATTGGTGTGCCCTGCACGGGCATGCTGGACAAGGCCGCACTGGCCCGGGGCGTTGAACAGGAACAGGCCAACTGCGCCACCTGCATCAGCCGGAACCCCGTGATCCATGACGACCTGGCCGGGGACCCGGTAGCGGAAGCAGATCCGGGCAAGGACCGGTTTGCCGATGTGGCAAAAATCGAGGCCATGGCCCCCCCGGAAAAGGCTGCGTTTTTTGACGAGCTGGTATCGGAGTGCACCCGGTGTTATGCCTGCCGCAATGCCTGTCCCCTGTGCTATTGCCCCACCTGTTTCGTGGATGAGGCAAGGCCCCAGTGGGTGGGCAAAACCGTGGACCCCACCGATGTCATGACCTACCATCTTGTCAGGGCCTTTCACGATGCGGGCCGGTGCACGGACTGCGGGGCCTGTGAGGCTGCCTGTCCCATGGATATTTCCATGCGCCATTTTACCCGGAAAACCATCCGGGACACGGTAACGGCATTTGGATGCGAGGCCGGCACAGACCCGGACAAGCGTCCGGCCCTGGACCGGTTTGAACTCAAAGACCCGGAAGGCTTCATCCGTTGACCCACCCCATGGGTTGGGTTTGCTGAATCCACAAGGAGGTTTTAAGGATATTTCAATGAATATGATACGCGTAACAAAACAGGCCGTTGCAACAGCCCTGGCAAAGGCATCCAAATCCTACACCATTGCCGGCCCTGTCAAGGCCAGGGCCGGGCATGAATTCCGCTGCCTTGGCCAGGGCCAGACCCTGACCAAGGAATTGGACCTGGAATATACCCACACCCGGCTCTCCCCCAAGGCCCTGCTGTTTCCCCAGGCCGAACCCATGTTTCACTTTAAGCTGCCGGAAACAACCGGGGAACCAGGGGATACCCCGCCGGCATTTCTCGAGGCAGAGTCCTTTGGGGAATCCCCTTTGGCCGTTGTGGGGCTGCGGCCCTGGGATGCCAGGGCCCTTGACCTGCTCAAGCTCAACTTTGACACCCCGGACTACACAGATCCGTTTTTCATGAAACGCTATAATGCCATGGTCCGGGTGGGACTGGCCGACATTCATCCGGACCCGGAAAACTTCTCCCTTGCCGCAGGTTCCGGCCCCTTTGACGAGGCCGGTCTGGACATTCTGCTGGCAGATGCCGGGGATGCCTTTATCGGTAAAGTTATCACCGGAAAAGGCCGGGATTTTGCCGGGGCTGCCGGGTTTGAACCGGGGTCTCCTGCTGATGAAAAGGCCTTTGCCGCCTTAAAAGCAGCCGCGGAAAAAGAGGCAGACATTCCGCCGGCATGTGACCGGATCAATGATGCCGACACCCTGGACCTTTACCATGCCGATTTCTGGGAGGCAGCCGCCTTTTCCTGCATCAACTGCGGGGCCTGCACCTTTGCCTGTCCCACCTGCTGGTGTTTTGACATCCAGGATGAGGTGAACCAGGGCAAGGGCGTGCGCCTGCGCCTGTGGGACTCGTGCATGACCGATCTGTACAGCGCCCATGCCTCGGGCCACAACCCCCGACAGGAAGGGTACCAGCGGTTCCGGAACCGGTTCATGCACAAGCTCAAGTACTTTCCGGACAAGTACGGGGCCGGGATCATGTGCGTGGGCTGCGGCCGGTGCATTACCCAATGCCCCGGCGGCATTGATATCCGGGAGGTCATGGCGGCCATGAATACGGCCGGGGCCACGGTTCAACAGGAGGTGTCCCCATGAATCCCTATAAACCCTACAACGTAAAGATCCGGGACATCCTCACCGAGACCGAGGACAAGTCCCTCAAGACCTTTACCTTTGAATTTGCCTCTCCCGAAGATGAGGCAGCCTTTGACTTTACCTGCGGGCAGTTTGGCATGCTCTCCATTCCCGGGGTGGGGGAGATCCCCATCGGTATTGCCTCTTCCCCCACGGAAAAGCCCGTGGTCAAGTTCACGGTATTTAAAACCGGCCGGGTCACCACCCATCTGCACAACATGAAGCCCGGGGATTTCATGGGAATCCGGGGACCCATGGGCAACGGCTTTCCCATGGCCCGCATGGAAAATAAGAACCTGTTGATCATTGGCGGGGGATTTGCCTTTACCACGCTCCGCTCCCTGGTGGAGATGATTCTCCAGCCCCAACACCGGGACCGGTTCGGGACGGTTGACGTGGTCTACGGGGCCAGGACCCCGGGCATGCTCCTTTACCGGGATGAACTGGAGGCCTGGGAAAAGCGCAGCGATATCAACGTCCATATTACGGTGGACGGCACGGATGATCCGGACTGGGCCTATCAAACGGGGTTCGTGCCCATGGTCACGGAGTCCTGCGCCCCCAAAGCAGACGGCAATACCATGGCCATTGTGTGCGGTCCCCCGGTGATGATCAAGTTTACCAGGCCGGTGCTCCGGGATCTGGGATACGGGGACGAAGAAATCCTCATGAGCCTTGAGAACCGCATGAAATGCGGCATCGGCATGTGCGGCCGGTGCAACATCGGCCAGGAACTGGTATGCGGCGACGGGCCGGTATTCACCCTGGCACGTCTTAACCGGACCCCTGGGGAATTTTGAGTCCCGGGTTTTTACCCCTTTAATTTTAACACCCAGTATGCAGTTCCTGTGGAAAAACGTTCAATTTTGTTCAAGTTCAAGGCGGATAAAAATTTTAACCGGAAGAATACATAACGTATTTTGAGGATTAAAATTTTTATCCAACGCAGAAATTGGACAAAAGAGGGCGTTTTTCAACGGAACGATTTAACATCAGGAAAGGAACGATCATGATTACAGTAAGTAAAGACGCCCAGGAACAGGTCCTGGCCTATTTTGACGGTAAAGAAGTCCAACCGGTGCGGATTTTTCTCAACAGCGGAGGCTGCGGCGGCCCCGGTCTGGCCATGGCCCTGGATCAGGCAACAGACAAGGATGCGGTCTTCACCCACGGGGGGGTTGACTACATCATGGAAAAAGAGCTGCTGGAAAAGGCCGCGCCCGTGCAGGTGGATTACACGGACATGGGATTCCGTCTGGACTCCAGCCTGGAGCTTGGCAATGGATGCAACTCCTGCGGCAGCGATGGCGGCTGCGGCACCTAGCGCGTGAAATATCCGGGCTGGAAGCGGCCATACCCTTCATAAAAAAATTAAGCAAGGCTTAGAAAGGCGTATCCCATGATGGACCGGGTCTATATCAGTTTAAAAACCCAGCGCCGGCTTGACCAGATGGCCGGACAGACCAATGCGCCTGCCGTGGCTGCGGAACGGGCCCGGCAGATCATTGACAGCTTTATCCGGGGGCAGGTCCCTGTGCCGGCAGGTGCGGGCCTGATGCGGTATAGAAAGGACAACCGGGTGAAAAACAGCCTCAAGTTCAACCTGGGCCAGGGGTACCGGCTCATCTGCATCCGGGAGAAAAAAGAGATCTATGCCATGTTCGTGGGAGACCACGACAGCAGTGATGCCTGGCTGGATCATTTCACCCGGAAACGTCCCCACAGGACCGAACAGGCCATGGAGGTGTTTTCCGTGGAAACGCCCGGTGCGGCCCCGGCGCGGCCATCCGAACCCGAAGCAGCGGCCTGTCCTGATCTTATGCCGGAACCGATTCCCCAGGAGATCCTCAGGCAGGTCTTCCGGGGCCTTTGCACCCCGGGATGACACCCTGGTGCGGCAATAAAGCCGCTTTGGCACCAACGTTACGATAGCCCGGGTATGTCACGACATGACATATCCGGAACAGATACCTGAAAGAGACGATACCTATGAAAAAAAATACAGTGGAAGGTTCTGTCATGGTCATTGGCTCCGGTATTGCCGGTATCCAGGCTTCCCTGGACCTGGCAGATTCCGGATTTCTTGTCCATCTGGTGGAAAAACAGCCCCAGATCGGCGGGGTTATGGCCCAGTTGGATAAAACCTTTCCCACCAACGATTGCGCCATGTGCGTCATCTCCCCCAAACTGGTGGAGGCCGGGCGCCATCTCAATATTGATCTTCACACCCTGTCAACGGTAAAGGCGGTGCAGGGGGAAGCCGGCAACTTTGCCGTCACCCTGGAAAAAAAGGCCCGGTTCGTGGACCCGGACAAGTGCACGGCCTGCGGAGAATGTGTCAAGGTCTGTCCCGTGGATGTGGACAATGCCTTTGACCAGGGATTATCCCAACGAAAGGCCATATTCAAGCTCTATCCCCAGGGCATGCCCGGTGCTTTTTCCGTGGACAAGCAATCCACTGCCCCATGTAGGGCCACCTGCCCGGCCCATGTTTCCATCCAGGGATTCATCGCCCTGATGCAGCAGGGCAAACATCGGGAGGCCCTGGCCCTGTTCAAGCAGGAACACCCCTTTCCCGGGGCCTGCGGACGGGTCTGCCACCACCCCTGCGAATCCGTGTGCACCCGGGGGGATACGGACACCCCCCTGGCCATCCAGCATCTCCACCGGTATCTTGCGGACCTGGATCTGGATATGGACCTTACCGGGGATGCGCCCTGGCTGCCGGAGACAGAAGCATCCCGCCCTGAAACGGTGGCAGTGGTGGGAGCAGGCCCGGCCGGTCTTACCGCAGCCTGGTTCCTGGCCCAAAAGGGTTACGGGGTCACGGTCTTTGAAAAACTGCCGGTGAAAGGTGGGATGATGGCCGTGGGCATCCCGGCCTA
>JANQML010000223.1 GCA_028280105.1 Desulfobacula sp. | reverse complement strand
TGCCTGGGACAGGATTTTTTTGATGGGCGGGCTCTGTCCGACAACCCCCCATGGACGTGCTGGAGATTGATTTCTTCTTTTAAGAATGTGTTTTCTGCCTCCAGGCGGTCTTTCAATTGGTGTATTTCTGTGAATGCCCTGTAGAGTTTTTGTTCCGCTCTTTTACGCATCAGGGCATTTGCAAAGATCTGACCGACCAGTTTCAGCCTTTGGACCAATGCCTGTTCCCACGAGCGTTCTGATCGCAAAGATGCAAAACCGACCGCACCCAAAAAGGTTCCGCCGACAGCGAGGGGGATGATCACGCTGGATTTAATCCCTTCTTCCTGTAAATACCCTCTTTCGGCGGAGGCTTCGTCAGGCAACTCATAAAGATTTGAAATTACAAGTGGTTCTCCCCTCTGAAGTTTTTTGCTGTACCAAGGCAATTGTTTGTTGATCACAAGGTCCGGCATGCGGGCCACACCCGGTACGGCATAGGCGTGGGTGACTTTCAGCTTGGTTTTGGCGGTATTGTATTCCGCTACACTGCAGCGATCAATTTCCAGGGTTTCTGCAATCTGCTTTAAACTGTGTACGATGACGGTATCGATTTGATCCGCTGGTAAATTGACAAACCTCGTAGACAGATCGGCTAACATTTTTTCGAATCGAAGGCGTTCCTGAATGGTATGGGTGGCGCATGATTTCACTGGATCAATCCCTTTAAACCAGGTGTTGCTTTGATGGTCGGTTGCCCCCGAAATATCGGGGGAATGGGTTTATCCTGCCCAAAGCTCATTTGTTTGTCAATTAAATAAATTAGGGTAACCGCGTTTATATGTTTCAGGTCAGACAAAAGGTTAATGGAAAGCAGGTTACAATCCCGGGGTGTTATAATTTTTTGAATTATAATAAATGATCTGTTTTGGGTTTCGGTAATTTATGGGGGGGGGAAGTAAACGGCAAACAGGGAAAACATGATTGGGATGGAGATGAGCAAAGACAGGTAACTGGCCACAATGAACTGGTTGGTGAGGGTGAAATCTCCGCCTTGCCGCTGAGTAACGATGGGGATAGCAGTAATGGGGGGGACTGTGCTCTGAAGAAATATGATCATCGCAATGGGATAAGTGGGGCGGATCATCAACAAAATTCCCAGGAAAACCAACGGGAAAATGAAGTTTTTTATTATGACAAATTTGACGATCTCCCGAGCTTGAATTTGGCCTTTCTCTTTAAAATCCATGAAGATATTCCCTCCGAGGATGATCATGACCAAGGGAAGAGCCATGGCACCGATGAGAGAAAACTGGGTGATGACAAAATTGGGGATGAGGCGCTGACCGTCGACAAGCCTTATGATCAGGGCGATAATGGTCATGATAAGAGCAGGGTGGATGACACGGCTCCAGTTTATTTTTTCTCCGGTCCGGTTGCTGAAGAAAAAACGGTACGTACTGAAAAAAAGGGCAGGGTGGAACGATATGAATAGAAAGAGCATAACCAGGTATGCACTGTCGTTGCCGAAAAGACCGGTAATGATGGCAAGAGGGAAAAAGATGCCGTTCTGGTAAAATAGGCTGATGGCGAATTCCCGCCGGGTTTCTTTTTGGGAGATAAACATGCCTCCGGCAACACTCAACCCCAGGGCCAGAATGGAGAAAAAGATCCACCACAAAGGGATGGTCCACCAACGGGGAAAGGCATCCAGGGTGAAGTTTTTGATGATGCTGATAAAGATCAGGCAGGGCAGGGCGATGTCCAGGGCAAGGGGAGAAAGCAATCCCAGAATATTGCCCGGCATGATCCGTCGGCCGATGATGTAAAAACCGAGTGCTCCTAACCCCAGAAGAACGCCCACCGATTCAAATATTGTCCAGAAGATGACCATAAAAATATTTCCGTTTATTGGGGTTGATCCGTGTCGGGTTCCATTGTTTTCCCACCCGCTTCTTCCAGGTCACTTTGAGTATTGATATTGAAAAAAGAACGCAATTCCGGATCAAACTCCCTGAGTTGTGAGCCAGGGACACGGATGGTGGGACCCTTGTCTAATATATGGATAATTCTGTAGATTTTATTCTTAAGGCAATCCTCTAAGTCCGGGATGCATTTTTTTGAATATACAGCGCAAAGGGGTTCATATCCTTTGGCTACCTTGGGAACCACCATATAGGTTTCAGGCGTGATCCGGGAGAGCAGGGATTCAATGAGGCCGGGTTCAAGAAAAGGTGAATCACATGCAACGGCAAATCCAAATGGAAAAGAGGCGTTGGAAAGGCCGGCATGTAGGCCTGTCATTGAACTTCTTGCCTGAAAAATGTCTGAAACGATTTTAAAATCCCAGTCCAGGTATGGCTCTGGATTGTTCGTCACCAGTATAATTTCCTGAAATAGTTTCTTGAAAACAGTGTAGGTGTTCTCAAGGATCTTTTTTCCTTTGATTTCGATAAAGGCTTTGTTTCTGCCTGAAAGCCGTGTGCTGAGTCCTCCTGCGAGGATAATTCCGGTGTAAGGATATTTCATAATTAGTCAACCAAAAATCCATACCTCATGGATTAAAAATAATAAAAATTCAAAGTTGCCGCCAATAAATTTATTTTTTTGATTTAATGGCCGATAAATGCTATGTAATATTTCATGTAATTTTTTATATTTTTATTGATAATGATCATGGAAGTCAAGGAAAATTAAAGCGGGAAAATGATGGATTTCAAAGAAAAAAGTTGACAATCTCAATATTGCATGTAATTTTGTATAAAAACATGAATGTAATATTTGCTTTGTCGGTGGAGTAAGCCCTGGCTCTGATTTAAGAACTGTAACGACTGAAAATTTTTTAGACAGGCTGCCGATTTTGATTAAGCATGAACTCAGGTGAATATATGATTCATATTCATGAATCCCGGAACAGAACCGTATAAAGGTATGAGGAGGTAATTGTCAATGAAGCCCATTAAAACAAAAGACAAGACCGTAATGAGGTCTTTGGGACTTGGCGGCTATTTCGGCGGCGGGGCAGAGGGTATGGTGGATGTGATGAACGGCAAGATTGTTCGTGTACGTCCCATGCGCTACGGCTGGAAATATGATAAAAAAGATGTCCGCCAATGGGAGATCAAGCGGGACGGCAAGTCCATAAAGCCGGCCTGGAAATCACTTCCCGGGCCTTTTTCACTGGCCTATAAAAAAAGGGTTTACTCTCCCAACAGGATTAAATACCCGATGAAACGGGTGGATTGGGATCCCAACGGTGAACGCAATACCCAGAATCGGGGCAAGAGTAAATACGTCCGGATCTCATGGGATGAAGCATCGAAACTTGTGGCCGATGAAATCCGGCGGATCCATGAAAAATACGGATACAACGCCGTTCTGCTCCAGGGAGACGGCCACGGAGAGTGCAAGACCATTAATACCCCTCACGGTCACCCCGGTGTCCTGCTGGATAACCTGGGTGGATTTACCCTTCAGGTGAGAAACCCAGACTCCTGGGAAGGATGGTATTGGGGGGCAAAACATGTCTGGGGACAAGGTGCTCAGGGCATCATGTATCCGGCGGCCAATATCGTAAAAGACACCACAGAAAATGCCGACATGGTATTATTCTGGGGATGTGATCCCGAGACCACCCCGTGGGGGTTCACCGGTCAGTTTGCCAGCCGGTTGTGCTACTTCTGGAGTGAAGTGGGCATAAAACAGATTTACATCTGCCCAGATCTCAACTATGGTGCTGCCGTTCATGCTGACAAATGGATTCCGGTGTTGCCTAACACCGATGCAGCGCTACAGCTGGCCATTATATACACGTGGATCGATGAAGACTCTTACAATAAAGAGTATGTCAAAACCCATACAGTGGGCTTTGACAAAGTTCAGGCCTATGTGATGGGAGAAGAGGACGGGGTGCCCAAAACACCGGAATGGGCCTCAAAAAAATGCGGAGTGCCTGAGTGGACTATCAAGGCCCTGGCCAGGGAATTTGCCGAGAAGACAACCTCTATCGCCCATTACTTTGGCGGGGGAATGATCCGGGGGGCTTTTGCCCATGAACCGGCCAGACTGGAATGTATCCTGCTGGGCATGCAGGGCCTGGGAGGACCGGGGGTACACCAGCACCAGTTCACCTATTTCGGCATGCCCAGGGCAGAGGGACTGGGAGGCACCTTTTTCTGGAATCCCGAGATAGAAGAGCGGCTTTCCCTGCCGGTGCTCTCATCGGTAGCCGCATGGCAGGAGCAGGTGATTCCCAAGACGTTAATCCAACATGCCATCAACCGGGACGGCCCTATCACGTTCTCGGGCACCGGCGCCCAGAATGCATTGGTCAAGGACCAGTTCAACGAGTATACCTTTCCAATTGAAAAAGAAAAAGGCGGTGCTGAAATCCGGATGATCTGGACCGATACCCCCTGCCGGATTACCTGCTGGAACTACGGTAACGAAACCGAATTATCTCTGCAGAGTTCTCAAGTGGAGACCATTGTAGCCCAGCACCCCTGGTTTGAGAACGACTGCATTTATGCGGATATTGTGCTGCCTGCCAACACCTACATGGAGGTGGACGATATCATCACCAATATTCGACAGGGCACTTCGCAACCCAATATCATGATTGCCGATAAAGCCATTGAGCCTGTGGGAGAATCAAAAAGTGATTCTGAGATCGTGGTGGAGATCGGAAAACAGTTTGACATGGAAGAGGAGCTGACGGACGGGAAAACCATCGCTGATATGCAGAAAAAAGTATGGGAATACATGGGCGGTGAAGACCTGGTTTCCTGGGAGGAACTCTCGGAAAAACGGTATTGGGTTTATAACACGGCTGAAGACTGGGAAGATGATCCTCCCGGTTTCAGGAAGTTTTATGAGAATCCTGAAAAAAGTCCACTGGGAACGCCAACAGGAAAGCTGGAGTTCTATTCTGAAAGCCTGGCCAAACGTTTCCCTGACGACGAGGAACGGCCGCCTATTCCCAAATGGATCGAAAAAAGCGAGAATCACGATGAACGGCTCTCCAGCCACAGAGCCAAAATGTTTCCCCTGTTGGTCATGTCAAATCACGGCCGCTGGCGTGTACACGCCCAGTGCGACGACATTACATGGACCCGTGAAGCACCCACATGCAAGGTGATGGGGCCGGACGGGTACAAGTACGAGCCGGTGTGGATACACACCAGTGATGCAGAAAAACGAGGCATTAAAAACGGTGATATCGTTAAGGTCTTTAATGAACGGGGTATTGTGCTGGCAGGTGCCTATGTCAGCGAGCGTGTCCGCCCCGGCGTCATCTCCATGGATCATGGGGCCCGCCACGACCCCATTAAAATAGGAGAAATTGAGCGGGGCGGGGCGATCAATACCATTACACCAGGCCCTATCACATCGAAAAATTGTGTGGGGAATGTGGTGCAGGGCTACCTTGCCGAGGTGGAGCGCCTTTCAGGCAGAGAAATGGATCAGTGGCGCAGGGACTATCCTGAAGCTTTTGAACGTGAATACGACCATGCGGCAGGATTAAGATTTGATGCATGGATTGAGGGAGGGAACAAATAATGAAAGCATTTTATCTGGACTTATCCGTCTGCAACGGCTGCTACTGCTGCCAGATTGCCTGCAAGGACGAACACGTGGCCAACGACTGGAGTCCCTATGCTAAACCCCAGCCCGACACAGGACAGTTCTGGATCGGTATTACCGAGCAGATCAGAGGGCAGGTGCCCAAGGTCAAGATGACCTATATTCCCAAACTTTGTAACCATTGTGATGATGCTCCCTGTATCGAACAATGCGCATATGATGCCATTAAAAAACGGGATGACGGGTTGGTGCTCATCCATCCGGATAAATGTACCGGCTGCAAACTGTGCAAAGACACCTGCCCCCATGATGCCATTTATTTTAATGAGAATTTGAATCTGGCCCAAAAGTGTACGGGCTGCGCCCACCTCCTGGACAACGACGACGATTGGGACGTGCCCAGATGTGTGGACCAATGTCCCACTGATGCGTTGAGGTTTGGCGAAGAGGCGGATTTTGCCGATTTCATCAAAGACGCGGTCTTCCTGAATCCCGAAGCCGGAACCAAATCCAGGGTCTATTACAAGAACCTGCCGAAAAAATTTGTGGCCGGCACTGTATATGATCCTGTTGAAAAAGAGGTGATCATTGGCGCTTCCTGCACGCTTACCGACGATGAAACCGGGGAAACCTTCAGCGCTGTCACGGACAATTTTGGAGACTTCTGGTTCAGGAAACTGGCAGATGGCCGGACTTTTACCCTGGATATTGAAAAAAACGGGGTAAAAGAGACCCTTAATAATATTGTTACGGACAAGGATTTGAGCCTGGGCGATATTCCCATGCCCCTTTAATATAAAATAGAAACCCAAGCCGCTGTCCTCTGAACAGGCCAGCGGTTTGAAACGACAAATCACCTACTATACCCGTATAGCGGGCAGTATGAGACAAATCCCTTCGAAGAATAGGACCCTGTGGTGTGTGAAACCCCTTAGAAGAGACAAAGGAGAAAAGATAGCATGAAAATCATGGTGTACAACAAAAAAACCCCGGGTGATAAACTGGCAATGGAACTTGCCGTCAGCCATGCAAAAGCTTTCGAAGGCACCATTGATCTTGTTTCTGTCATTACCGAACAGTCGAGCGCACCTCAGGAGGTAGTTGAAGAGGAGTCTAAAAAGCTGAAAAAAACTGCTGCCGAAACAGCTGATGCCCACAATGTGGCATGCAAATTCCAGCTGGTGCTCACCGCCCTTCCCATTGGCGAAGCTCTGGTGCAATATGCTGAAAAGAACAAAATCGATGAAATCATCATGCCCCTCAGAAGACGGTCTAAGCTGGGCAAGCTCTTTTTCGGGTCTGACAGTCAGTACATTATCCTTGAGGCCCCCTGCCGGGTTATCACCATCAAGGACAGCTGATTCGAGTTTGTTTTCACAAGGGAAGCGCGTTTGTATTCTTGATCAAAAACCAGATCTTTCATGGATCTGATTCGCGATTACCCATTCATCCCGTGAACGGATACAAGAAATAAGCTGTTACTCAAAAGGCTATATTTCCCGGCGCATCAGTATCGCCTCTTCATGATCCGGCTGAATCCTGAGTATCTGGTTCAGATAATCATCTGCTTTAAGAATTTTCCGGTTTTTATAATAAATTTTTGCGATTTGGAGTTTGGCTTCAACATGGCCCCTGACATGCCTGTCCACAGTGTTGAAACGCTTCAGGGCTTTTTCCCAGTCACCGGATTCCAGGTGCATCAGGCCTGATTTGTAGACCATATCATAGTTTGACGGGTTCTCTCTGATGCTCTGTTCAAGCAAGGATTTGGGATATTCCAGCTCGTTATTTTCCATACATATTTTGATCACCCGGTCTTTTGCCGCATTCTGTTTCTGGGACCGCACGATGACCTTTGAAAAGATATCCAGGGCCAGTGATCTCTTCTTTTCCATTAATAGACGCTCTCCGATGTCATAGGCCCGGTCGTTATACTTTGTGCTCAAAGAGAGGATTTCAAGATAATACCGGCCGGCTTTATCCAGTTCATTTGATTTCAGGAAAAAGTCACCCAGATAGACCCTTGAAATGATATCCTGATTATTCACTTCAACTGCTTTTTCAAGACATTTTACGGCAATATTGTTTTTCTGGATTCTAAAATGGAGCAACCCCAGCTTTCTCAGCAACCGGGAAGCGGACGGTTTGTGATGCAGGGCGGATTTGATTTCATTTATGGCAGAGGTATAATCCCCCTGTTCCTCGAAATCCCTGGCTTTTTTTCGGTGCAGGGTCACGGGATCGGGATGGTTAACCCGGTTAACCACTGTCTTTATTTTACTGTCCAGAGATTGAAGTGTCAGGGGTTTTAAAAGGTAACCGTCGATTTCCGTCTCCGCCACTTCATTGACAATGTCCCGTTCCGCTTCGGCCGTGACCATAATCACCGGCATATCTCTGAGGGCTTTATCTTTTCGGATTTCCTCAAGCATTTGAATCCCGTTCATTACCGGCATGTTCCAGTCGATAATAGCCAGGTCACAGGGGGTGCTTTTTAACAGGGCCAATCCGTCTTTACCGTTTTCTGCAAAGCGAAGCGTCATTCTCCTGTTCAGGTTTTGAAGCATTTTTCTTATGGTCAACCGCATACTTTTCATATCATCGACCACTAATATGGACATATTGTCAGGATCCAACATCTTTTCCCCGTCACTGGATGAATCATCCGGTCTGAAATATTTGTTTGTTAAAAAAAGATAAGCGTCTGCCGTTTGGATAGATTTTATATCAGTTTAAATTGAATTTTCTCATAATTTTTGGAAAAAATAAATTGATAATTGATCACTCGGCCCTTTTTATATGAAAATTGAGAAGGATTATGATATCAATTTAAGTCGACAATTGATTCGTGTTAAGCTGCAGATGCTGACCCGGTATCATAACAACGTTTTTTTATTTGATAATTCCGGTAATCACCGGCTGCCTGAGAACGAATAACGGAGACGGAACGACAACTGACTATGCCTCAGCTATTTTTAAAGATTTTTTTGTTCGGTGTGATCTGCTTTCTGCTTTTATGGGGCTTTAAAAAATGTTTTTCTTTTTTTTTCCCCTATTTTGGCAAACGGTCTCGTGTAAAGGCGCTGCAACATCTTATCTATGATCGTATCTATACCGAAGATGTTATTGTTTCAGCCGCCGACCGCTTTATACCGCGCAAATGCCAGCGTATCTCTCCGTATTCCAGCTCATTTAAAAAAAAATCCATGAATAAGGGAGAGCTGACCCAGGTTCTTGACCGGTTTATCGATCAGAATGTCCGGTGCCGGTATTTCCTTCTTCTGGCAGATTCGGGAATGGGAAAAACGACGTTTTTATTAAATTATTACCTTTATAACAACCGTCGTTCTAAAAAGAAGAAGCAAAAAATAGTTTTAATATCATTAAAGATAGACGATGCGGATCAGCTGATCGGTTCCATGCCGGATCAGAATAATACCATCCTGATGCTGGATGGTCTGGATGAGGATTGCAGGGCCTTTTCAAACCCCCATGAGCGGGTGAGGCAGTTAATCGATTTGACCCGTAAATACAAACGGGTGGTCATTACATCTGATTTAGATTTTATACCCAGGCTAAAACATCTGCCGGTTAAAAAAGAGTATGAAATAATTCAGCCTAAAAACGTAAACGACGCAACTCTTTACCGGTTAAAACGGTTTTATATGTCTCCTTTGGCTCATGGGGATGTAAAAAAATATCTTAATATGCTCTTTATGTTCCGGAAACAGGGAAACAAGAAAAAAATATTGAATCAGGTTCAAAACAATCCGTTTCTGGACAAGAACCTTAAACTTTTAACCCTTATCTCGGCAGTCTGTTCAGATCCTGTCCGGATTATTTCATTAAATGACGGGTATCAGGCCGTTATTAAGAGTTTGATGAGCGGGATGTCTGATTTGGAAAAATCAGGATACAACCAAATTCTGGGCAACCTGGCAAAAGATCAATATATGAACTGGCTTGAACAGAAAAACGAGGCCATTGATCCGGAGGAAATTACCAGACAAACCCAGGCAATGGGAATAGATTCCGGTCAGTTCAAAGAGACAATCCGGTTATTAATCAGTGAAACCGGTGGCCGGGGATTTGAGTTTTCACACTGGTCAATCATGGAGCACCTTTTTGTTCAACAGCTCATACGAACAGACAAATCCTGTTATCAGGTGTCGCTGACAAATCTGATGAAACGGTTTCTGTTTGAAAAAATTGAATCCGGCCGGAAAAAAAGTTTAACAACAGAATTTAAGTGGCTCAGTGCTTTTGAGCTAAGGGCCCGGGGGTTGAACGTTCAAAAAGAGAGGCAGCATTCCGGAGAATCAAAGACGCTGCTGGAGTTATTGCTGCTCAAAAATAACCAGTATCTATTTTTGAAAACAATGGACCGTATCTTTCAGAATCCGATTTTCTATGAGTTCGGCTGGAACCCCAGACTGGCCGAAAATATCAAACACGCGATTTTCGATCTTGAATCGTCGTTGATGAAATTTACCAATAAAGATTGGGTGGTCTCTATTAATCCCAGAAAAATTGAGATCAAAAAAGCCTATGAAAAGAATGTGCAAATATTTATTAACAAAGAGGATTATCAGCAGTATGAACGTTTAAAAGATGAAATATCTTTAATCAAACTCTACGCTTCCATCGGTCTGAAGGGGCTTAAGATGCTTCGAAATATTAATAAATCAAAGAAAATAGTTGTACTTCCGGATTTAAAAACCGCTTCAAAATTCACAATCTGCTTTGATGAAACACTGTTTGATAAAGCCCCTGTTATCAGCACACGACATAACCATGGCTGACCTCAACCAATAAGGTAACAAGTTGTTGTTTGGAAGAGGTACCCTTTAGAAGAAGGGTCGGGTGAACGGGAACGATCGATGGGTTTGAAACAGAGAAAGGATTCAGAGTTCTTTTCTCCAAATCCTTTCTCATAGTGCGGGAACAAAATAAATATATCTTTATTTAAAAAACGCTTCCAATCCGTCCTGGGTCGGGACCATCGATTTATCCCCCTGGTTCCAATTGGCCGGGCAGACCTCTCCGTGTTTTTCAGTAAACTGGAGTGCATCAATCATTCTGATGGTTTCACTGACATTTCTTCCCAGCGGCAGGTCGTTGACCACCTGATGTCGGACAACATGGTCTTTGTCCAGCAGAAAGAGTCCGCGGTAAGCAATGCCGGCGCCGTCCACAAGGACATCATAGTCATGTGAAATCGTTTTATTCAGGTCCGAAACAATGGGGTAGGCCACACCCTGGATTCCACCCTTGGATTTGGGGGTGTTTAACCAGGCCAGGTGTGAGAAATGGGAGTCAATACTTACGCCGATAACCTTTGTGTTTCTTTCTGAAAAATCATTCAGCTTGTCACTGAATGCATGAAGTTCAGTCGGGCAGACAAAGGTAAAATCAAGGGGATAAAAGAAGAGGACAATATATTGGCCTTTAAAATCCGATAGCTTAAAGTTTTCAATAATCTGGTCTTTTTCAACTGCAGTGGCCGTAAAATCCGGTGCTTGTTTTCCAACTAATACACTCATGGTTTTCTCCTTAAACAAAATTAGGTTATAATAAACGTAACTTCAATCGTATTAATCCAACTAATCCAATTAATCCAAAACATGTGCCAAAGCAAGAGATATCGACCGGTTTCTAATTAGTTCGTTGATATTATGAGTTTTTTTTAATTTAGATAAATGTCATATGGGGGTGCCTTTATTGGAGTGAGACATAGTTGTATTGAATCTGAATGAGACACGGAGCCGTTAATCTGTCTCAATCTTAGTTTTGCTTGAGAAAATCAGTGGGTGTGTTACAAAAGAAGCTGATTTTATGATATCATCCGGCACTGGGCCGGAATAAAAAGGATCCTGTTTTTGAACACAAGTGAATTGATAAAATGTTTTAAGGCGCTGTCTGATAAAACCCGGCTGCGGCTGTTCTATATGCTCAGAGAGTATGAACTCAATGTGAATGAGATCGTGCTTGTGGTGGGAATGATTCAATCCGGTGTGTCCCGCCATTTAAAGATTCTTCTGGAGTCCGGACTGTTAACGGCCAGGAAGGAAGGCAGCTTCACCTACTATTCCATTGCCGGCAACCGAATCGCCCGGACCTTAATAGAGATGATCGGGCAGCAAAGATTAGACGATACCACCTTTGGGGAAGATGTTACCGCGGCCGCGGAAATGATTCATATCCGCCAAAACAGGACCAAACGATTTTTTAAAAGTGTGGCGCCGAAATGGGACCGGCTGAAAAAAGATGTGCTGGGTGATTTTGACCTCAATGGAGCCTTGAAAAAACGGATTCAATCCGGGAAAACGATTTCAGACCTGGGGTGTGGCACAGGAGAACTCTTTGAATGCCTTTCGGAAAATCATTACAAAAAATTAATCGGAATAGACAGCTCACCGGATATGCTTGATCAGGCCCGGATCCGGCTGGCCAACAAACCCCGGATCGAGCTGCGATTGGGAGAAGTTGAGCATCTTCCCATGAAAAATGAAGAGATTGATACGGCCGCCATGGCCATGGTGCTTCACCATGTGTCCCAACCCAGGCTGCCTATCGCCGAGGTTTTCCGGGTCATGAAGCCGGGCGGCAGTTTTATTTTATCGGATTTCCAAAAACATGATAATGAAAGCATTAAAGCGATCATTGGCGGATCATGGCTGGGATTTGAGAAAAAGCAGATCAAAAGCTGGTTGACAGAGTCCGGATTCACGGTTAAAGCCGTGCACTCCTATTCGGTTAATCATAATTTGACCATCAATATTTTTACGGCAAAAAAACATTAAGGCGGCGAGTGGAAATAACCTTTACATATTGCGCCGAATTTTTATTCGTATTCAAGGCGGGAAAAGGCGCGCATAACGAGCTATGTAAACCGTTTCCCTACGAAGAATACGGAAAAAAAGACAAGTAA
>JANQML010000203.1 GCA_028280105.1 Desulfobacula sp. | reverse complement strand
TCGGGAAACCGGCGTGGTGGACCGGCTCAAACAGGCGGCACAGAACGAGTTGATCAATATCGTCACCCTCTTTTTAGGCCTGCCCGTGGGTGCCACCATGAATGCCGAGGTCTTTTTACAACCCAAGGTGATATTCATCTTTGTACTGGGGCTTTGTGCCTTTATTGTCAGCACGGCCTCGGGTATACTGCTGGCCAAACTGATGAACCTGTTCACCGCCAAAAAAGTCAACCCGCTGCTGGGAGCGGCAGGGGTGTCTGCGGTTCCCATGGCGGCCCGGGTGGTCCATAAGGTGGGACTTGAAGCGGACAAGAAAAATTATCTGCTCATGTACGCCATGGGACCCAACGTGGCCGGCGTCATCGGCACCGTGGTGGCGGCAGGCATTTTTGTCACCCTTTTGGGTGGCTGATAAAAGCGGTGAAACCGGGTGGTATATAAAATCATTTTAAATTATGACCGGCTTTGATAATCGGTATGCCGGTTGAATTTCTGGATAGAAATCAGACCAACAATCAATTATTAAAATTTGGTCTTAAGTCAACACGAATTAAGAAGGAGATCGTCACATGTCTGAAAAAATACTGGCCCCTTTGGCCGGAAAAGTGATTGCACTGAACATCGAAGTAAACGGACCGGTTGAAGAGGACGAAGAGGTCCTGGTCATTGAAGCCATGAAAATGGAGACACCGGTATATGCCCCCTGCAGCGGTAATGTTATTTCCATCCATGTCAGTGAAGGCGATGAAGTGGAAGAAGACGAGCTGATAGCAACCATCGAAACAGAGTAACCCCGAAACATTCTATAAAAAAGAAAGCCGCTTCCGGACAGCAGCCTGTCAGTTGGAAGAGGCGGTCAATCGTTAAAACGGTTATAATCCAAGGAGTTGCACTATCATGAGACCCTATTTTGAGAAAATGACATCTTTTGGTAAAGAGTTAAAACAGGGAGAGGTCAAACGGACTGAAAAATCAAAAGCCGCTTTTCTTGAGGCTGAAAAAGAGATCCACGCTGCCGGCGAGGTTGTCAAGAATGCCGGATTCCCGACTGAAAAAATCAACGCCCGGGGTCAGATGACGGTATGGCAGCGCCTGGAATACCTGGTGGATGACGGCACCTTCTGCCCCCTCCACACGCTCTATAACCCGGCCGATAATGCAGAAGGCACCACCAATGTCATTGACGGAATCGGAAAAATTTCCGGCCGGTGGGCGGTCATCATCGGGTTTGATAATAAGGTGATGGCCGGGGCCTGGCTGGCCGGTCAGTCTGAAAACATCCTGAGGGTGACCGATCTTGCCAAGCGCCTGAACATCCCGTTGATATGGCTGGTCAACTGCAGCGGTGCCAAACTGACGGAACAGGAAAAGTTTTATGCCAACCGCAGAGGTGCCGGGGCCCCTTTTTTCAGGCATGCCGAACTGGAACAGGCCGGAATCCCGGTACTGGCCGGTATATACGGAACCAATCCGGCCGGCGGCGGCTACCAGAGCATCAGCCCCACCATTCTCTTTGCCCATCAGAACTGTAATATTGCCGTGGGCGGAGCCGGTATTGTCAGCGGCATGGCCCCCCAGGGAGGGTTCGACCTTGAAATGGCGGAAACCCTGGTCGAAAAGGCAAAGAAATTTAAAGCCAAACCACCGGGGTCTGTTGCCACCCACTATGACGGTACCGGATTTTTCAGGTATGTATTTGAAGAAGAACAGGGGGTTCTGGACGGCCTTAAAGACTATATGACGACCATTCCGGCCTATGATCCTAAATTTTTCAGGGTGGCGGAGCCGGCCCAACCCGCTTTCCCGGAAGATGATATCTACCGCCTGCTCCCCCTTGAACCCAAAAAGGTCTACTCCTTTGACCAGATCCTGTCCCGGCTCGTGGACAGCGGGGAGAACATGGAGTTCCGGCCGGACTACGGGCCTGAAATGTATACGGGGCTGTGCAAGGTGGACGGGTTTCTTGTGGCCTGTATCGGCAACCGGCAGGGATACATGGGGAAAGGGTATCCCGAGTATGCCGACTATCCCGGGTTCGGCGGAAAGCTCTACCGCCAGGGATTGATCAAACTCAATGAGTTTGTCACCCTGTGCGGGCGGGACCGGATTCCCATCATCTGGTTCCAGGACACCTCGGGCATTGATGTGGGGGATATCGCTGAAAAGGCCGAATTGCTGGGCCTGGGGCAATCCCTGATTTACTCCATCCAGCAGACCGATGTCCCCATGATGCTGACGGTTTTAAGGAAAGGGTCCGCAGCGGCCCACTATGTCCTTGGAGGGCCCCAGGCCAACCGCCACAACGCGTTCACATTGGGAACCGCTGCCACGGAAATCTATGTGATGCACGGGGAGACGGCTGCTGTGGCCACCTATGCCAGGCGGCTGGTCAAGGAAAAGGATGCCGGAAACGATCTGGGCCCGGTGGTGGACAAGATGAATGATCTGGCCGATCTGTACGAAGAAAAATCCCGGCCCCTCTTCTGTGCCCAAAACGGCCTGGTGGATGAACTGGTCCCGCTCGGTGAGCTGAGAAAATATATGGTTGCCTTTGCCGGCAGCGCGTATCAGAACCCCATATCCATCTGCCCCCAGCATCAGATGATCCTGCCGAGGATTATCAAAGGGTAGCTCCTGCCATGGCATAAGATTTTTTATGCCGTTGAAAATTTACGGACCGTTGAATTTATTTTCAATGGTCCGTTTTTTTTGCAGTATATTTGGTTGTCAAAATAACGTTCCGATTTAGTTTCTAATGCCACGGGTTGAACATCAAATGACGCCTGGACTGTCGGCCCTTTCAGAGAGTTTGACATGATCAAGACCTTTTTTTTCGGAACAGATTATTGTCATTTGCTATATACCCGATTTTGCGCTATCGTCATGAATTATATTTCAAAAAGAAACGGTTGATTTGGCAGGGTCATCGCATGTAAAATTCAGTATAAATGATTTCAGATAGTTACATGATGAAGGCAAACGCAGATAAATTTTTAACAAAGGCTAAGAACTTAATACTGTG
>JANQML010000202.1 GCA_028280105.1 Desulfobacula sp. | reverse complement strand
CGATCCGGACATCACCATTGTCTGCGGTGTCAATGATATGGATTACGATCCTGCCAACCATCACATCATATCCAATGCATCCTGCACCACCAATTGCCTGGCACCGGTTTTAAAAGTGCTTTTGGCCAATTACGGGATTGAATCCGGTCTCATGACCACCATCCATGCCTACACCGGTGATCAGCGGCTGCTTGATTTTCCGCACAAAGACCTGAGACGGGCCCGGGCTGCGGGATTGTCCATGATCCCCACGACAACCGGGGCTGCCAAAGCCGTCGCCCTTGTGCTGCCTGAACTTGAAGGGAAGCTCAACGGGCTGTCCGTAAGGGTCCCCACCCCCAATGTCTCTTTGGTGGATGTGGTGGTCCAGGTTGCCCGGGACGGTGTTACAGCCGAAGATGTGAACGCGGCATTGAAGCAGGCTTCTGAAAGCGAACTGAAAGGGATTCTAGGTTATACGGAGCTTCCGCTGGTCTCTTCGGATTTTAACGGGTCTCCCCTCTCTTCCATTGTGGATGCATCCACAACCGATGCAAAGGGACGGCTCGTCAAAGTTCTGGCCTGGTATGACAATGAGTGCGGGTACTCAAACAGGATGGTGGATCTGGTTTTAAAGGCAGCCTCGTTCTTTTAAATCAAGATATAAGTATTTGCCCAGGGAGAAAAGATGGAGATTAAATACTATTGCCGGAATGATAAATGCCGGCAGGCAATCATCAAGGAACCCTATGTGTACACACTCCGGGTTGAAAAAATCATGGATGAAAAAAACATTGCTCACATGTTCTGCCCCCATTGCAAAGCCGAGCTGAACTCAAAACAGGTTCAGGACGCCGAGTAACCCGCCGGGGGTCGGGGATCTGTGGCTCCCCTACAACCGGGATTGAAGGACCCGGGACAATTGTTCCCGGGTCAGGGGCACCGGATTGTTTTTTTGTCCGGTGGATTTTAAAATGTGTTCAATCTCTTTGTTTGTGACGCCATACTCGCTTAAGACCGGAATTTTCATCTGGTCTGTCCACTGTTCCAGCAGGGATATCAAACGGCAGGCCCCCTCCACCGCCGAGGCTGACGGGCGGGACGGGTCAAGGAGATCGGCTGCATTTTTATACTTTTTAAGAGCGGTTCCGTCTGGGTCCGTCCGGATCAATGTCTCGATATTTATCTTTGTCACTTCACTGACCAGGGTAGCGCAAACAACGCCGTGGGGAATGTCAGCCATTCCGCCGATGGCTGAGGCGAATCCGTGAACCGCGCCCAGACCGGCATTGGCAAGGGTGAGTCCGGAAATAGTGGCGGCATAGGCGATCTTTGTCCGCAACCGGATCTCTTCTCTGGTATCCCCTGTCCGCCCGGACACAACCTTTATCAGGGAATCTCCCAGAACAGCCAGTGCCCCCCGGGCCAGAGAATCGGTCATGGGATTGGCATTCACCGACAGATACGATTCCAGAATCTGGGTAAACGCATCCATACCGCAGGCCGCCGTGATATGGGACGGGCAGTTCAAGGTCAGCACCGGGTCAACAACGGCGATATCCGGAATAAACCGGTCATGGCGCAGGGATTTTTTAAACCCGTTCTTTCCGGTCCGGCTGATAACGGCGTTTTTTGTTGCCTCGCTGCCCGTGCCTGCTGTTGTGGGAACGGCGATAAACGGGCGTTTATCTCCGTCATGGGTCCGGGTGCCCACCCCCTCAAGATAGTGAACCACGGATTCATTCTTTGTGAGCATGGCGGAAACCGCCTTCCCCGCATCAACAACACTGCCGCCGCCAATGGCGGTAACCACGCCGACGGCATGTCCGCGGCAGGACCGGACGATTCCGTCGATATCTTCGGGGGAGGGCTCTCCCTGCACGCTGTCGTGGATATACTCAATCCCCTCTTTTTCAAGCCGGCGGGTCAGGCGGGGCCAGTGTTCACTGTTTAAAAAAGACCGGGCACCGGTGATAATCAATACCTTGCTGCCGTGATGTTTTATCAGGGCCGGCAGTAAGGCCAGTTTACCGGCTCCGAAATATAATCCCGGGGTGGCAAAAAAATTAAACTCAGTCAACGCAAATCCTTTCCCGGGTCTTTATCCATTTGCATAGAATTCAGTTAGGCCACCATATACTTGAGATCCGATACCAGGGTCGGATAGGCCCACATGAACTCTGCCAGCTGGGGTGCCTTGATCTTGAATTTTATGGCAAGGGCCAGGATATTGATGGATTCGGCGGCATTGTGACGGGCAAGATGGGCGCCGATGATCTCGTCGGTTGCATTATCGATCAGGATTTTATACCGGCTGTGATCCTCCCCGATTCTCATGGATGAGGGCCACCGTGTGGTGGTGCCGGTATTTATCCTGAAATCAATCCCCTGTTTCTCCGCCGCTTTCTGGCTTAAACCCACGGCACCGATGCTCGGGATGGTAAAGACGGCGGTGGGAACCACGGTATAATCCACAGTCCTGTGGTTGCCGTTGATGATGTTGTCCACAGCGGTTTTACCCTGCTCGTCCGCGACGGTCGCCAGCATGGGGCCCTGGGCGACACAATCCCCCACCGCATACACACGGGGATTGGAAATGCTTTGCAGGTATTCATTGACCCGGATGCCGTCGGGGCAGGTTTGGACCATTGACGCCGGGTTGTCCACCACGTCAAGATTGGGCACCCGGCCCGTGGCCTCGACGATCAGGTCGGCCGGGTATCCGGTTCCGGATGAGCCGGAAAGATGCAGTCCGTCCGGTTTCTTTTTCACAGATACGGGCGCTTCGTTGAGAACCAGCTGAATGCCCTGGGTCTTGCCGGCAGCTATCACCGTCGCCACAATATCCGGGTCAAATGATTTCAAAGCACGATCCGACCGCTGGAGGATGGTCACCGCTTTCGCACCGCACCGGGCCGCAACATGGGCAAACTCAAATGAGATATATCCGCCGCCGACAAAGAGGATGCGTTCCGGCAGGCGGGGCAGATCCAGAAAGCCGTCACTGTCGGTGATGAATTCGGAACCGTTGATACCGGATCGCCGGGGAGAGGCACCGGTGGCAAGGACAATGGTCTTTGCCTTCAACTGGGAGCCGTTAACCACCATGGTATCCGGTCCGGTCATGGTTGCCCGGCCCGAATAGGTGGCAATGCCTTTTTTTTGCCAGGCGGTCACCTCTGCCTCGGATCTGCCGTCCAGAAACCGGCTTTTCAACGCCTGCATGGCCGTCCAGTCCGGTTCTGCTCCGGCCCGGATTCCCCTGCCCAAAAGGTGGCGGCCCATGGCAACGGCTTCGGCATTGCTGACCAGGTACTTTTTAGGCTGGCAGCCGCGGAGGGCACAGGTCCCCCCGTACGGACGGTCGTCAATCATGGCGATCGTATGGTCGGCCCGGGCCAGTCCGTCGGCAATGTAGTAGGCCGATGTGCCCGATCCGACGATGATGGTGTCAAAATTTGCATGGGTCATGGGGTTCCTCCTTGGACGGTAATTTGGGTGGTCTTTTTAATCCGGTATTTTTTCATTTTGTTGATCAGGGCCGGGTGGGAAAGTCCCAGCAATTTTGCACTCTGACGAATGGTCGTTGCCTTTTTTAAGGTGCTGATGATGATCTTTTTTTCAAGCTCGGCAACCTGTTCTTTTAACGGATGCCGGTTCAGCCGTGAATCGTCCTGAACCGGCAGGGGGATATTCTGCATCTCGTGGCTGAAAAAGATGCTGTCCACGTCAATGACCGGGCCGTCACAGAAGATGGCTGCCCGTTCCACGACGTTTTTCAATTCCCGGATATTTCCGGGCCAGTGATGCCGGTTCAGTTTATCATAGGCCTGCGGGGTCAGGGCAGGCATCTTTTCGTCAAGGGTGTGGGTCAGCCGGAACAGGAAATGATCCACCAGAAGGGGAATATCATCCGCTCGCTGGCTTAACGGCGGAATGTGGATGGGAAGAACGGAAATCCGGTAGTACAGATCTTTTCGAAAGGACTCCTCTTCCACCCGTTGTTCCAGGTTCTTATTGGTTGCCGTTATGATCCGAGCATTGATGGGGATCTCCCTGTTTCCGCCGAGCCGCCGGACCGCTCCTTCCTGAATCAGCCGGAGCAGCTTTGCCTGGGAAGCCAGGGACATATCTGCGATTTCATCCAAAAAGACCGTGCCGTCATGGGCGATTTCAAAAAGACCGGCCTTTCCTTCTTTTCTGGAACCGGTAAATGCCCCGCTTTCATACCCGAACAACTCGCTTTCCAGCAACGGATCGGGAAGGGCTGCGCAATTGATGGGGATAAACCGGCCGGGCCGGTTGCTGGCCATATGAACGGCTTTGGCAAACAGTTCTTTTCCGGTTCCGCTGGACCCCCGTATGGCAACTGGTGAGTCTGTGGACGAAATCTTCTGGGCAAATGCGATGGCAGCCTTGATGGTCGGGTTCTTTCCGATGATATCTGAAAAGGTGGCCAGGGACGGATCTGAGTAGCTCCGGGCCATCTGCTTTATCTCCTGCATATCCTTGGCAAATTCCACGGCTCCCACTATCATGCCGGAGGTGTCCCGGATGGGCCGGCAGGTGGAAAGATACTGATACCGGCCATGGGGGGCAATCAGGTTCTGCTTGACGTTTTTCAGACTATGTCCGTCAAGGCAGTCCAAAATGGGGTATTGGGGCAGGTCGATGCGTCTGATGCTCCTGCCGATGATGTCACCGGGCCGGCAGCCGTATACCCGGCAGGCCACCCGGTTGATGGTGGTCACTTTACCGTCCCTGTCAATGGAAATCACGCCGTCACTGATGTTATCCAATACCACCCTGAACCGGTCTTCCCGCTCTTCCTGGGGAAGGGTGTCGATAAAGTCGATTTCCCGTATCCCGTCGGTTTCCTGAAGCTGTCTGATAAAGGTGTCCGGATTGTCGGCCCGGCCCGGCCCTTCTATCTCAAGATAGACAACCGCATGGTTGTCCTTTCGTACGACTTCCATGAAAATAATATTGAGTGCGTTGTCAGCCAGTTTTTTTGAAATGTCTGCAACAATGCCGATGCGGTCCGTATAGCTGAGCCGTATTTTTAAATTCAATCCAATCTCCTTTATCCGGGAGCCGGTCTCTTTGTCGAGATGATGGTATCGGGGGGTTGGGAATAAAATCAGCCAAACCGATTCAGAACGGTAACATATTTTACCAAACGGGGAAATAAAAAAAAGCGGTATCGGCATTGGACGCCGATACCGGGGGGGGTAAAACCGCTTTTCGAACGGAAGCGGTTGTCTCTTTGTGACCCTATAACATCTGATCGATTGGAGTATAGGGCATGTCAAATGCTTCGGATACACCCTTGTACGTGATCTCTCCTTTAATCACATTGGCCCCGAGTTTGATTTCCTTATTTTCGATCATGGCTTTTTTCCAGCCTTTGTTTGCAATCTCAACAGCATAGGGCAGGGTGGCATTGGTGAGTGCAAATGTGGATGTTTTTGCAACCGCACCCGGCATATTGGCCACACAATAATGAACCACTCCGTCAATCGTGTATATGGGATCGCCGTGGGTCGTGGCTTTGGACGTCTCAAAACAGCCGCCCTGGTCGATGGCAACATCCACGATGACGGATCCCTTCTTCATGGTGGACAACATCTCTCTGGTGATCAGTTTGGGTGCTTTTTTACCGGTTACAAGAACGGCGCCCACCACTACATCCGCCTGTTTAACCAGTTTTCGAACCGTGGCCGGGCTGGCCATCAGGGGGATGCAATTGGAGGGCATCACATCGGAAAGATACCGCAGCCGTTCCAGGTTCATATCCAGCAGGTAGACTTTTGCGCCCAGGCCGCATGCCATTTTTGCCGCATGGGTGCCCACCACCCCGCCGCCGATGACCAGAACGGTTCCGGGATCAACACCGGGAACACCGCCGAGAAGAACCCCGTGGCCGCCCTGGGCCATCTCAAGATATTTGGCACCCTGCTGGATGGCCATGCGGCCGGCCACTTCACTCATGGGTGTCAGCAGGGGCAGGGTGCCGTCGTCTTTTTGAATGGTTTCATAGGCGATGTTGACGGCCTTGGATTTGATCAGGGCCTTTGTCTGTTCAATATCCGCTGCCAGGTGGAGGTAGGTGAAAACAATCTGGTCTTCCCGGATCAGGTCGTATTCGGACGGCTGGGGCTCTTTAACATGCATGACCATATCTGCCTGGGCATAAATTTCCTGGGGAGTTTCAATGATCTGTGCGCCGGCTTCCACATAGAGCTGATCTGCCAGTCCGCTGCCGGCACCGGCCTCTTTTTCAACAAGAACCGTGTGGCCGTTCTGCTTCATCACCTCTACGCCGGCCGGTGTCATGGATACCCGATTTTCTTCTGATTTGATCTCTTTTAAAATACCAACAATCATTGTTCTCTCCTTTTCTTTGCTGTAAACCGGCAGAATCGACATCCGTAATAAATGGTCGATTCGATCCGGCGACAGGATTATCTGTCATGTAAACGTTTTTTGTTCCTAGAGTTTTATTAGCAAATGGCTTGCCAGGAATAACGAACCGGCAAATTTGCCGGATGGAATCATGGCGGAGAACAATGGGAGAATGCCTCTTTGTGCGGTTTTTCAATGGCGGGTAAAAAACGGCCGGAATGCGTGTGGCGGAACAGTGTCGGTCAGTGGGAAATAGGATTGGTAATTTTTATTACCATAAAAAAGGGATTGATTTGAAACGGGGGCAGTAAAGCAAGTTTCAAGAAAAAATAAAAATCATACCAATGGTAATTTATTTTACCGTTTGGACATCAATTCGATCCGGTTTAGGCATCTGGGGCCGGTTCAAACGTCTGCTCTTTTTTGGAATTTGCAAAAACAGGACCGGATCAATCGTTCAGCAGGTGCCGGTGCACGGGAGCAGCTTAAATCGGCCGCCGCAATGGACCGGGTAAAAAAATCTCTTTTTTTCGGTGGTTACCCATCAATACGGTGAATAGAAATAATCGATTTGATCCGCTGTTTTAATTAAAACAATCGATTTGATTTTACCGGCTCAAATACCTATGAATGGACAATTTTAACCCTTAACAGGAATATCTGACATGCGCAGTGCAGGTATCGATATCGGATCCAGATCAATCGAATGTGTGGTTTTTGAAAACGGGACCATCCGGGAAACCAGAAAGTCAGATACCGGGGTGGACCCGGTGGGTCAGGCAAAGAAAATCATAAAAGACTTGACATTTGATACGATTCTGGCAACCGGCTATGGCCGGAATCTGTTTGAAATCGAATACGATGCATCCACCATCACCGAGATCAAAGCCCATTCAAGGGGGGCGGTCCACTTTTTTCCCCATGCCTCAACCGTTCTGGATATCGGCGGGCAGGACAGCAAGGTCATCAAACTCGATACCGCCGGAAAAGTGGTCCGGTTTGAGATGAATGACCGGTGTGCCGCAGGCACGGGAAAATTTCTTGAGATTATGGCCAAAACCCTGGGATTCAGCATTGAAACATTTGGGGAACACGCCTCAAACGCGGAAAAAGATCTTCAAATTTCAAGCATGTGCACGGTATTTGCCGAATCTGAAGTGACCTCGCTGGTGGCTCGGGGAGAACCGCCCGAGGAAATTGCCAGGGGCCTTCACACTGCCGTGGTAAAAAGGGCTGTTTCCATGCTCAACCGGGTCTCTCCCCAAGGGCCGGTCGTCTTTACCGGTGGTGTGGCCAACAACCCGTTCATCGTTCAGCAGTTGGAAACGATGACCGGCAGACAGATCGATGTGCCGGATGCCCCGGAAATGAACGGTGCGGTGGGTGCGGCGATCATTGCAATGGAAAAATTGGAAAAATTGGAAAAATTGGGGAAATTGGGGAAATTGGGGAAATTGGAAAAACCGGAAAGAGCAGAAGAAAAACAAAACAAAAAAATAAATAACTAATGAGGAAATAAAAATGAACCCGGACCTGCTGAAAAAACTGCAACAGATCACGGAACAGAATGTGATGAATATTGAAACCCACAAAAAAGAGGGCAATCATGCCATCGGGTTTTACTGTATATATGCACCCACCGAACTTGCGGTGGCAGCCAATGCCATCCCCCTTCCCCTTTGCGGGACCCGTCAGGACCCCATTGAGGCGGCAGAAGAGAGCCTTCCCCGGAATCTCTGTCCGCTGATCAAAAGCAGCTACGGGTTTGCCGCAACCGATACCTGCCCGTTTTTCAAATTTTCCGACATCATTGTGGCAGACACCACCTGTGACGGGAAAAAGAAGATGTTTGAGCTGATGTCTGATATCAAACCGGTCCACGTGCTGCAACTGCCCCAGCAGCAAAATTTTGAACTCTTTCTGGAACCCTGGAAAAATGAAATCGAAAATTTAAAGTCAATCATTGAACAGACCACCGGAACCGAAATCACGCGGGAAAAAATGGGGGATGCGGTCAAGTTGATGAACGCGGAACGGAAAGCCAAAAAAAGATTGATGGATGTGGCCATGGCAAACCCGTCACCCATCACCGGCAAACAGATGGTTGAAATTCTGTTTAAAACCGGTTTTTTTGCCGACAAAGAGCAGGGGATTGATCTCATGAACGAGATCGCCGATTCCTGCGAAGCGCGGACCCGGTCCGGAGAAGCCGCTTACAAGGCCGGTACCCCGCGGATTCTTCTCGCCGGTGTCCCCATCGGGCTTGGCTCGGACAAGGTGGTACATATTCTCGAGGACTCCGGTGCCAATGTCGTGGCCTTTGAAAACTGCACCGGGTACAAACAGACGTTCCAGGTGGATGAAACCAAAGATCCTGTTGATGCCCTTGCAGAGCAATATCTTTCCGTCCCGTGTTCGGTCATGAGTCCGAACCACGGCCGCATGGATCTTTTAGACGAGATGATCACCGGGTTTTCGGTTGACGGGGTTGTGGATCTGACCTGGCAGGCCTGCCATACCTATAATGTAGAAGCCCATCAGGTCCAGCGATTCATAGAGGACCGGTTTCAATTGCCGTATCTCCATATTGAAACCGATTATTCCGAATCAGATACAGAGCAGCTCAGGGTCCGGATAGAGGCCTTTCTTGAAATGATTTAGTCCGGATATTTCATGACAATTTATAGTGGTTGTCAAAATAAGGTTCCGATTAAGTTTCTAATGCTACGGGTTGAACAGCAAATGGCGCCAGAGCTGTCGGCCCTTTCAGAGAGCTTGACATTATCAAGACCTTTTTTTTCGGAACATATTTTTGTCATTTGCCATAGACAATTTAAATGAATTATTTATGAGTGGTTTTAAAAACAAGAGGCTGGCCTGAGTTTCGGGTTCTGATGGTTGTAAGGATTCTGTCCGGATTCGTTCGAAAAATCACTCTAAGATTTTTTACCTAAAATATGTTGGAATGCCTGGTATTATGGCGTTCCGACATATTTCGTGAATATTAACTTTTTACATAAAGTTAACCTCATCGTTGCAAAAAGCGTGAAGGTGTC
>JANQML010000192.1 GCA_028280105.1 Desulfobacula sp. | reverse complement strand
TTCTGGCAGTTTTGAATCCGGTTATGCCGGCCCGCTTGATTAACCCGGTCTTAAGTCTTTTGGGCGTTACGCTTCCCCCGCTGATCATAATGACGTCCTGGAAGATCTTTAAGAAAGGATTTAGGCCGGCCCGTCTCTATATGACGGCCTGGGGCTTTTTTCTGGCCGGGGCGCTCTCCTTTGCCTTGATTGTCTCCGGAAACACCGCCTATACCCTTTCCGGGTTTTATGCGTTTCAAGTCGGTTCCGCCGTTTCTGTCGTGGTACTCTCCCTTGCCCTGGGCGCCCGGATACGGACCCTGCGAACGGAACGGGCATCGTTTAAAAAGAGTATGGAACGGGTCAGTATGATATTGAACTCAGTTGAGAACGGGGTTTTCCTTATCGAGCCCCGATCATTAACCATTCGTGAGATAAACCGGTCTGCCGCCCGGCTCATCGGTGCGTCCCGGTCTGAAATTATCGGTCTCTCCTGCCGGAGTTTTATCCGATCCGCCCATCGGAAAACCTGTCCGGTTCTTGGCGGCATGGAAAAAATGCACCGTCGGGAAGATCACCTGATGACAGCGCTGAATGATTCCCTGCCGGTGTTGATGCGCGCCGAACGGATTGAACTTGAAGGCCGCCGGTTGATCCTGAATAGTTTTGTTGATATCTCCGACTTAAAACAGATGGAAAACAAGCTCAAACATCTGGCTGCCACGGATCCGCTTACCGGAGCGGACAACCGGCGCAGTTTTTTTGAAAGAGGCAATAGCGAGCTGCTCCGCGCAAAACGGTATTGCCGCCCCTTTTCCGTGATCATGGCGGATGCAGATCATTTTAAAAGGGTGAATGACATCCATGGCCATGCCGTTGGAGACCGGGTACTGAAAATGCTGGTTAAAACAGGCGTGGAAAATATCCGGAAAACAGACCGGATCGGGCGCATTGGCGGGGAAGAGTTCGGGGTTATCCTGCCGGAAGCCGATATAAAAACCGCCTCCGGTATTGGTGAACGTTTCAGGCATGCGGTAACCCGGGTCCGGGTTGAATCCGACCAAGGGGAGGTTGCTGTTACCGTCAGTCTGGGGGTTGCCGGGTTTGATCATATGGATGACACGCTGGACACCATCCTTGAGCGGGCAGATGCCGCTCTTTATAAAGCCAAACAGGACGGCCGAAACCGTTTGGTTGTCGGCTGAGGGCCGGACCGTTTTCTTTTAAAACGGGTCTATATATTCGGGTTATTCGTCGGTGTACTCAAGAATATCCCCGGGTTGGCAGTCAAGGCACCTGCATATCGCATCCAGGGTTGATATCCGTATGGCTTTGGCCTTTCCTGTTTTTAAAATAGATACGTTTTGAACGGTGATGCCAATCCGTTTTGCCAGTTCATTTGATTTCATTTTGCGTTTTGCCAAAACCACATCCAAGTTGACAATTATCGGCATAAAAACTCCGGTTAAACGGTTAATCGGTTTTCTTCGTTTAGAATTCGCCCCTCATCCATTACCCAGGCAATAACAAAGACAATTCCCGCAATAACAAGTATTGTAATTTCCGGCGAACTGATTCCGACACTGAGAACTCTTTGCCCCGGAGGATTTCCCAATGTAAACAGGACACTTTTGGCTGATTCATAAACGATTGAAAAGAAAACCCAAAATAGAAGCGCTTTTGACGTTTTCTTAAAAATATTGACATGTTCATAAGAAAATATAACCCCCTTTTTGTAAAAGGAAAAGAGCTTCCTGATGTTCAACAGGCCATATGTTAATGCAGAGAGCGGGAAGAGGCTGACAACGAATCCGATGAGTTGCAATTGAATTGATAAAGGATGGTTTGCTGAAGAGGTGGCATTGGTATTAACCGTGATGAGTGTTGCCGGTAAATGATTAATAAAAGCCCAGTATAGAGTATAATACAATGGTAATATCAGGATGAGCCCGGAAATTATCAGATGAAAAATCTTGCTGACCGTTTTGATTTTTAAAAGGTTGTTCATGTGAATATCTCCTGTTGTTAAGTTTATTCGGAATGGATGTACCGCTTTGATCATTATTTGTCAATAATAAATTATTGAATTACGATAATTAATTTTCGACCGAGCACATCTGCCGGCGTCAGCCGAGACCGTTTTCATATAGACTCAGGCAAAGGAAAACGGTCATTCATAAACGGGGCAACAATGCCTTTACTTTTTGCCAATGCCTCAATTTGACCGTTTTATAAATGCGTCTGCCGATTGCTCTTGCTTTTTCACGTTGGAAGTGATTAGTTCCAAATTAATTCAGCCGTTGTTCAAGCAATTGCATATCATTCAGGGATTCACTAGTTTCAAATTTTTTCAAGATAATAGACAAGAAAAGAGTTGCAACATCAGGATAAAATATTGACAAAAAAGGAGCATGAACAGTGAAAACGACTCGTCTGGCAATTTTCATATTAATAATAAATGTTACGTTTTTTTGCCTGGCTCAGGCAGGGATTCGTTGCAAAAATGACATCATTTCAGAAGGGGATACATCCTCTGAGGTAATGTTGAAATTAATGGAGTGTGGAACGGTGCTTGACAAAGAAATTGTCAGCAGAGAGACGGTTGTAGAGAAAAAAACAGATAAAACGGTTAAAAAAGAAAAAGTAACCGAAATCTGGTACATACGTGTAAAAGAGCGAGGCGGGATGTATTGCTATCCGCTGTCGTTTGAAGAAGGGCTTTTACAGCGTATCGGTAATTGGAGCAGGTGCGATTAAATTTATATAAATCCTTGCATAAACCCAATGTTACATAAAAAAGACGGATGGGGTTGATTTAAGGCAGCCCCATCAGGACTTTCCAACACAAACGCCTTCTTTAAGGGGGATAGTTGAGGCCGCCCCTTACTATGCATGTGCAATATTCATTATACCTTGTAAAGAAAAATAAATTGAAATATCAATGGGTTAATATGATTGTAAATAATCCTATCCTTTAAATTTTTTGATTTTTGTTAATTTTTAGTTGGCCTAAATTGAAAAAAGTGATATAGGGGCCTTTTGAAAATAGATGAGTTGACAGTTACAGTCGTTTGTTTACAATGTTGTAATGCATTACATGTTTTTAGGCTGTTTAGAACAGTGATTTGAGTTGCGTATATTTCTAACCGCTTGTTAACAAAACGAATTAAAAAACTACGGGTGGGCTGAATACCAATGGCATAAATATTGTAAGAAAAGCACGTTGAAACGCATTATTAAATGCGGAGGGTGGATCGGATGAGATCACATGGACTCTAAATCCGTGCAGCCGGGTGCGACTCCCGGACTCTCCGCCATTTTTTGTTATGGTAGCAAGATGATGTCAGACACAGTGGCGGCCAAAAAAACAACCCCGGTTAAGAAACGATTCTACCGGAAGCGGGCAAGGCTGTTTAACCTTATTGATAAAATCAAACTCTGGCCTTCCCGGAAAGGACGGCTCCACGGCATCAGAACCATAGAAGTAACCGGTAATACTGCAAAATTGACAACCCATTGTAATAAAGAATTCATCATTAACAACTCGCTGAACAGCCGGGCAGGTCGATGGTTGAGAAATAAATGGTTTGTTCAGGTATGTCCGGCCTGCGGGGTTCCGGAATGGAAACTTGAGAAGTATTCTTCCACTATGTTTCGCAGGCATCAGGGGTCTTTACTGACCGGAAAAAATATATGAGATGCCGGGTACGATCAGACCGGTATAAAAAATAATAATAATTAACCCAACCAAACAAAAACTAACAGGAGAAAAAAATGACAGACTTTAACGCAATGCAGGAAGCTTTAATCGGCTGTGACCAGGCAACGCTCGAAAAATTGGTAAATGCGGCTGTGGCCGACAATGTACCCGCCATTGATATCCTTAACAAAGGATTGATTGCCGGAATGGATATTGTCGGGGAAAAAATGGAAAATGGTGACATGTTTATTCCCGAGGTGTTGATGGCGGCCCAGGTCATGGGAGCCTGTCTCGAAATCCTGAAACCCATGCTGGGTGACGAAGCAGAAGCCCAGAGTGCCAATGTTATCATCGGTACGGTTAAAGGCGATCTTCACGACATCGGGAAAAACCTGGTGGCCATGATGATGGAGAGTGCCGGCATGACGGTTCACAATCTTGGGGTGGATATTCCCCCTGAAGAATTTGTTGCTCAGATCAAAGCGACCAATGCAAAGATCGTTTGTATTTCCGCATTACTCACCACGACCATGCCGATGATGAAAGAGACCGTTGATGCCATTGTGGAATCCGGTGTGCGGGATCAGGTTAAAATCTTGGTTGGCGGTGCCCCGGTGACACAGGCCTTTGCCGATGAAATCGGTGCGGACGGATTTGCGCCTGATGCCGGCTCTGCTTCAAAAATGGCCAAGACGCTTGCCGCTTAAGGCGTGGAAGAAAGGAGACCGATAATTATGTTTGAAGTGATTGGTGAACGTATCAATACGTCCCGGAAAAAAGTTCAGGAAGCCGTTGCCCAAAGAGATGCCCAGTATATTATTGATGATGTCAAACAGCAGGAAGCCTGCGGTGCCACCTTTATCGATGTGAATGCCGGTGCCAGGATCGGGCATGAAACCGAAGATATGAAATGGCTGCTTTCCGTTATACAGCCGGAAGTGACCCTTCCGTTGACTCTGGATTCTCCAGATCCGGCCGTTCTTGAAATGGCCTTTGGCCTGGTTGAAAAGACCCCTATGATCAACTCCATCTCCCTGGAAAAAGAACGGTACGAAGCCATGATTCCGTTTCTTAAAGGAAAAGACTGCAAAGTCATTGCTCTGTGCATGGACGATGCAGGTATGCCCGAGTCATCGGATGATATTTTTCGACGGGCCGACACCCTGGTGAAAGAGTTGAACGCAATCGGGATCCCCACAGCCAATATCTATGTGGATCCGCTGGTTCAACCCATTTCTACGGATTCCACCAAGGGAGTCATGGTTCTGGATGCGGTTCGTGCAATCAAAGCCGAATACCCGGAAGTTCACATTACCGGCGGGTTGTCAAATATTTCATACGGACTGCCCCAGCGGAAAATTATCAACCGCACCTTTGTGGTACTGATGATGGATGCGGGAATGGATTCAGCCATTATCGATCCGCTTGACAGGCAAATTATGTCTACCATTCAAACGGCAGACATGCTGTTGGGGAATGACAACTTTTGCATGAATTATTTAAAAGGGGTAAGAGCCGGAACCATAGAGAGCTAAATCCGTAAATTGCCGATGCAGCAGATAAAGATACCATTGCATTCTCTGTTGAACCGCCTTGAAAGAGGCGGTTCCGCAGATGAAAGGGAGATCCGATATCTTCTGGAAATTTCAGATCCGGCCGGGATCCGGTTGCTGTTTGATACGGCGGCCCGGGTCCGGGCCCGGTATTTTGACAATCGGATTTTCCTGTATGGATTTTTATACTTTTCAACCCATTGTAAAAATGATTGCCGCTTTTGCCAGTATCGCCGCTCCAATCAGAACCTGGGCCGGTATAGAAAAACCCCGGAACAGATTTTGGACGCGGCAAAAACAATGGCGGATTCAGGTGTTCACCTCATTGACCTGACCATGGGGGAAGACCCGGTATGGCATGAGCAGGGAGAGGCCGGGTTCACAGAGTTGGTTGAGCTGGCCGGACAGGTCCGGGCTGAAACCGGTTTGCCGGTAATGATCTCTCCCGGGGTTCTTCCCGGACCGGTGCTGGATCAGATCAACCGATCCGGTATTTCATGGTATGCCTGTTATCAGGAAACCCATAATCCGTCACTTTACCACCGGCTTCGGCAGGGGCAGGATTTTAACGAAAGATGGGCGGGAAAACAGTGGGCCGCAAATGCGGGAATGCTGATCGAAGAGGGAATTCTCACCGGTGTGGGAGAATCTTCGGCAGACCTTGCCGCCTCCATCGTTAAAATGCGGGACTTTCCCGTGGATCAGGCCCGGGTGATGACCTTTGTTCCCCATCCGGACACCCCCATGGCCGGTATGCCTACCCAAAACCCTGAAAAAGAGTTGATCATCATTGCCGTGATGCGGCTGCTTATGCCGGACCGGCTCATACCGGCCTCACTGGATGTGGGTGGGCTTGACGGTCTCGGCCCGAGACTGGAAGCCGGTGCCAACGTGGTTACCTCCATAGTTCCCCCTGAACAGGGGTTGGCCGGAGTGGCCAATTATTCGCTGGATATCGAAGCCTCCCGCCGGAGCATCGGCCATATCCTGCCGGTTCTGGAACACCACGGGCTCCGGGCCGCAACTGCCCGTGAGTATCAGGACTGGGTCGATCAGCGCCAGCTTTTCAAATCCAAATACAGATGCAAAGCCCCGGCATGCTGATCGCAGTTGCCGGAGGGAAACTTCAAGGCGTTGAAGCCGTATACCTGGCAAGAAAAGCCGGGTTTACCACCCTGGTAATTGACAAAAATCCCCGTGCCCCGGCAACGGGTCTGGCAGATCGGATTCTTACATTCGAATTTTCACCCGCCCGATTTATTCCTGAGTCCTGCCCCCAACCGGATTTGATTTTTCCGGCCATTGAAGATGAGGCTGCACTGGAACTGATTATTGCCTGGGCAGAGACGAAAAAAATCCCCATTGCCTTTGACCTTGAGGCCTATCGATTGACACAATCCAAACAGTTGTCAAACCGGCTGTTTGCCGATATGAATCTTCCCATGCCCAAAGTTTTGAACGATTCGGATTGGCTCCGTGAATCCGCAGGGAACTGGATTTCCCGTTGGTCCGGTATCCTGCCGCTGGTGGTCAAACCGGATCAGTCCAGCGGCAGCCAGGGGGTTGTGGTGATTAAAAACGCAGAAGATCTGGCCTCTTTTGGTTCGCGTCAATCCGGTTCCGATTCATTAAACGGTTTGATCGTTCAGGAATATATTGACGGCCCGTCCTATTCCATCGAGGTCACGGGCAAACCCGGACAATACCGGACCTATGCCGTAACCGAACTTGAAATGGATGATGCATACGATTGCTGTGCGGTCCGGGTTCCCGCCACCCTGGACCGGGCCCAGGTGCTTAACCTGGAGACCATGGCCGTTGCTCTGGCCGAAAATATAAGACTTTCCGGGATTATGGATCTTGAGGTGATCCTTCACAACAATGAACTCAAACTGCTGGAGATCGATGCCCGGATACCCAGTCAGACCCCCATGGCCGTTTTCCAGGCCACCGGTGTAAATATGATTCAATCGCTGGCAAGCCAAACCTTGGATAGTTCGCCCCTTCCTTCTTTGACAAGAGAATCCCGCTGTGTACGAATCGAACATATTCACGTATCCGGCAACCAGGTTACGGTCAAAGGCGAGCATATCATGGGGCAGTTTGGTCCGCTTTTTCTGCACACCGATTTCTTTGGAGCGGATGAAGCCCTTGTCAGTTTCCCGGTCAAACCGACGCTGCAACACAAGGAATGGGTGGCCACCCTGATATTCACCGGAACCTCCCATGAAACCGTTCTTGCCAAACAATCCGCCTGTCATGCTGCGATTTCAGACCGGCTTTGGCAGGTGACCTGAAATTTTTTTTAAAGAGGGGAGGTGCCATGACCCGTCTGACCAATGATGATATCCGCACGATTTCAAACCGTCTGGCCGACTATGACCGGGAGCTTGTATCCAAAACCGGAATGACCCTTTTCGGCATTGCCTGCCATGTGCATGGCAGAGATCATGAAACAGCCGTTCACCAGGCGGCGTCCTTTTCCATTCAGGTGATACCCAACACATCCGGGTTAGGGATTATTACGGATTTTTGTGATACGGTTTCCGCTATTCTTGCTTATTTGGGGTTTAATAGCGAAGTGAGCCCGGCATCTGATGTGGCCGGTCTGGCACACGCATTCAAATCAGGTGCGGACGCGGTGATGACAGCCGATGATCATACCTTTTCCGGATTCAATTTAGCCACCCGGGTTGTTACGGATAATTCCCGTGAAACCGGCAGGGTGTTTGCTGCAGTACTTGACTGCATGGCAGAGCGGGGTATAAAAGGAGAAAGGGTCCTGGTTATGGGGTGCGGCCCTGTGGGGGAGGCCGGTGCCCGGCAACTGATCGCCCGGGGGGCCCGGATCGGCCTCTATGATACGGATATGAAAAAGGCTGCAGGTCTGAAATCCCGGCTTGATGCCGCATATGACAAACCAGGTCTCCTTGTGGAAGATTCGCTTAAAACGGCCTTGGTCAGATACGGTTATATACTGGAAGCCACACCGTCTGCGGAATCGGTTCCCGACTCATGGGCAGGTGCTGCTAAAGCCATGGCCGCCCCCGGTGTCCCGCTTGGATTATCCGGGACCGGGGCTCAGATCATGAAAGACCGCCTGGTTCACGACAAACTGGAACTGGGCGTGGCCGCCATGGCTGTGGGCCTGTTGCCTTAACCCGGATATTTCATTCAAATTGTCATGTAATATCCGGGCTTAATACGGATTGAGGAGAAAAAAATGACGGAATTGAAATGGACAGATACCCAGATGAGACGGTTTAAAGAACTGGGGATAGTTCCGGAGGATGTGCCATCTGAAGCTGTCACCCCGGAGCTGCGAAATCAATTTTTCCAGCAGATTGAGAAAAAAAAGATTAAAGCGGAAAAACAAAAGCTGGATACTTTTTTGTCCAACGGCGGCCGGGTAGGGCTGGAGAAATTGTCTGAAACCCTGACCCGGGAACTGGTCCGCCAGGGATTTGTCCGGGTAACCACCCCCTTGATCCTGTCTAAGTCTGCATTGGCCAGAATGACCATTGATGAATCCCATCCGCTCTTCCGCCAGATCTATTGGATCAGTGAAAAAAAATGCCTTCGTCCCATGCTTGCACCCAATCTTTACAGTTTGATGATAGATTTTTCCCGGGTCAGAAAAGGGGTAACGCGATTTTTTGAAATCGGACCCTGCTTTCGTAAAGAGTCTGATGGCGCCCGCCACAACAGTGAGTTTACCATGCTGAACCTGGTTGAAATGGGGCTTCCAATGGCTGATCGCGAAGACCGGATCCAGGAACTGGCCACTCTGGTTGCCGAATCTGCCGGGCTGACAGATTATGAGTTTGAAACCGAATCTTCCGAAGTCTACGGATCCACGCTTGATATCGTGGCCGGGCCTGAAAAAATCGAAGTGGCATCCGGTGCCATGGGACCGCACCCCCTGGATGCAGCATGGGGGTTTACCGATACCTGGGTGGGAATCGGATTCGGGATGGAGCGCCTGCTGATGACTGCCAACAAGAGCAGTACCATCGGGCGGTGGGGAAAAAGCCTCTCTTTTCTGGATGGAATTTCGTTAAAAATATAAGATTTGCTTTATGATGGGCGCCTTACACTTCTGTGTTTACACAAGTGTAAGGCGTTGCATGTCCGGGCGTTTCATTACATATCTCATTTTACGTATACTTACTGCAATGTCTTGATTTCATAGTATTCTTCTCTTCTTTTTTAATATTTTGGTACTGGCACGAATGTTGATTTAACATTCGAGGAACATCGTTTGGAAAGGTGTAGAACAGAGCAGGAAAATTGAACCAAAATATTAACCCTGATTCACATGAAGGAGAAAGAATGGAATCAACCAAAGTAAGAGCTGCAACCCAAGACACTGATATCCCGGGCAATAGTTCGGGGGAAGGCCTGGAAAAATTGCTGGGCGTTTATGACGCCAAGCTGTTCTGGCCTGTTTTAATATCGTTTATCTCAATTATTATCTGTGCCTTGATATTCCCTGATCAAACGGCCAAAACGCTGGTCACTATCCGAAATTTTCTTATTTTTAACTTCAGCTGGGCCTTTTTGTTAGGGGTGGGTGTGACATTGTTTTTCTGTCTATACCTGGGAGTCAGCTCGTTTGGAGATTTGAAACTCGGGCTGGATAAGGATAAACCCGAATTCACATTCTCAGCATGGATCGCCATGCTCTTCAGCTGTGGTCTGGGAATTGGCTTTGTCTTTTACAGTGTTGCCGAACCATTGACGCATCTGCACCAGTCCTCCCACGTTATCGATGCCGGAACCGCGGGCACGGCAGCCGGTGTTCCCAAAGCCATTGAGATGACGATTATGGACTGGGGGATTCACGGCTGGGCACTGTTTGCCCTGGCTGCATGGGCCATTGCCTTCCCGGCATACCGTCTGGGAAAACCCCTGACAGTCGCCACCGGACTTTACGGCATTTTAGGGGACAGATGCAATACCAGTATCTGGGGAAAGCTTGCAGACGGCCTCGGCGTATTGGGCACGGTGGGTGGAAATGCCGCCATGATCGGTCTGGGTGTGGCTTCCATCAGTTTTGGCATTGAAACCCTTTTCGGCATTAAGTTGAGCGGCTTCGGCCAGGCGTCGGTGATGCTTGTACTTATTGTTGCCTATGTAATCTCAGCTGCAACCGGTGTTGAAAGAGGGATTAAAATCTTAAGTCAGGTGAACATGTGTCTGGCCGGATGTGTTCTTTTGGTGCTGCTCTTTTTCGGACATGCTTCGACCCAGTATCTGTTTAACCTGATGACGCAGCTGGGCGGTGATTACCTTGCCGGAATCATGAAGTATACATTCTGGACAGATGCGGGCAACTTTGAACAGCGTGACTGGCTGGGCTGGTGGATCGTTTTTTACTGGCTGTGGTGGATCTCCTATATTCCGTTTTGCGGCGGTTTTATCGCCCGTATTTCCAAAGGCCGAACCCTTCGCGAATTCATGTTCGGCGTTATCTTTGTTCCTTCGATTCTGGCCGTTCTCTGGTTCGGTGTCTGGGGCGGATCTGCGGCCTACGCAGAGATTACCGGTATTGTTCCGCTCTGGGAGAGTGTTCAGGCTAATCCGGAAACCGGTGTGTACAACCTTCTGGGAAGTATGAAGGGCGGCTGGTTTATCAGCCTGATCGTATTGATCAACATTATTATTTTTGCGGTCACCACCTCTGACTCTGCTTCCTTTTTTACGGCCATGCAGATGTCCCGGGGAAACCGGAATCCTAAAATCACCATGCGGTTACTCTGGGGAGTCATCATCGGTTTGACCGGTATTATCTTTCAGCTCACCGGCGGATTTAACGCCATAAAGAGTCTGGCCATTGTTGTCGGTGCCCCATTCTTCTTTGTGGGAATTGCCTTTATCTTTTCGGTATATGCCATGTTAAAGAAAGCAAAAGCCGGTGAAATGTAGATTTTGAATCTCATATAGCTGCTGTTGCTTATAGCTAAAACGCAACAGCCTGTCTTAAAGCCTGTATCGGAACAAAAACAGAGTTTCGGTACAGGTTTTTTTTACGGTATAGGCACCGTTTTGGCAGCAGACAGTTCCGGTGCTGAATCCAAGCCGAATATCACGCCTGGCTATATGGGTCTTTTTTAAAAACAACAAGGCATGCCCTGTTTGGAGGCATGCCTTGTTTGGAGTGATTCAGAAAATGAAAAAAGCGAAAAAAAGCGATATGATCGGGTAGCCTTACCCTTTCTGCTCCCGTTCTTCCATTTCCTTTATTTCAGCTTCGGTTCTTTCGACAATGGATCTCATTTCAGATTTGACCTCGTCGGAAAGCGGCGTCGGCTTGTGGGTCTTCAGGATCTCACGGGCTTTTTCCAATGCCTTCTCATGCATGGTATTGCCCCCTGCCTTTTCCCATTTATCCCGAACCCTGCGGTCTATGAGAGCAGGCTGTGACATCCCTTTCATATGATCAAACGTGTGCTTTTCAGTGATAAATTGACCAAAGGATCCTACCTTTGAAATTATATCCACTGCAAGGGTATTCTCGTTGACCGGAATCCCGTTGACAACGTGTTTGATCATCTCTGCGAACTCATTGTCCATGACAAGCTGGCCGTAGTCAAAAGTGACTCCTGATTCCAACATTCCCAGTCCGTAGATCAGGTTGGCACCTGCCAACGCTGTAAGGAGACCGGTTAATGTTTTTTCATGGGCAGCCTGTCCGTCTGCTACTTTTGAATCAGCCTAGCCACCGGCGACCCATGAGGGAAGCAGGTAGTAGGTGGATAAAGCGGCAACACCGGCGTTAATCATGGCGCATTCCGGGGATCCGACAGTGGCCGTGGCCATGCGGAGATCCAGCGGGCAGGTGGAGCTGCCGAACATCATGGGAGTTCCCTTTCTCACGGTCTGTCCCAAGACAATACCGGAAAGGACTTCGGCATTGTGCACCACCAATGTTCCGGCGGGCGTCACAGGGGCGGAGCCGCCGGCCAGGGCCTGGGTCAGTACATTGACCAGTGCGCCGGCCCGGGCACCTTCGATGATGATTTCAGTGCAATCCCGTACCAGTTTCAGGGGACTGATCGGGCAGGTGTTAAAAGATATGATCGGCCTTTCCCTGAATTTGTCGGCTCCCCCCTGGATGGCGGCGGCCATTTCAATGGTTGCCCGCATCAGGTGGCCGTTACCGGCACCGTGGAAACAATGCTTGGTGGTATTGGCCAAAAAGGCCTCGGCATTGTGCAGGGGCTGGGCAGCCTGGTTGACATCATGGGCGCCTAACGCCCTTTCGTACACATCGATTCCGTCCAGGTAATCCACCAGAACGGCACTCTCTTCCACGTCTCGTTTAACGGTTTCCCTCAGGATGCCGGTTTCAATATCCACAATGGATATGCCTTCACCAAAATTGGTGAAGCCGACCCGGTTGTTCCCCAAAAGATAGTCGTGCTTTGGGTCCCTTCCGGCAAGGTTAACCGTACCCGGAGCTGATCGAATGGCATCTTCGACCATGTAGGGCGGGAATTTTACCACATCTGTTTTCGGATCAACATCAGCACCGCTGTCACCGAGAATCTGCCTGGCCTCTTCGTCTTCAAAATAGACGCCGGTGTGCTGAAGCACATCCAGTGTGGCCAGGTGAATCTCGTAGAGTTCATCCCGGGTAAACATGTTGAGGCTCAATCCCCCGCTCTGCAGGAAACCTGCATGCTTGTTGCGATTCACAACAAAACCTCCTCGTTTTTGTTAAAATAAAATACAATTGCCGGTAAAGATACCGGCATCTGCATTACGTCTGCCTGTAAATTGTTAAATACGTTATATTGTTGACTTAAATTTTGCGTATATAGGCTTCCAGCGCCTGGTCGATTTCCGGATCAATGATCCGGTCCGGACACTCGGCAAGAATCTCCTTGAACCGGGTGTTGGCCGCCTGTGTCGCATCTTTGCTTCCTTTGGACTCCCAGGTTTCATAGCTGTCCATGGTGGAGATCTCGGGTGTCCAGAATTTTCTGCAGTGGGCCATGGTGCTGGGGTGCATCAGATATGAGCCGCCATGTCCGATCTCTTTGATGATCTCTGTTGAGAACCCGGGCTCCATCATATCTATGCCCGCCATTGCACAGGCAGCTCTGGACATGATTTCATCATCCATAATAAATTTTTCATAGGAGACGGTCATGATGGCATCTAAAACACCATAGCATTCATTGACCATATTGACCCCGGCCATGGCCAGCATCATATAAGTCTGCATGGTCTCGTATCCGGCCTGGCAGTCCGGAACTTTGGCATCGGTGAGCCCGGCCATGCACCGGGACGGAATTTCATATAACTCACGGGCCAGTTGAATCCCCGTCATATTGATCAGGTTGGAGACCGGGGACCCGGTCACATAGGCGGCACTTCTCATATTGGGAACGGCGGATGCCGGGGAGTAAACCACCGGTGTTCCGGGGCTGATCAGCTGCGCCAGGGTCAGGCCGGCCAGAATCTCGGCGTTCTGAAGCACCACCGTACCCATGGGGTCCACCGGGCTGGTCACACCGGCCATGGCACAGGTCAGTACCAGAACGGGCTGCCGGAGTTTGGCATATGCCAGAAGGGATTCGCAGGGGATCCGGTCAAACTGGAGCGGGCTTAACGGGTTAAGAGAGACGCCGATGCGGTGGGAATCAAACACGGAATCATCCGCCAGATCCGCACCCAATGAGATTCGGACCATGTCAAACATCCGGCCGATTTCTTCGCAATCGCCCACATAGCCGAACAGGGGCTTATCCGAATGTTTCAGCAGCTGATGAAAAATATCCAGGTATCTGAGCGGGTGGGTGACATCGGATGGTTCCACCGGAATCTGGCCGTTGATTGAGCAGGTGCTGCTATGCTGTGCCAGTTTGTACAGATTGATTAAATCTTCCATGGTACCCAGTCTTCTGCCGCGATCAATGTCCTGAATATAGATGGGGCCGTTGTTGCTGCTGACATGAATACCTGTCTGATTGATGCCCAGGTCAATGGACCGATCCGGGTTCCTTGCCTCCCATTCAAAATCGGACGGTGCGCTTTTAACCGCACTCTCAACCATTTGATCGGGTAAAAAGGCAATCTGGCCGTCAATTTTCGCCCCGTGCTTTTTTAAGATGTCAAGACATTCATCGGATTGAAAAACAATGCCGGTATCGGAAAGAACTTTTAAGGTCGCTTCGTGAAGCCGGGAGAGAGTATCGGTGTCAACCGGCCTGAAGTAGGTCGCAATACGCATGATATTATCCTAAAATAAATATAGTTGATCTGTTTCCCTTAATCGGGGTCGTGATAAAAAATTCAAGAAACATGCCAGTGGAACCTTGACCAAGGGTTTGTATAAATCGGCAGGGATTACAGCGGCTTGGTTCTATGATTTTATATTTTTCTTACAGGTGTAACGTAAACATTTCAATTGTGTAAGCATCACAGGTGTAACAGGGTTACACTTGCCGACAGGAACGGATCATTCAATCGGGATACGGATCAGTCAATGATAAAAAAGGATGGATCCGGCTTATTGCCCGTGTTCCAGTCCGTATTTCTCCAGTTTCCGGTAAAGGGTGGGGCGGCTGACACCCAGAAGACGGGCAGCCTTGGCCTTGTTCCAATCGGTCTTTTCCAGAATGGAGACCAGCTCCTGTTTTTCATCGGTACCGGTTGTGGCAGGGGCTGCAGTCTGGCCGGAATGATTCCGCTTGCTGAACTGGATGATATCGGATGGAATGTGGGCAATGCCGATCACCGTCTCCATGCAGAGGACAAATCCGTGTTCAATGGCGTGTTCCAGTTCCCGGACATTTCCGGGCCAGGAATAAGAGGTAAACAATTCCATGACCTCGTTGGAAACAGCTGTGATGGGTTTGTTATATTTTTTTCTGAAATGGCTTAAAAAGTGTTCTGTTAACAGTGGGATATCCCCGTGGCGCTCCCGGAGCGGCGGCATTTTAATTTCAACCACATTGAGCCGGTAATACAGATCTTCTCTAAAGGTGCCGCTCTGAACCTCTTCTTTCAACTGGCGGTTGGTCGCGGCAATAATCCGGGTATCCACCTTGACGGTCCGGGTGTCTCCCACCCGTTCAAATTCACGGTCCTGGATAACACCCAGCAGTTTAAGCTGGAGCACCGGTGAAATTTCTCCGATTTCGTCCAGGAATATACTCCCTTTATTGCACATCTCAAACCGGCCCACTTTGTCATGGATGGCACCGGTAAAGGCACCTTTCACATGGCCGAACAATTCACTTTCCAGGAGTTGTTCGGCAAGGGCGGAGCACCTTACCGTCACCATGTTCTGCCCCGACCGGCTGCTCAATGAGTGGATTTCCCGCGCCACCAGGCTTTTACCGGTGCCGCTTTCACCGGTGATCATGACCGTGGCATCGGTATCTGCCAGGGCCCGGATTAAATCAAAGACCTTATCCATTTTATAACTGTTGCCGATAATCCGCCTGAATTCACTGGTCTCCCGAAGGCTGTTTTCAAGAAAATGGATCCGGGTCACATCCTTGACGACCAGTGATGCACCCAGTGATTTCTGATGTTTGTTCAGCAAGGGGGAACAGGTCATGGAGATCACGGACTGAGATCCGTTTGCATCGGTAAACGTTTTGGTCTCGTTTCGAATGCTCTCACGGTGGTTTAAGACTTTTTCAATGGTGTCGCGGCAGGCGGCAAGAAACGGGTTCCGGCTCTCCCGGATAAGGGTGCCGTTAAGGGGGGCGGTCTCATCAGTATCCGGTTCGGGCATGTTCGACTTGTAGAGCTGGAACGCGGCATCGTTGCAGGCAATGATTTTGCGGGAGTTGCCAATGGTGATAATGGCATCGTCCACACTGGCAAAAACCGCTTCAAGATGGTTTCTCAGGTGATCTTTTTCCGCACGGATCCGCTCTTTTTCATCCATGAGCTGTTTGTTTTTCAATGCTGTCCGGCAGACCCTGAGCAATGTCTCCTTAACAATGGGTTTGACCATATAATCGTAGGCGCCCAGGCGGACCGCTTCGGCTGCCGTATCAATACTGGGCTGACCCGTAATCATGATCACCGGGGAGAGCAGGCCCAGTTCGTTGACTTTGGCAAGCAGCTTCATGCCGTCTTCATCTTTTAAGATGATATCGGAAAAAATAATATCCGGCACCTGGGAGGTCACCAGCTTTAATCCGGTTTCCAGATCCGCGGCACAGGATACCCGATACCCTTCGTTAACCAGAAAGGTTTCAAAGGAGTACCGGATGCTCTCTTCATCGTCTACCACAAGAATTCTTGCACACATAGGTTTATCCTGAAAAAGTCATTGCTATGATCGCCACACGGGCAGGTCCACGACTACCTCTGTCCATGCCCCGTGACTACTTTGAATATACAGCTCTCCATGATGTTCCTCAATAATTCCGTAGCTGATACTCAGCCCCAGTCCCGTTCCCTGGTCCGGCGGTTTGGTTGAGAAAAAGGGATTGCAGATTTTATCCATCATTTTTTTGGGAATTCCGGTCCCCTGGTCACGGAAAACGGTCCTTACCATGGGTGATTCAAGGTCCGCCGGTGCGGAACAGGTAATCGTGATTTTTTTGTCCGGATGGTTGCCCGGGTATTTTTCATTCAGTGCATACCGGGCATTTGAGATGATATTTAAAAAGATTTGCCGGATTTGGTGAACCACTGCCCGGGCAGCCGGCACCCCTTGCGGTATGTCGATTTGAATCAGAATTTTCTCTTTTTTCAGCATGGTGCCGGTCAGATCCAGTACATCGTTAATCACCTCTTCTAAAATCAGCGGTTCCTTTTTTTCGGTGCCGGACCGGGCAAAGGAGAGCAGTTTACTGACGATAATGGCGATTCGTTCCCCTTCTTTGATTATTTTTGCCGGCAGCTGTGCATGGGGGGCGGCAGGTTCGGCAGAGGCGGTATCTTCAAGGATCTGGGCATAGTTGATGATGCCGTTGATGGGATTGTTTATCTCATGGGCGATACCGGCTGCCAGTTCGCCCAGGGAGGCCAGCTGGGCATTCCGGAGGACCTCGGCCCTGAGTTGTTTTTTTTCGGTGAGGTTTCTGCACACCACCACCACCCGGCTGACCTTTGAATCTCTGTGCCGCTGGACCACACTGCAGGTGCACCAGAAGGTCTGGAGCTTATCTTTGTTCAGAATATTGATTTCCGTATCGTTTTCGATTCCCGTGTTGAAACAGTTTTTTATAATACAGTCTTCGACAGGGAAAGACTGCTGGTATAAAATTTCATAATACGGACTCTCCACTGCCAGATCTCCGAAAAGCTTACGGCCCTTGTCATTGATCCATCGAATTTTATCCGTATCATCGACCATGAGCATGGCGTCATTTACGGCATTAATAATGGCGGAAATTTTTTCTTCGCTCTGTTTAAGCGCTTTCCGGGCATTGTCCAGGTCGTGAAGCCGCTGATTCATATTGGCAAAAGAGGACTTGGTTGCCCGGGCCATTGAGTTGAATTGCCTGGAAAGAATTTCGATCTCATCTCCGCTGTGCTTAACCGGAATTTCGATAAACCGGCCATTGGCAATCTGTTCGGCTCCCCGGGTCAGCTCATGCACCGGTTTCATCAATCGCTGGATCAGATAAAAAACCATCAGGCCGGACAAGGACCCGCCACCCCAGAGAATAAGCAGAAACAACCGGGTGTAAAACTGGATCAGATCCTGGACCGTACTCCAGTTTCCCTGCGTGACAATGCCCCAGTTGGAACCCGGCAACGGTGCGTATCCCGAGATAACACGTTCCTGTGCGGCACCGTCATTTGTTATCATGGCCCCGGTTTCACCCAGCAAAACCTTTCGAACCGGTTCCCGGGACCCCATATCCGATCCGATCAGGGAACTGTGCCGGTGGTAAAGGGCACGGCCGTTGCCGTCCACCAGGAAGGCATAGCTGCGTTTTCCGGATCG
>JANQML010000165.1 GCA_028280105.1 Desulfobacula sp. | reverse complement strand
TTTGCGGTAGGGCAACTACAGCTTCACGACCTGTGCCTGACAGCTAAAGTAAAATCGATTCGTGAAATATCCGGGTAGAGTGACGCCTTTTTTGCCTGGTCATTCCTATGACAGATTCCGGCTTGAGTCAATATCTGCCCAAAGTTTTCCACAGTCCTTGATTATGAAACCGAAAAAATGGTAAAGACAGGCAAACAAATCCCAATGCAAGGAGTCGTGAAAATTGGTGTTTAACATTTTCAAAAAAAACGAAGCGTCCCGGACAGATGAAACAAAAGGTATTCTCTCCCGCCTCAAATCAGGATTGTCTAAAACACGGGATGTACTGAACACGGATATCAATGAGCTGTTCGGTTCTGCAAAAGCCATTGATGACGACCTTTTTGATGAGCTTGAAGAACTGCTGATCACATCGGACCTTGGGATTGACATTACCATGGACCTGATGGAGAAAATAAAAAAGAAAGCCAAAAAACTGTCCACTGCAAACGAACTCAAACAGGTGCTCAGGGATGAGATTTTCTCTCTCTTTCCAAAGACGGATGAGCCGGAAGCCACCGTGACGCACCGCCCCCATGTCATCATGGTGGTGGGGGTCAACGGAACCGGTAAAACCACCACCCTGGGCAAGATTGCCACAAAATTCACCCGGCAGGGTAAGAAGGTGTTGATTGCAGCGGCAGACACATTCAGGGCCGCAGCCATTGAACAGGTTCAGATATGGGCGGAGCGCTCAAATGCAGATATCGTCCGTCACAGGGAGGGAGCGGATCCGGCTGCCGTTGCCTATGATGCGGTTGAGGCAGCCATGGCCAGGAAGGTGGACATTGTGCTTGTGGATACGGCCGGCCGCCTTCATACCCAAAAAAACCTGATGGAAGAGTTAAAAAAAATCAAACGGTCCATCCATAAAAAACTGCCCGGCGCCCCCCACGACGTATTAATGGTATTAGATGCCACCACCGGACAGAATGCCATTTCCCAGGCCCGTCTGTTTAACGATGCCGTGGATGTGACCCAGCTTGCCCTGACCAAACTGGACGGCACGGCCAAAGGGGGAATTGCCGCAGCCATTGCAAATTCCATGTCCCTTCCCATCCGGTATATCGGTGTGGGAGAACAGGTGGACGATCTTCAGGCGTTTGATGCCGAGCGTTTTGTGGCGGCCCTCTTTGATAAGTAAACCGGCGTTCTAATCCGAACGAACCTATTGTTTTATCAGCAATTTTTCACGCCCCGAATCTTTACCCCGTATTTACTCGTCTGTCTGATCACCCAACCGTCAAGCCAATGACCGGCTCTGCCTTAACCCGGCTTTTCCTGAAAAATTAAGAAGAAAAATAAACAATATGATTATAAATGTTGATTTCAAATGACAAATCAGTTATAGATTATCTCATTTTACAAGTAAAATGCTTATAGTATTTTGCCTATTTTAAGCAATGCACCGAAAGAGAGTTCAGGTGCTGCGAGAGTTCCATTGAAAGATTTTTCAGGTTAAAGCAATACAATCTTTCCCCAAAAATTGCTTTTTCAATCCTGTTGAGTCATGTTTTAATTAGCAATTTTTTAAAAATAAGGAGAGATGAGATGAAAAAGATTTTGATTGTATTGATGATTGGCCTGTTCTCTGCCACCCCTTTGTTTGCAATCGAATCGGCAACAAAAGAAGAGTGTGTGGCCAAGGTGAAAGAAGCGGTTGCCATGGTCAAAGAAATCGGCCTGGACGCGACACTTGAAAAAGTAAACGACCCAAACGGTCCGTTTGCCTGGAAAGGGAACTATCTGTTCTGCGTGGATGTGAATACCGGTGTTATGAAAGCCCACCCGAATCCCAAACTGGTTGGAAAGAATTTAAAAGCCATCAAAGACGTTACCGGCAAGATGTTTGTCATGGAATATACGGTTCTTGCCAAAGAAAAAGGGGAAGGCTGGACAGAGTATATGTGGCCGAAACCCGGTGAAAAGAAACCTTCCAAAAAAGTAAATTATGTGCACAGGGTTCCAGGGGAGGATGTTCTTTTTGGTGCCGGTATTTTTGTTGAATAACGATCCATTGTAAACCTGACTTGAACGGAATCAACATACCGGTCCCAGCCTTCCAAAAGACGTGTTAAAAATTGAAATTTTAAACTGGAGAGGCATTAGCCAAGCAGAACAGGTGGATTAAATAAAAAGAGATTTCAAACAAATTGTAATAATTACAATCCTGATATTTTAAGCAACAATTGTTTTTAAGGGGGAGGAATTCAAATGAATGCCATGTTTGATTTTTCTCCCCTCTTTATTTTTTTGAAAGGTAGCATTTATTGTGAAAATTAAGAAGCTTTCAGATGTAAGCATAAAATATAGAATCATATTTCTTGCTCTGGTGGGTATCATCGGGATGTGTGTCATTGCCGGGGCAAATAAGTATACAGAATCCAATAAACAATTCCAGATGGCGATATTCAATAAAAGTGATGATATCATAAAAAATATTTTGCAGGGGATGGTCTTTGAAGAGCAGTTCTTGTCCAACCCCGACCCGGCTTTACTGGAAAAACACGCTGTTACGCATGATACGATCAAACGGCTTGCATCTCAAATTCAGTCTCAGTCCAAAAATAGCGCGATTATCGAGTTTGCCCGTCAAATCGTCCAAAAAGAACAGGAGCATATCACGATCTTTAACGAAGTGGTTTCAAATGTTTCAGCCATCAATACGGCCCAAAATCAGATTATCCGGGATATACAGTCCATGTACGACATTCTCACCCGGATTGTCTCCGATATTGATCAGGAAGAGGCCAATCTGACATTGGAAGGGGAGGTGCTGGACAGCCTGAAAGGCAATCTGCGGTTTGAGTTTAAGGATTTTATGATCTATTGGGGGGAAAAGCTGATCAATATCCAGAATCTGTTTTTAATATCAGATCCGGAGGCGTATCTTTCCACCAAAGAGAAGATAGACGGAAATATTCAATTAAAACAGACAAATATCAAACCTGTTTTATCGGTGATTGATTCAGATGAATTCAATGCAAAATGGGCTGAAATTGAACAGTTTATCTCTAAAATCACTGTGCTGGAAGAAACGGTTTTTTCACTTTGGGAAACCAACCGGGCATCACTGATCCGGCTGAATGCCGCGGCACAGGGGATGAGAGATATCAGCAACAAAATTTCAAACGATATTAAAAACGAGGTTGATATTCAAAGCAGGAAAGCAGACCTTTTCAGCCTGGCGGTGACCGTGGGCGGGGTTCTGGTTCTCTTTTTCTTTGCCTTTATCATTATAAAGGCGATTCTGGCGCCCCTTGAAACCACCCTGAGCATGCTCAAGGACATTGCCCAGGGTGAAGGCGACCTGACCAAAAGGCTGGAGGTGACGTCTAAAGATGAAATCGGCGCGTTTGCAGAATGGTTCAACCATTTTATTGATAAGATTCAGTCCATCATAGCCGATGTACTTCAAAATGCCATTCGTCTGAACGAAGCCTCGGATCACCTGTCACAGCTGTCCGAAGAGATGACGTCGGGCGCCGCCCAGACCTCCCGTAAATCAGATGCGGTTGCGGCATCCGGCCAGGAGATGAATACCAATATGACATCGGTGGCAGCTGCCAGCGAACAGGCCTCGGTCAATCTAAACACCATGGTTGCCGCAATCGAAGAGATGTCATCCACCATTAACGAAATTGCCGAAAATTCTGAAAAGGCCCGGAACATAAGTTCGGACGCGGTTGACCAGACCCGGAGTGCATCAGGCAAGGTAGAGAAATTGAGAGAAACAGCCGTTCAGATCAATCAGGTGACAAGCACGATAAACGATATCTCAAAACAGACCCATCTGCTGGCGTTGAATGCAACCATTGAAGCGGCCAGGGCCGGGGAAGCCGGGCGGGGATTTGCCGTTGTTGCCAATGAAATAAAGGATCTGGCCAACCAGACAAACGAGGCCACAGAAGAGATAAAGGGCCAGATTGAAGGCATCCAGGAATCCACTTACGCCACATTTGAAGAGATCAAGCAGATCGAAGGGGTTATTTCGGATGTGAGCAGCATCGTTTATACCATAGCAACGGCAGTGGAGGAGCAATCCATCACCACCCAGGAGATTTCAACCAATATATCCCAGACCTCACAGGGGATATTCGAGGTAAACGAAAGCGTTTCAAAAACCTCGGTACTGGCCGATGAGATGGCCCGGGAAATTGCAGAAGTCAACGAATCTTCAAACCGGATATCTGAAAACAGTTCCCGGGTAAATGAGAATGCCAGGGAGCTGAGTCAACTGGCAGACACGCTGCACGGCATGGCAAATACGTTTAAAGTATAAAATCCATCTCCCAATACCGGCAGGCCCTGCTCCCGGAGAGACAGGGCCTGCCGGTATTTTTCTGGTTTGAATTCACGCTTCGAGCGACGCGATTTTCCGCCGACACTGTTGTTACAACCTGCCTGCCTTAATACGCGCTCTGTTTTTTAACCCAAAAGGTACGGGACCTTAAAAAAGATGCCGACACGTTGATTATTCAGAACGTACCTGCTAAAAACGGACTATACAATAAGCCATACGATTATGAAATCTGATTTTCCGGGGCGGGATCATCGCCGTTTCACCCCCCCTTGGTTTTCACTTTCATCATTAAATCGTGAATTTCGAATTGATAAAGGAGCCGCTCCCATGAAACCGTCAAAGATCATCTGGACCCGGACCGATGAAGCACCGGCGCTTGCAAGTTATGCCCTGCTGCCTGTTGTCAGATCCTTCCTGAAACATTCAAACATTGATGTCGAAGTATACGATATCTCTCTGGCCGGCAGAATTCTGGCCAATTTCCCGGAACACCTGACCCCGGATCAACAGGTGCCGGACCACCTTGCCGAGTTGGGAGATCTGGTAAAAATGCCGGGCACCAACATCATCAAACTGCCCAATATCAGTGCGTCCGTCCCCCAATTGCAGGCAGCGGTTAAAGAACTTCGTGACAAAGGGTATCCTGTTCCGGAATATCCTGAAACCCCGGCCACCCCGGAAGAAGAAGCTGTCCAAAGCAGATTTGCAACGGTTCTCGGTTCTGCCGTCAATCCGGTTCTCAGGGAAGGGAATTCCGACCGGCGCTCTCCTGCCTCGGTCAAATCCTTTGCCCGAAAAACACCCCACAAAATGATGAAGCCCTGGCCGGCATCAGGCTCCAAAACACGGGTCGCCCATATGGACGAAAAGGATTTTTTTGGTACGGAACAATCCATCACCCTGGAGACATCCGGCACGGCCAAAATTGAATTTCACAGCAATGAGGGACACATATCCGTTCTAAAGGAAGAGATTGCACTGTGTGCCGGGGATATCGTGGACACATCGGTCATGAATATCACGGCCCTGCGTGAATTTTACAGTCGCCAGATGGAAACGGCAAAGACGGAAAACGCCCTGCTCTCTCTGCACTTAAAGGCAACCATGATGAAGGTGTCTGATCCCATCATGTTCGGCCATTGCGTGTCGGTCTTTTTCAAAGATCTGCTGGAAAAGCATGGCGACACCCTTAAAACCGTTGGCGTGAATCTGAATAACGGGTTTGCCGATATTCCGGACAAAATCAAATCCCTTTCCCCGGCACTGAGAAAGGAAATCGAGGCAGAGATAAAAGCCGCTTATGATGACGGGCCGGAACTGGCCATGGTGGATTCCGACAAGGGCATCACCAACCTCCACCTGCCCAACAATATCATCATAGACGCGTCCATGCCCAATGTCATACGGGACGGCGGCAAGATGTGGAACCGGGACGGCAAGCTTCAGGAAACCATTGCCATGATTCCGGACCGGTGTTATGCCGGTATCTACCAGGCCGTGGTCGAAGACTGCCAGGCCAACGGACAATTCGACCCGGCCGTCATGGGCAGTGTTTCCAATGTCGGACTCATGGCCAAAAAGGCCGAGGAATACGGCTCCCATGACAAGACCTTTGAGGCACCGGGCAGCGGAACCATCCGGCTTGTGGACGATAACGGGACCTGTCTGATGAATCAAAATATTGAAAAAGGCGACATATTCAGAATGTCCCGGACCAAAGACATTGCCATCAGAGACTGGGTGAAACTCGGGGTTTCAAGAGCCCGTGCCACAGACACCCCGGCTGTTTTCTGGCTCGATCCGGAACGGGGGCATGACCGGCAGATCATCAAAAAAGTATACGCCTACCTGCCCGAGCATGACACCACCCAGATCGATGTTCTGATCAGTGCGCCGGTGGAGGCCATGACCTTTACCCTGGAGCGGACCCGCAAAGGCAAAGACACCATTGCCGTCACCGGAAATGTTCTCAGGGACTATTTAACGGATCTCTTCCCCATCCTCGAGTTGGGCTCCAGTTCCAGGATGCTCTCGGTGGTCCCCCTTCTGGAAGGGGGCGGGCTGTTTGAAACCGGCGCCGGCGGATCAGCCCCCAAACATGTTCTGCAGTTTTTGGAAGAAGGGCATTTAAGGTGGGATTCTCTGGGTGAATACTGTGCCCTGGTTCCGTCTCTGGAACTGGCGGCCCAGACAACGCAGAATCCCAAGGCAGCCCTTTTTGCCGAGGCACTGGACCAGGCCATCGGCAGGTATCTGGAACAGGGGAAAAACCCTTCCCGGCGGGCCGGTGAAACAGACAACCGGGGTGCCAGCTTTTATATTGCCCTGTTCTGGGTCAACGCCCTTGCCGCCCAATCAGATGATGAACAAATCAGCTTAACATTTAATGCTGTCGCTCAAGAGTTGGAAGAAAATGAGGCCTTGATTAACACTGAACTTTTAAATGCCCAGAAACGGCCGGCAGATATCTCAGGCTATTTTCTGCCCGATCCTGTTAAAACAACGGACGAAATGAGGCCGAGCCCGACTCTCAACCGCATTATTGACAGCTTATAGGCGCCACAGCAAAGGCAGAAGAACGAAAAAAACGAGAAAGTCTTGACAGACAGGTAAAAATCATTTAAATTGCCTTTTCTGTGAGCCCAGGTAGCTCAGTCGGTAGAGCAGGGGACTGAAAATCCCCGTGTCGGCAGTTCAATTCTGTCCCTGGGCACCACAATAGTTCAGGCTGATGGGGGTGTAGTTCAGTTTGGTTAGAACGCTTGCCTGTCACGCAAGAGGCCGCGAGTTCGAGTCTCGTCACTCCCGC
>JANQML010000137.1 GCA_028280105.1 Desulfobacula sp. | reverse complement strand
GAAACCGTAAAAATTCCTGCCGGTGGGCAGGGCATCCGGGTTCCGGATGGGATCGTTGCCCTGGCCCGGGGAAACATACCGGCCCGAGAGGCCGCGGATCATGCTTTCAATTTCATTGGGGCCGCTGCGGGCTATATTTTGACGCAGGGTTTCAGCAGAGCGTTCGGGATTGTATTTTAAGACGGCACCGGTCATCTCGGTGAGGGCGTCGGACCGGGGAGACCGGCCAAAGGTGTGCATACCAAAAGGAATCAGGCTCGATTTAATATCAGCCAGATAATGACCCAGCAGGTGGATGGTTTCCGATGTGGCTGAATCCAAAACCGGGGCAACCGGAACCGGATCTGCATCAGAACCGGATACGGACGGTGTTTCAGTATCTGCATGCCGGTGGGATGATTCCTCTTCCCGGGCATGGTACCGGTCATGGTCGGTGCTGACGTCACTGTCTTTCAGGTCGGAAAGAATACCCGTGGTCTCGGCCAGGGCCAGCAACTCCTTGACTTTTTCTTCCACCGTTATACTTCCCCGGGACCGGGCCCGTTCAATCTCATTGATCAGTTCGGCCATCCGGCTGTACTCCTCGTGGATATCGGATTGCTTTAAGACCGGTGTTAAATGCGAAACCATAACGCCCCGGCCCCGGCGTTTGGCCTGGATGCCTTCCCCCACGTTATCCACGATGTACGGATAGATATTGGGAATATCGGTGATCAGCACCTCGGGCGGACAGGAGGGAGAGAGCCCGGCCTGTTTGCCCGGTGTCCACTCATAGGTGGAATGGGTGCCCAGATGAATCATGGCATCGGCCTTAAATGCCTTTGACAGCCAGAGGTAAACCGCCAGATACTGGTGGTGGGTATAAAGGGTGGTGTCATGATAGAGCTTCATGGGGTCGTCTCCCCATCCCCGCACCGGCTCGGGAAGGATCACCATGTTTTCAACCCGGACCGCCGGGATAATAAAATCATTGTCTATTTTCATTATCCCGGATGTTTCAGGTTCCCCCCACTGTTCGATCACCTTTTCCTTAAAGGCTTCGGGAAGGTCGTCAAACCAAAGTTTGTAATCGGCCACGGGCAGCCGGATCACCTTTCCCGTTGCCGTCATTTTATCCAGCTCACCCGGTGCCCAGGACCCGACGTTCCGGGCCGAGGCCAGGATCAGTTCTTTGATGTCGGTTTCGGACAGCGGCGGTCCGGTTGTATAGCTGTTCTCGTGCAGGGCCGCTATAATGCTTTCAATGCTTCTAAATACATTCATATAAGAGGCCCCGATGTTGTGTTTCCCCTGGTGGTGGTTATAAAACATGATGGCCACCCGTTTGTCCGGGTTGGGTTTCTCCTGAAGAACCACCCACTTTTTAAGCCGGGGCATGAGCCGGTCTATATTTTCAACTACCGGGCGGCTGATAAAGTAGGGTTTCCCCGTGTCTGGGTCCGCCTTTTTCTCTTTAGCAGCCAGAACGGTGGGTTCGATCAACCCTGAAATTTCCGGTGTGGCAAGGGACCAGGCTACCTCCAGGTTATCAATGCCCACAGGGCTTTTACGCCATTGGTCAATGGTTTCCTTGTAGATACTGACGGCACTGAAAATCGGGACATCCAGCCGGTTCAGCAGGGTGTTGAGCCTGGGTGTTAGGCCGCTGTAGAATTTAAATGAAAAGGCCAGGATCATGTCCACCCGGGCTTGTTGGTTTTTATCCAGCAAAAATTTTTCAATGATCATCTCTTCTCTGCCGTAACAGGGAAGGACGTTGAATCCTTCGGATTCCAGCCGCCGGATGAGCGTATCCACGGGCTCCTGCTGGCCCGGGGTGAGAAAGGAGGAGAAAAAGAAGAATCCGATGGTGGGCAGATCCGGATCAAAACCGGGCCGGTTGCGCTGCCAGGCCAGATACGCCTCCACCTGTTTAAAGATGTCCGGGGCATCCGGATGGTAGAGGCCGAGTTCGGGCCGTTTGACCACGTTTTCATAGGAGATGGACGAATCCTTGTGTCGGTTCAGCACCCGGCGCAGCATATTGCCGATGTTCTCCACACTGATATGGCGATAGTAGTCCGAGATCTCCGGATCAAATATCACCCCTTTTTTCCGTAGGGCTTCGTCATCCACAGACCCCCGGACGGCATAGACGGTCTTTTGGTCGAGGTCTATTTTTTCAGATATAAAGGATGCCAGCTCCCGGCCCATCACATCCACGACAATGAGGGAGGCGTTTTCAACGTCCTGTTTTACCTGTTCCGGATCAAGGGTGACATCGTCCACGGTGATGATTTTGATATCGGATTTAAGGTCTGGTTCGAGGGTCTTTACGGCCAAATTGGCGATATAGGTGTTATGATCCAGGATCATAAAGACCAGGTCACCGGGCCATACGGGTGCCGGGAAAGAGAAAAGGAAAAAAAGGACCGGGATAAGCCAGCCGGGTAATATCCGTTTTTTGATCTGTTTCATTGTACTGCCTTTACCCTGGTGACAGGGTTTAATCCGGGATATAAATCATGGAACCGTCTTCCAGCTGGTAGGCCGTGCCAAGTCTCTCTCCCTTGCCCTTGGCCGTCTCTTTGGTGACTTTCATGGCGTTGATTTTTTTCCCTTTTTTTTCGATAATTTCAATTTGTCCGTCAGGGGACTTTTTAACAATGGTCATCTCAGAGGTCTGGGATAGGAGATCTTGCAGGTGATAGGCACCGAACAGCGCGATCAGCAGCCCCACAATAAAGACCAGGCCCAGGTCAAAGAGATTGGCCACGCCTGACATGGGATCGTTGTCGGAAAATCCTGTGCCCCGGTCCTGATTAATTTTTAAGTATCTCATGGTCCGTGACATCCCCGGTTAACAGTTCAGCCGCCAGCTGGATATTTTTAATGTCCTGTTCCACCCAGCGGCGGCGGATGGTAAAATAGAAATAGGATAAAAGGCCCAGGGCCATGCCCACCACCGTTGTGGTAAAGGCCACCACCAGATCCTGGCTCAATTGCCCCAGATCCCCCTGACCCAGGGCGGCCAGCCCGGTTCCCATGGGGATCAGGGTGCCGATGAGTCCCAGCCCCGGCCCGATACGGATTATTAATTTCAGGCTGTCCAGGGATCTCCACATCTCGTGTTCGGCCTCCCGCAGCAGATTGACCACCGGAATCGGCGTTTGGGTGCCTTTCATCTGTTCAAGGGCTTTGATGGTTGCAATGACCGGTCCTGGAAAACAGTCCTGGTAATCGCCGGAAAGAATTTTATCCGGCAGGCCGGTGCCTGTCTTCTTCATCTGTGACTGGATCCGCCGTCTGAACAGCCAGGACCTGAAAAAAGAACCGGAATAGACGAGCAACCAGAGAAAGAGCCCGGATAAAATCAACAGCACGGGCATAAACAAAGAAGAGGCAATTAAATAGATAAAGGTTTTTAAAACGGCGATGATCTGCATGTTTACTCTCTTTTGGAAGGGATGGTGAAACCTGCGGCAAGCCCGGTAAGAGCGATGGCAAGGACGAACAGATTCTGTTTTGACCATTCAAACGCAGAATCGGAAAGGGACAACCGGTAAATCTTGTCCAGATCGGCAAACTGGGGGATGATGGTGACGGAGAGCAGAAAATAACCGGCAAGATAGAGCATCAATGTCCCTAGAAACGGTTCGGCCGATCCTTTACCGTTCCGGATTCTGACCAGGAGGAAAAACCCGAATGCCACTGCCAGGCTGATCAGGATATAACCGGCAAACAGTCCGATAAATACCCAGAGACTGCCCGGATAAAAAGTGGCGACAAAACCGCTGGATAAAAGGATGGCGGTAAAACAGACCGGGCAGGGGACCACCAGAGGAATCCAACCCCGGGTGGTGCGTTGCGCGCTTTTTTCAGAGAGCAGTTTAATCCCCCACAGCACCAGAAGAAGTGCCATGATAAAATGAAGGGTCATGCCGCTTTTGAAAAATGCCTGAAGACCGTCAATGTGGGCGGTCAGGTTGACTGTGGTGACGACACCGGCCGCCATCATAAAAACCAGGGCGTATCCGGTTACAAATATCAGGGTCCGGCAGACCTTGAGCCGGTTGTCGTCTGTTTGCAGCAGCAGGTATGCCAGTCCGCCGCCGCTTTTGATTGCAAAAGCGGCAAGGGACATGAGCAGACCGATGATCAGTGATTTAAACTCCATTACTTAAAAATCATATCTCAAACCCAGGTAAAAACTTCGTTCCGGCATGGGATATCCTTTGACAAAGGCAAAACTTTCATTAAAGAGGTTGTCGATGGCGGCATCCAGTGTGAGACGCCCTCTCCTTTCAGAGGAGAGCAGAACCTTGCTGATGGTGAAATCGGCAACGGAAAAACTCTCTGCCTTTATGTCCTGAAACGGGAACCCGCTTTCAAAGTCGGTAATGGTCTTTTCGCCGTAATACGCAACGTTGAGACGTGCGTTTAATCCTTTAAAATCAGAGAAGGAGATACCGTATGAGCCGTTGACATCATGGGTGAATAAGAGATCTTCGTCGGTTACCTTGTCTTTAAACTCGGTCAGGTATGTGAATCCGGCATAGGGTCTGATTTCAAAATCCCATCCGAAAAAATCACCGATATCAAACCCGATATTGGCTTCAAATCCTGAAATTTCCGCATCACCGACATTTTCCCACGACCGGTCGCCGTTGGTCAGGGTGGTTGTTTCGATTTTATCTTCAAAGTCTGTTTGAAAATAGGTCAGCCCGGCAGACAGGGATCGGTAAAAGAAGTCGATACCGGCTTCATAGGTCTGGCTGGTTTCCGGGGAGAGATCCGGATTTCCCACATAATTGGTACCGAACGCATTGTAATCGGCGGCCATCTGATCGGCTCCGGGCATGACAAAGGCCTGTGAATAACCGGCGCGCAGTTTCAGATAATCGGTCAGCAGGAATGAAACACCGACATTGGGGGTCAGTTCGCTGTCGTCTGCGGTTCTTCCGGCAGGTCTGATGACATCTACTTCATAGGTGTCGTATCTCAGGCCGGCGGAGAGCACCAGGCGGTCGTCCACTAGCTTGACTTTACCCATTAGGAATCCGGCCAGGTTTTCGTAAGCAGTCTCCATGGGGGTAAAGGTGGCCTCAATCTCATAGTCGGACCAATCCATACCGGCCGTAACCTGTGTGATGCCGAACCGGGCCGTCAGCTGGGCCTGGGCGCCCTGGAAATCCGTTTCCCGTTCAGACGGAATCCCGTCATCCCAGCCGTCCGGATTGGATCCTGTGGGATCGGCCCAGAGATCTTCGTCCTGACCGTTGAAATACCGGGCCAGCCAGATGAATCGTTCGTCCGTGGTCTGACCGTCTAACACCAGGTCAACGGAATAGTTGGATTTGTCGGTGTAATCATCCAGGTCATTCTGGCTCAGGTAGTTGGGAGAGCCGGCTTCATCCACGTCAAAACCGTTAAAGATAACGCCGATACGGTTGTTGGGCAGAAAGGAATACCCCAGGTTCAGACTCAGGTTTTTCACGCTGTCCGTTCCGGTGTTACCGTATACGACGCCGTCGGCCGTGGTGTAGTCGTCATCTGATTTGACGGTTCCGGATGCGGAGTAATCAAATCCGCCGGTTTCACCGGAAAAACCGGTGCTGGCTTCTCTTGATTCAAAACTGCCCAGCCGGCCTTCAATAAAAGCCGTGAAATCCCCCCTGCCCTGGCGGGTGATGATATTGACAACCCCGCCGACGGCAGCCGAGCCGTACTGGACCGATGCCGGCCCCCGGACGATCTCGATCCGTTCCACATTTTTCGTCATTAGTTTGGCCACATTACCGGTGCCGGCCCGTCTGCCGTCCAGCAGAACCAGCACCTTGCCCCGAAGGTCGTTCCCGTGGGCGTCGGTCCTGAATCCCCGGATACCGATGGTGGTCAGGTTGCCTGGATATTTTCTAACAATACCGATTGCTTTTTGTGCCAGAAGGTCGCCCACGTTGTCGGCGGATGACAGCCGGATCTCCTGTTCATCGATTACAGTCACATTGGTGACGATAAATTTTCTTTCTTCCGGCACCCGGCCTGATGTGACAATCATATCTTCCAGTTCGCTTGCTCCCCTCGGGGTGGCAGGTTCCTGGGCAGACCCGGCACCGGGCAGTAATAATGCTACTGCAATAAATACGCTTGTGATCAATTTTTTCATTTTTTCTCCTTAAATTCAACTTGAATAAACTCACCCCTAATTGCCGGCTTACCTGACCCGCCCGGATAATACGGTAAAAAGAAGATTTCGTTCATCCCCCCCCAAAAAAAAATCCTGATCAATTCAAAAAATTGATCAGGATATCGTTTTTAATCCCTTGATATAGTTAAAAAGGGTATCTTTACCATGGATGATCCCTTTTTTTTCATCAGGCAGGTCTTCTGACTCTCGGTTCAAACCTAATTGTTGCGTCTTCCCAGCAAAAAAAAGCCAGTGACATCCGTGCAGCGTTCGTCCCCGATTACAGCGGCGGGTCCGTTCCTGATTCTCACAGGATTCCCTTTTCAGCCTTTGTAAGGCACCTGAGTTCAACCTCTCTTATCGAAAAAATGAATTCAGATGTCAAGCAATATTTGCTTAGCGTTAGATAAACATTATAGTAATAGGATCTGAAAATAGAACGGTTTCATCCCGATAAATACTGGTTCAACCCCTTTGGGCAAGCCTTTCAGCAAGATTTTTTTTATTTTCATAATCGACACCCTGGTGCGGTATTTTTTCTTGCAGCGTCTTAACCGGTTTCAAAATGGGATGTTTCAGCCGGCATGAACCGGATATTCCGGATGCGGCAGCGGAGTCAATCCGTGTTATTGAACGGAATAATAAGGGGTGGGATCTTTGATTCCTGCGGCCGGTGCGACTCCTGCCTTCACCGGATCAAAGGATTTGAAGAGGCAGGAATCAAAGATCCCACCCCTTATTATTCCGTTCAATAACACGGATTGACTCC
>JANQML010000129.1 GCA_028280105.1 Desulfobacula sp. | reverse complement strand
CCCCTCCACCGCCGTCATGGGGGCGGCCGGTCTGCTGGCGGCCTATCAGGCCACCCGGAAATCACATCCCCTCAAGCTGGACAATCTGATGCCGATCTTTGCCGGTGCCATACTCGTGGCCATGTTCAGCCAGGGAGAGAGAACCGATGTCTGGGCCCATATCTTCGGTTTTCTCTCTGGCCTGAGCCTGGGAGTCGTTTTCTTCCCGCTGAACCGGATCTTTGGGTTTAAAAACAGAGAAACCACCGCCCTGATCGTAACCGTTGGAATCGTCCTTTTCTCCTGGCTGGCTGGCCGTTAAAAGACAGGAGGCACCACACAGATCCGGTCTTGCCCCAGCCTTTGCCGGGCCGGATCAGGCCAGTGGAGGCGGCGGCGACGGTAACTCTCCTCGCTCAAGGGCCACCCGCGCCTGCTTAACGGGTATGATGGCTTCACAGGGAACCCCCACCTGGCACAATCCACACCCGTATCCCTCAAACCGGTATGTGTTTGTTACATGTTCCCTGGATAAGGCCAGGTGCTGTCTGCACGCCTCCTTGTCATGCCCGGCCCGGGTAATAGCACGGGCCGGACATCGGTCTATGCATTTACCGCAGGTGTTGTCCGTGTAGTGGAGGCAATAGGCATGGTGATCCGTATAAGGCCGGGGCGTGGGTTCGAGCGACAGTTTTGCAACAACCGATCCTGCCCGCATGGCTTTTCCCCTGGCGGTGATCAGCCCGTCACACAATCCAAAGGTACCCAAACCCGCAGCATAGGCGGCATGGCGTTCAGACCAGGATGATGCATATGAAAACCGTTGGGATTTTACAACGGTCCAGTTCGGGGCGATCATAGGGGCAACCGCCGGAACGCCTTCCTTCTCAAGACAATCGACAACATGACGCCTTAATGCCGTGTTGAATGCCTCGCCATAAACCCGGATCAGGGCCCATTCTTCTGCGGGAAACTTTCTTTCTTTCTTGTTTGCATCCCGGACCCTTTTCCGCTGGGGCAAAATCCAGGAGATAACCGTCAACTGGTCGGCACTGACATTTTCATCCGGGCAGTGCTGGTTAAATACTTCCCAAGGGGTCCAGTGAAATGCACCGATATACTCTTTGTACTGCTGCCAGATGGGGTCCGCCCCTGAGACAAACCCGGTCAAGGCCTCGTCCCAGGCCGGTTCCCCTGTTCCGTCCTGCATTGAGTTCAGCGGTGATTCAACGATAAAATCTTTAATCACTTCAGTTATCCAGTCCCTGGAAAGACCACTCTGTTTTTCCATAAAAGCCTCCGGTCTATTTATTGGGTTATGGTGACACCGGTCTTTTTTCCATAAAATCCGTGACCCTCTTTTTTTATCCCATAACTGCCCTTGGAACAAGCCGGATTAAACACAAACCGGATAAAACAAAGATTCAAATCATAGACGAATAACCGGATTGGGGCTTTATATTAAACAGTTAGCCAAGTCTGTTTTTTAAAAGTGGCGGCATATGGCTTGAACCCGTCTCTTTCAGGTGGTAAGATACAAAATCACGGTTCGCAGATACTATTCTATCCTTACAATAAGTTCAGATCACTGCCGGGCAATAAAAACGTACCTGTACTCCTTTTTCAAATCCCCTGTTGCCTGATGAGTACGACCTGATGGATACGATCTGATTAGTAGAATCTGCAGAACCGGCTGTCGTGATCCGACCCATAACCATTCGTAACCTTTAACCTCTTTTTAAAGGAGAAACCAAATGAGCGATTACATCATCGGCGGCTGGAGCCAGAATCCGGCAGATACCGCCCCATCCTCTTTTTCCTACACCATGTACGGTATGATCACCAACCTGACAGGACTGACCTCGGGCACCCCGGCCTCCCCGGGCTGGAGCCCGGCCAGAACAGCGGCACCCAAAGGCGGTGGCAAAATATTGTGGACCTATGGCGGGGGCGGATGTTCCCCTGCCGGGATGCCTGAAACCGATGACCAGATCCGGGCGATAGAAGATGCCACCACCGGGAAAAACTGGGACGGCGTGGATTTTGACGATGAATGCAATATGGATGTCAGCCGGATCATCAAGGCCATGCAGGCCCTTCACCCCAAGGAGACCAGCTACACTTTTCTGGCCGGATGGGATTATAACAACCCGAACGCTTCCGCACACGGCCGGGCCATCAATTCCGCCGTACAGCAGATTGCCCGGTCCAACGCGGCCCATCGCCAGATCCTCATGTGCTATGCCGCGAAAATGTGGTCCATGTCGGATATCAAGGCCAATGTGGGCCCGGCCATCCAGCGGACCATGGATAATGGCGTCCCCCCGGACCAGGTCATCCTGGCCCTGACACCGGCCGGTCTGACCGATGAAAACCTGGCATATTTCCTTGACCAGGTTACCGCCAAAAAGATCGGCGGTCTCTTTATCTGGAATTTTCCCGTCCTAAAATCCGCAGACCTGGCGGTTATCGAAAAAGCGCTGAATATCGGTACGGCATAAGAAGGAAAATCAGTCCATCCGGGCAGCCCAGGCTTTTGCCCGGATGAGTATCTTATTGAACAGGTGTCTGTTGAGCCGGTACATTGACGGCCGGCCCGACGGGCATCTGACAGGTTACAATCCGGATGTTTTTTCCTCTCTCTCGTGCCGCTTATCTATTTTCATTCTTTTTATTTCAGATTAAAGAGATCCGTTGTGGATACAAAAAACGGCAGGTCAGAAATAAAAGTGCTTGACAGATATAGTTGTCACAAGTATTGTTGCTACAACAACCAAATAACACCAATTGCAATGAGATATATGAAATGGCCGCTGACAACCGGGAAAAATCATTGGGATACGCCATCGGAAAAACCAACTGGTATCTGAAAACCCTGATCAACAAACTGCTGAAAGACGAAGGATTCACCATCACCAACGAGCAGTGGATCGTGCTGAAAGCCGTTTTTGAGCAGCCGGGCCAGTCCCAGACCGAGGTGTCGCAACATACACAGAAAGACAAAACCAATATCACGCGCATCCTTGATTTACTGGAAAAAAATGAGTGTATCCAGCGAAAAAGAGATGGCCGGGACCGCCGGATGAACCGGATATATATTACAGAACACGGAAAAACCATTTTAAAGGCCGTCACCCCGATCACACAAAAAATCGATGTCATCTGTTCCCAAGCCATCCCCAAAAAAAAGAAAGATGAGTTGATTCAATCCCTGGATATCGTCTGCAACAGCATTAAAACCCGGCTATAGGGTCATTTTTTTTAACCATATAGTTGTCACACATACTATATTTACACCAACTAAAACAAGGAGGAACCATGATGTTTCATCAATGCAAGGTAAGTGTTGTAAAAAGAGGAGTAAACAAAGATCTGGCAGATACCCATATCCGGTATCCGGATAAACTGGCCGTCTGCAACCGGGTTGAAGACGGCCAGACGTATATTGTCACCAACCCCTATGAGATGCCCGAAGGCATCTGCGCCTGGGCCTGGGCAGATATCCGCCACTTTATTCTTGCCGTGGCCACGGGCAGCACCTCTGAATTTATGAAAGACGAGTATACCACCCTGGCCACATGTACGGATCCGCTGCGCCCCGTGGTATTCAAAATCGAACGAATGGACCAACCGTCCTTAAAGGAAAATTAGTAGCGGTTTTTTTAACCGTATAGTTGCCACACATACTATATCTATAACAACAAAAAAGGAAAGACAGGCCCCATGAAAAGAAGAATCATAAACCCGTGGACATGGCAGGACCAATTCGGTTTTGTCCAGGCCAATGAGATCACAAGTCCCAACCGCACCCTATACACGGCCGGTATTGTTTCCGTTGATGACGACGGCAACCTGGTTCACGGCAACAACATGGAAATGCAGATCCAACAGATTTTAAACAATATGGAGACCCTGCTTGAACAGGCGGATTTCAGGCTCAGTGATGTGGTTAAATTCACCTATTACACCGTTGATGTCCAGGCATTCGGCGCAGCCGCAGCCACTCTTATTGAACGCCTGAAAAAAGCAGACTGCCGCCCCGCCACCGCCCTGATCGGAGTCGGTTCGCTCTTCCACCCGGATTGTGTGGTTGAAATCGAAGCGGTGGCCGTGTGCTGATTCCCCTAACAACTTTACAGTTCTTTTTCCACTGGGGTGCAGATCATCGCACCCGGTGGGATAAATCACGCCATGTCAGGTTGCCCCGGCCTCTTCTGCAAATCTGGCAAAAATAAATTTTTCCAGATCGATTTTTTCATAGATTGTCCCCATTTGATTCGTAATATAATCCTGGATTCGTTCAAAATCTTCAATTTGGGGCATAAGCGTATCGGTTGTAATGCGATCTGCCGGCGAAGTGAGTATTCTCTCCACCACCTCAATATCCTGGTTAAGAAAAAACACCCCGATTTTAGCTGCTTCATTTAAATTGTTTTTTATAAATTTTCCTGATTTGACGAGACTGTTGGTCAACTCCTGAACCGCATGGGGGAAATATCGTATCAGTTCGGCTTTAACAACCAGCACGCAACATGGGTGATCGGGCCAGATATTCTTGGACAACTCAAATTCATCGCCCAATCCGGCCTTTATCGCATTAGACCCAAACGGCTCTGCAACCAGAAAACCGCCGATTTTCCCCTTTTGATCAATCTCCACATAGGTCGGCATTTTTGAGGGGGGAACCGTTTGAACTTCAACATCCTTGCCGATGCCTATCTTTAGCTGATGATCGTTGAGAAGGTTATACAAAAGCATATTGTGTGTGGATAGATGAAAGGGGATTAAAACATCTTTTCCTTTAAAATCGTAAATAGTTTTTATATTCGCCGATTTATTCGTAATCAGGACACTGCCGTTTTTATGACCCAACAGCACAAGCCTGATATCTTCACCTCTCCTGAAATGGTCCATTGCCATCGGGGCCATCATGAATGCCGCATTGATATCCCCTCTTGAAAAAGCAACACCTAACGTGTGCCAGTCAATAAACGCCCGGGTCTGCAGATCAGCATATTTAAAAACCTCGTCCCTTTTTAAAATCTTTCTTTCGGTGACCCCTAAAATCAGATGGTCTGAAATATTAAGATAGCCGATTCTGATGCTTGGCTTATTGCTCATTTTACCTCCTGAATTAATTGGCTGAAACTGCAACTATCGTTTAAACGAAATGGATACGAAAATAAGTGTTCTGCTGATCAAGTTTTTCGAAGACCGGAGACTCTGATACCGATAATGCTTCTAACAATATCATTTTCACTGCAGGTTGTCAGTTTTTAATTCACCAAAATCTGCATCCGTTAAAATTATTTCTTATCGAATATCAACGTGTTCATTTTAAATTGCTTTTTTACTCTTTTCAGGCAGACTCATTGCAACCGCAGTAACCAGTAAAGGTAAACAGGCAATTGTTGCGATGCCATACCAGACCGTATAGATATCGGCGATTCTGCCGATTAACGGGGTGGCCGCCCCCCCGATAGAAATAGCGACCCCCAGGGTAATGCCGGAAGACAACCCGACCCTGTTCGGCAGATAGTCTTGCCCCATCACAATAGACGGACTGTATGTCGCGTATAATATCAGTCCGATGGGAATCATTAAACCGAATGCAATGAATACATTATTGACCAAAATGAAAATCGGGAGAAGCAGGGCTAATCCTATAAAGCCTGTTATGATGACCTTTTTCTTTCCAAATCTGTCTGCCAGCATTCCACCGATCAGATTACCGGCAATCCCGGAACCGGCAAACAGCGTCAGGGCAAACGCTCCCATCATCTTTGACTGATGCAGATGGCTGATCCAGTAAATGGGAATAAAGGTATTTAAGCCGTAAAAAATCACGGATCGTCCGATTATAACGACCGTCAACCGGGAAAATGCCCACCAGTCTTCTTTTTCTTCCCGGTTTGAGCGGCAATTTTGCTGTTTATTATTTTCCCGGACAATTGATTTAAACCGGGAAAACTGAGTTGCCATGAATAGAGCCATAAGTGTGACGGGAAAAACAAGGATCACCGTGCCTTTCAACCCCCATTGGAGAAGCGGGGCTGTTATAAGGAAAGGTCCGACGGCAAAACCGATGGTTCCCCCGACGCCAAAAATACTCATGGCTGTATTTTTCCGGTCACCGGCTTCAAAATTTACCAGGCGTGCGGCCTCCGGGTGATAGGCGGCGATTCCGATTCCACTTATGATTGCCAGGATCATTATCAAATGATAGCTTCTGCAGAATCCCGTCAAACCAAGGCCGACACCGGCCAGGATCAACCCCATTGACAAGAGCCACGGTTTTGAAAACCGATCAGCAGCATACCCGAAAACCGGCTGAATAATACTCGATGCTAAATTTGCAGCAAAAACAATGCCGGCAGCGGCGGTATAACTCAGATCATAAGACGCTATAAAGAACGGCAGAATAGCGGGCAAAGCGCCCTGGTTAATATCGGTTATCAGATGCCCCAGGGATAATATCCAAATCGGCTTGTTTTTCATAATATGCTCCGGATGGTCTTTTCTCATTGGTTGATTGACGATAACATGAAAATTGATATATATCCTGCGGCATGGGGACAAAAAATAACGAAAATGAGACAAAATCCAAATTTTCTGATCCGCAAAACATCATGAAAATCCCCCGTCCTGTTGTGGGGATGGCAAAAGAGTTCCCTTCAGGACACCGGATAGCGTCACATCTGCATATTCGATCCCAGCTGTTATATGCGTCAAAAGGCGTGATGACCGTCTCAACAGAAGAAGGCATCTGGGTGGTCCCGCCGTTTCGCGCGGTATGGATACCGGCCCGGACACAACACCGGATTAAAGCATCAGGGAATTTATCAATGAGAACCCTGTACATTGAACCCGGCTTTTTCCCTGGAGCACCTGAACATTGCTGTGTGATTTCCGTCTCACCTTTACTACGGGAACTGATTTTACATGCCGTTAAAATGCCGGATCTCTATCTGCCTGACAGCCCGGAAGAGCACATCGTCACGGTGATTTTAGATCAAATCCAAAACATGGACGTAACGCCGCTGAACCTTACGATTCCAAGAGATTCACGGCTTAAAGAGATTTTTATAAAGTTATCGGAAAACCCTGGTGACAACCGGACACTGGAAGATTGGGGAAGACTTGTCGGGGCGACAAGGCGGACATTAACCCGGCGGTTTCAATCTGAAACAGGCACAGGCTTCGGGCAGTGGCGGCAACAAATCAGAATTCTGGAATCCTTAAGACGGTTGGCGCTAAATGACCCTGTTACGACAATTGCCGTTGATCTTGGCTACGACAGCCCCAGTGCATTTATCTCTATGTTTAAAAAAGCGCTGGGTAAAACCCCGGGTCAATATTTTCAGTCTGATAGAAAGTGAAACCAGTCAATGTGTCGGCAATGGAATTGTAATTATTTCATCAGGCATAAATGATTTCCTGTTCAATATGTTTTAAAAATCTGCTTTCTCCCACATTACGTTTTCTGACTATTTCAATTTTACGGCCAAATTTTTTTTCCATATATGAATTTAGACCGGCGACCCATTCAAACCGAGGTTCTGCAAATTCAACCAAAAAATCAATATCGCTGTCAGGGGTTTGTTTGTTTTTGGCATAAGAACCGAACAGCCCAATAGAAAGAACGCCAAAATTTTCTTGTAAAAAAGATCTTTCAGCTCTGATTATATTGATAATTTCATTTTTGGAAATAGACTTTCTCATTTGAATCCTTCTGATAACACATATAATCTCACTATATTTGAGTGAGCCTGTACTGTCAAATTCAATCACTCACTTTAAATCAATATATTTTAAATGGTACCCGGACCGGCAAAACAACTATAGTGGTTTTTAAAATAACGTTCCGATTAAGTCTCTCATCCAAATGGTTGAACAGCAAACGACGCTATGGCTGCCGGCCTTTTCAGAGAACTTGATATTATTAAGACCCTTCTTTCCGGCACATATTTTTGTCATGTGCTATATTGATTAGAATTGATTAGAAAAATCAATTTTTAAGTTTGATAAAAATGCCATTATCTACCTGGGTTTACATATAATAAATCACACCAACCATTCCATATTTACACGGTGCATACCCGGCCCCCAGCCATTGGGAATGGTTTCAATTTCCATTGCTCCAAATTTTGAAAAAAACGGGGCCGACAGATGACTGGCGGCAATATCAACAATTGAAACATTCTGTTGCCGTGCCTCCTCTCTCACCCATGTCATTATTTCAGAGCCAATCCCCTGATCCTTGACTTCCGGTGAAACCATTATCCAGGATATAAGGCCTCGCCCTGTCTTTTTTTGAACCCGGAAACCGAATGCAGCCACAACAGCATGATCAAGTCGTACCACCCGGTACCCGTTGTGAGAACCGTTCAAAAACGTTTCATAATCAGACCGTTCATTGGGGGCAAAAAAGCCAGGGCAATTCAAATCAAATAATTTCAGGCAGGCAACTGCTTGAAGCCGGGTGTATTCCACAATCTCCATTCGATATATCAATCCTTCTTAAAAAATTTGTTCTATATATGTTTTTTGTTTTTACCATATTTAGTATTTTTTATTGCGTTGAACGATATCCCGCTGGACCACACCAACGACCAACAGCACAATTAAAATGGCAGATACCTGCATGAATGTGATGCGTTCGTTATCCAGCCAGCTCCACATGAGTGCCTGTATCGGAATGACATAGGTAACCATGCCGGCAAAAAGGGGGCCGTCAACTTTAATCATTTTATAAAAAAACAGCATGGCAATTCCCCGCGCAAATATCGACAGCAGCACAATAGCGCCCGCCGCTTGAAAAAAATTATCATCGATTGTGATTGTTTCAAATATCAGAGATAACGGGGTCAGGACGACGGCGCCCGCCGTCATAAAAAGGGCAACGAGAATAACGGGTGGCAGATCCTGAAACGAACGCTGGACAAGGGTGTTTGATATGGCATAGCAAAGGGGAACAGAGAGTGTCACAAACAAGTAGAACCAACTGACATTTCGATCCAGACCATCGATTACCATCAACAGTAGACAGACCATTCCGATCAGAATGCCGAAAAATTGTTTTCGACTGGGATATATGCTCAACAAAGGGATGGAAACCAGTATTGTAAAAATGGGTACCAAGGCGACCATCATCCCGATAAACCCGTGTCCAATCAATTGAATAAGAAAAGGTTGTGCCGCATAGGGGAATATATATCCAAGCAAAGAGACAATCGACAACGGGATTAAGTGCCGGCGCCTAACCTGCCATGGATTTCGTTTGACAAGCCAGGATATCCAGAGAACCAGGGCGCCGCCAAACGTGGTACTGGCACCGATGGTCAGCGGACCGAATACAAGGCCTGCCTTTTTCATGAGAAAAAAACCAGCTCCCCAGATCAGCGATGTAATAACAAACAGCAGGTACTGCATTATCATCCTTCTTGTTTGTGCAAAAAAAATTGCAGACTACCATGATTATTAAATTGATTAAACTCTTTTAACCTGTGAAACTAAAGAAATATCCTTATCTGATTATCAATTTTCGGGAAAAGAATCTGCGGGAACAGTTGCAATCAGGTCCCATTTTCGGTTGAAGACATTACACGATAATTTTAAAAGTAGACAGGGGCTTTTTGGCGGGCTTTTCTGGGGAAGGTTCTTTACCATCACCATCCTCCCGGACTTTCTGAGCCAGTTTAAAATCGGTATGGAATTCATGCCCACAGTTCGGGCAGCGCATGAGCATTCCCCCGATATGTGAAGGGATACGAAGCGGCTTATGACACCCTTTGCAGTTTTTGATGATATAATTTTCCATAGAAGTTATATCGGCATGGGAGTTGTAACAATTAAATAACGAGTCGCCACTGTATAAAACTCAACGTATTCTTTTTTTGCCTTTATTTTTTTCAGGAAATACCGGCACTTCCGCACCATCCATCCTTAAAAGCCACCTTACATCTACATCCAGGTACCGGCTGATCAGCTTCAGATCCCTGTCATAAACAGGCCTGTTACCGTTTTCAATATCTGCATAGGTTGTCCTTGCCAGATCCATTTCAACCGCCACTTCAATCTGCTGTTTGCCACGGCCGATTCTGGCCTCACGGATTCTATCCCCGGAAATATTTTTCAATGCTTTCATAGCCGCCTCTTTAAAGGTTTTTAAAGAGACTATCAAAAAAAGACTTTACTAAATCCGGCATATCCGTCATTATAAAAATAAATCCAATTTTACCGTCATTATTTTTTAGAACGATCGATTTCCCCATATAAAAAGGAGACAGACAATGGGCACTGAAAGAACCTACTTTTTTAATGCACCCAGGGAATTCCCGCCGGAGGGAACACATGCATAATATGGATGAACTCGCCATCAAACAGATCATTTTATACCTGAACGGCAAAAGCCTGGAGCTTAAAACCGCTGTTCCCGACAATGATGATGAACTGAGCGAACTAAAAGAATTGTATAAAAAAGGGCTGGTTAAGGTCCGCGTCATTGATGCCTCTGCCGGTTTTATAGCCCATAAAAATATTTTGCAGAAATTGATTGATGATTTGTCCGGTCAACATCCGTTTTCCGAAATTATTGACCGTCATATAAAAAGCCCCGGATTATTACAAATCTGTGCTTCAAATGTTTGGTTAAGAAACACAGCCCTCTCCCCTGAACAATTTGAAAAAAAAGTATGTCAGGAAAATCTGTTGTTGGATAGCTATAAAAGCTAAACACGTGAGCACTGCCAAACGGTGAGGTAATGGCCGTGCCGATCTTGGTATTTCCAGATTTCCAGATATTTTTTCATCAGTTTCAATCCTTCTTCTGATGGAGGTAGTTCCCTAACTTGCGTTTTCATTTTGTAGGCAAAAATGGCCCAAAATTCAGCCTAATTTTCCGTTCGCTTCGAATAAAATCAAGCATTTAGGATTTTTCTGGTCTCAGGAATAGTAGGCACACGAATTATCAATTATCACTTGACTTGGCAATGTATACACGCTATTAATGTAAGTATGTACCTGAGGACTACAAAACGGAAAAACAAAGACGGTTCAGTCGTTCAATATTATCAGCTGGCTCACAATGAGCGCCACCCGGAGACACGCAAACCTGTGGCCAAAATTATCCACAACTTCGGACGCACCGATCAACTGGATAGAGACCAATTGGTGCGTTTATGCCGATCTATTGCACGGGTGTGTGAGTTGACAGTAATAGATCCGGTCAGCGATGAGCATGAAGATAAAACAGCCGGTAATTATCTTGCCTCGGATCTGAAAATCGATAAAACCATGGAATTGGGAACCGTGCTGGCAATCGAAGCCCTTTGGAAGAAGATCGGATTAAAAAAGACCTTTTGTGATATTGCCAAAGCCAATAAGCTGCCACAAGAATATGAACGTGCACTGCTGGCGATGACTGCCAACCGGCTGTGTGTCCCTGAGTCCAAACTCGGCGTTTGGGACCGCTGGCTTGATAAGGTTTATCTGCCTTCTTGTTCTGATTTGAAACTGCGGCATATGTATGAAGCTATGGATATGCTTTATGAGCATGCCGCCGAGGTTGAAGAAGCCGTTTTTTATCAAGTGGCTGATCTGTTCAACCTGGAAGTTGACCTCATTTTTTATGACACAACTACGGCCTGTTTCAACACTGATTATGAAGATGATCCCGATGACAGTGATGTGGCTTTACGCCAATACGGGCATTCTAAAGAGGGAACCTGGAGCACCCAGGTCGTTGTCGCCCTGGCGGTTACCAAAGAAGGCATTCCGGTACGAAGCTGGGTGCTGCCGGGCAATACGTGCGATGTTTCTACAGTCGAGCAGGTTCGCGCTGATCTCAGGGGCTGGAATTTGGGTCGGGCAATGTTCGTGGCTGACTCAGGGATGAACAGCGAAGAGAACCGCAAAACACTGGCCCGCGCTTGCGGGAAATACCTTCTGGCATGCCGTATGGCCAATGTGGCACAAATCAAACGTACAGTTCTGTCCAAAAGAGGACGGTTTACAGTGTTTGGTGATAATCTGCATGCCAAAAAGTCATTGTCGGTGATGGAGAACGTCGCAAACGATATATTCTTTGCTACAACCCCAAAGAGGCTGAACGCCAGAGTATGCATCGGAAAGACGTCGTCTCACTTCTTGAACATGAACTTGGCAGCCATAAAGACAGAAAAGCGACCAACCAATGGGCCATAGAACTATTGGCGTCCCGGCGGTATAAACGATATTTGAAAATAACCAAAGGCGGTCTTGTCCGTATTGATCGCGGAGCTATCCGGGAAGCCGCCAAGTATGACGGCAAATGGGTGCTTGAAACCAATGATGACACCATCAGTTTGGAAGATGCCGCTCTCGGATATAAAGGGCTGATGATCATAGAGCGCTGCTTTCGTTCTCTCAAACGGACTCAAATAAAAATGACACCCATGTACCACTGGCTCTCCCGGCGTATCACGGCCCATGTAAAAATCTGTGTGCTGGCGCTGCTGATCGAACGCCTTGCCGAGCTTACCTGCAACAAGCCCTGGCATGCAATCCGTCGGGAACTGGAGAGGCTGCAAGTAACAAAATTTTTTAATTTAAATCATAACGTGTACTTACGTAACGAGATATCCACTCAAGTCCGCAAGTTGTTGAAAAAATTTAAGATTAATCCACCAAAGCAGCTTGTTTGCCTCGAAAACAGGCCTTAAAATCAGCCAAAAATGTAGACACACGCCTAAAGATGTCTGGCGTTCAAAAGGCCCGTGGGTTATAGGTTTACGCAATTCCGTGTATTTACATTATGAAAACCCAAG
>JANQML010000093.1 GCA_028280105.1 Desulfobacula sp. | reverse complement strand
AGGTTCATGTCCGGTGGGCTCGGTAACCGGAATGGACAGCTGAACCAGGCGCCTTGAATCCGGGGAGATGGTGGTCTCTTTGAGTTGAGACGGATTCATTTCACCAAGTCCCTTAAATCGTTGAATATTGTATTTGGCCTTTTTTTTTCGCCGTTTGATCCGTTTAATAATACTGTTTTTTTCAGAGTCATCCAGGGCATAAAAGACTTCTTTTCCAAAATCGATCCGGTAGAGAGGGGGCATGGCGACAAAAACATGGCCGTTTTTAACGATTTTCGGAAAATGCTTTAAAAACAGACCGCATATCAACGTGGCAATATGGAGCCCGTCCGAGTCTGCATCCGCCAGGATGCAGATCTTATTGTACCGCAGTTTGGATATATCATCTGAACCGGGGACCACACCCAGTACCTGTGAAATATCCCGGATCTCTCTGGATTCAAAGATGGAAGAAGAATCCGTATCCCAGGTGTTCATGATCTTGCCGCGAAGGGGCATAATGGCTTGAAACCGCCTGTCCCTGGCCTGTTTGGCCGAACCGCCCGCAGAATCTCCCTCTACAAAAAAAAGTTCCCGCCGGTCCTGGTCCATGCTGGTACAATCCGACAGTTTGGCCGGCAGGGTCACCCCGTTGGCGGTTTTTTTCTTGCTCACCTTTTTTGCTTTTTTGACCCGGTTTCTGGCATTGTCAATGGCAAATTCAGCCAGTTTTTCCCCGGCTTCGGTATGATGATTCAGCCACAGGCTGAACAGATCCCTGACCTGGATGTTCACCAGGTTGGCACAATGCCTGGACGAAAGCCGTTCCTTGGTCTGGCCGGAGAACTGTGCATCGGACAGTTTTACCGATAAAATATACCCGACATTTTTCCAAAGATCTTCCGGGGCCAAAAACAATCCTTTGGGCAGCAGATTTCTGAACTTACAAAATTCCCGGACCGATTCGAGCAGCCCGGAACGGAATCCGTTCACATGGGTTCCGCCCAGCTTGGTGGGGATCAGGTTGACATAGCTTTGTTCCGGGTTCTGACCCGGGTCTTCGGTCCAGTTCACCGCCCAGGTGACCTGGATCTCCTCCCCTTTGTGTTCACCTGAAAAAGGGGTTTCAAAAAGACAGAGCCGGTCTTTTAAACTTTCGTTCAGAAAGTCGTCCAGGCCGTGATCATATTGCCAGGAAACCCGTTCATCCAAAGCTTCGTTATAAAAAGTCGTAATAAGGCCCTTGCACAATATGGCCTTTGATTTTAAAGCATTTTTTAATGAATCCGTGGAAAATACGGGGCTGTCAAAATAGGAACCCCGGGGATAAAAACGGACAATCGTGCCGGTCTCTTTTTTCCGGGCGTTGCCGACCACTTTGAGTTCCTGGGTTTTAACCCCGTCTTCAAAACCAATGGCATATTCCCTGCCCCCCCGCTTGATGCGGATATTCATGGTGGCGGACAATGCATTCACAACCGAAACACCCACCCCGTGCAACCCGCCGGAATAGGAGTAGTCTTTGTTGGAAAACTTGGCCCCGGCATGGAGTCTGGACATGATCAGCTCAACCCCGGACACGTTTTCAACCGGGTGAATATCCACGGGCATTCCCCGTCCGTTATCGGTGACGATTAAAGATCCGTCTGATTTTAAAACCACGTCGATCCGGTCTGCATACCCGGCTATGGCTTCATCCACCGAGTTGTCGATGACCTCAAATGCCAGGTGATCCGGGCTGCCGGTGTCCGTATACATGCCCGGGCGTCGTTTAACCGGATCAAGTCCTTTGAGCACCTCAATGGATTCTGCATTATAGCCGCTGTCAGCGGCTTTATTTTTTTCAGAAGGTTCAAATAATTTCATAAACGCAAATCTATGTCTTTTAACATCTTGGAATTAGTGTGCGGTCTCACGGATTGAGAAGTTGCCATACCCTGCTGATCGTATCACCCTGATTTCATAAATGAGTCTGTTGTGATATACAATTGATTAAATAAAAGTTATTTTAGCCATACTCCTATATCATTTTTATCTGTAAAAGTAAAAACGGGAATTTCAAGTCATTATGGAAGATATCAAAGAGGTGCTGGATGCCGATCAGTTCCAAGAAACCTGGGACCGGTTGCCGGAAGAGGAAAAAATCGGGTTTCTTGAACAATCCATGGATCTTGAACCAAATCTTGCTATCCTGCCCGTTTTAAAAGGAATGGCATCGTATCATTTTAATGTCAGAAACCTTGCCAGAAAAGGTCTTGAAAAGATTCAATCCCGGATAAAACAGGCATGCGATGTATCCAGGGGATCTGCGGCATTTGAGCAGGCCGTAAAGTTGTCTGAAGCGGTCTGTACGCGCATCTGCACCCAAATCCGGCCGGATATGCACCTGAATGATATGAGTTATTTTGTAAAGATATTGTTTGAGTATGAAAATTCCGGGCCGTATTTTGCCTTCAACCTCCTGTACAAAGGGACAATCAGTGTTACGGATATGGGCAAAATCATCGGTCCTTTACCGGAATCCGCGAAACTGGCATTTGTTGATCCCTATCTTTGCGCCCGGCCGGGTGTCCGGCTCAAGTTTGCACCGCTTTTCAGGCGGATACTGTCTTCCGTTACCAAAAGAGAGGAGGTGATCCGGTTTTACGCGGATCTGTTTGACCGGAAAAAGGATGCAGATCCGTTTCTGTTTAATTTGGATCCGGAACTGCGGGACCCGGACCGGATCGTTGAAAATGAAATCCGGTCTCAGTCTCCTGAGATTAAGATCATGGGGCTGAAGGCGTTGTCCATGATCGTCAATAAAATTGATACGGATCTGCTGCTTGATATACTTTTGAACGAGCCGGTTAAAAAGGTCAGGCTGACCATCTATGCCATTATCGAAAATTCGACACTCGGGGCGTATTCAGAGGTATTTCATCCGGTTCTGGAACTGTTTTACAAATGTGATGAAGATGAGGGGCTTCATCTGTTCAGAGCCCTGGCTGTTTCCGGCAAATTGCCGCTTTACGAATTACTTGAGATGGTCCGGGAGAATTTTGAATCCCTGCTGCCTGACATTAAAAAAGAGATATCGTCACTTTCCAAAATTTCGTTTCTGGTTATCCAGGATATTGCGCTGAATAAAGAGAGATATCTTCATTCCAATTTTACCTTCAATCTGGCCTGTGTGCTCGGCATGATCAAAAAAAGGCCCGAGCGGGTGGTACGGATTCTTAAAAAGTATGACAATGATTCCCGGGACACGTTACGGATGAACGTCACCCGGTTTATTGAGACAACCAAAGACCTGATGGCCCGGGAAAAGACCGATATTGAAACTGAATTTGACGGAGTGATCGAAACGGTCAAACAGGTTTCTAAAAAGAATCAGGGTTTGCTGTCAAATCTGTTTTCAAACCGGGTTGAAAAAAAGATCGCCCGGCTCAAAACCGATCCGGGTTCCGAACCCATTGCGTTTTATGAAGACCTGATCCATGATATCGATTTTTCAGGGCTCCGTTTTTTAAAGTCAAAACTTTATTTCACACGGGCCATTATCCATGGCTGTGACTTCTCAGGCAGTTCATTCGTTGGTTCCGGGTTTAGAAAAGCGGTTTTCTATGATGTTGACATGGAAGGCGCCCGGTTTGAAATGGTTGATTTTGACCATGCCGTGTTTATCAACGTGAATGCAAAATCGAGCCGTTTCAATCAATGCAGTTTTCAAAAGATTTCCATGTATAACTGCAATTTTAACGATGCCCGGTTCAGTGACGTTTCATTTATCGGGTCAACCCTTTCCAAGTCGTCTTTTAACCGGACGAGCCTGCTCTGTTCCTCTTTTTCTTTTTCTAAAATATCAGCGGTCTCCTTTGTAACCGCAAATCTGGACCAGGTGGATTTTTCCTATGTAAAGGCACGGTTCTGCAGGCTGCCGTCCACCCTTAAGGCAAGGGTTCGCACCGATCATACCGAGTATAACGTAAGGACCTTCCAGCTATCCTTTAGTGACATGCCTCAAATGGACCCGATGGTTGTTAAGGATATTGATATATTGACGTTCAGCGAATTTATCCACTATGGAGAGCGCAAGTTTTTAAAGCAGAACCGGCTCAGTCAGTTGACGGCGTTTGATATCTTTAAACCCAGGCAGGCAGATCTGTTTCAGATTATCCCCTTGTTGTTGCATCTCCATATTGAATTTCCCGGCCTTGAGCAGGTGGACCGGTTTACACCTGCCGGTATTTCCGATTTTGTACCGGATACGGAATCAATCGGAATTTTAAAAAAATATCTGCCAAATATTCGAATCGAGCCCGGGCTGAACCCGGCCCCTTATATCGAAGGGCTGTTCACCATCGGCAGTATCGGATCTGTGGCACAGACATCGGATTCTGATATTGATTACTGGGTCTGCATCAATGAAGAAAAGTATACGCCCAATGATATAAAGCTCCTGGATGAGAAACTGGCCCTGCTTGAGAAGATGGCACTCGGGCACTTTGAAACCCAGGTCACATTTTTCAGAGTGGATATTTTAAAAGCAAAGAATAATGATTTCGGAGATTCGACCGTTGAAAGCTCCGGATCGGCCCAGACACGGATATTAAAGGAGGAATTTTACCGGACCATGATCCATGTGGTCGGTAAAATACCTTTATGGGCCGTGCTGCCGACATCGATCAGTGTTCATTATTACAATACGATTTTGGAACACATGGGAGATCTGCCCAACCTGATCCGATATATCGATCTTGGGGATATCCATGCCATTTCAACCAGTGAATATTTTGGCGCCTCGATCTGGCAGATGTTTAAATGGCTTAAAAGCCCGTTTAAATCGGTTATTAAAATGGCACTGCTGGAAAAATATATAGATGAATACGGCAGAGAAACCCTGCTGTGCAATAAATACAAAGATGAGTGGATGAATTCGGGAGAACATTTGAAGCTGGCTCAGAACGATTCTTATTATATTCTACTAAACAATCTGCTCTTGTATTATCAAAGGTCGGATGACAACGAGTCCATCCGGCTGCTGCTCACCTGTTTTTTTCTTAAACTGGAGATATCAACACAGGCAGATATAGATAACACCGTGTTTGGCCTTAGAAAAATACTGCTTGATAAATGCATGGAAAAATGGGGATGGGGTAAACAGAAAATATTTGAGATCGGTAGTTTTAAAACTTGGTCTTATACCGAAATCACCACCCTGTCCATGACCATTGAAAAATACATGATTAAAAAATATAAGACCGTTAACCGCTCCTTTGAGAGTCTTTTTCACGGCAGGTCTCAAATCAGCCCTGAAGACCGGACCGTCCTGGGGCGAAAAGTGTTTATTGAATTTTCAAAACAACCCGGAAAAGTGCAAAAGGTGCTGTTAATATCAAGGGGAGACCGCCATTTCCATGGTCTGCATTTAAAATACAGCAACCCCACAAACACGGCGGGACATTGGGAGCTGATCAACAAATATCCCGGAATGCACTATCGCCGGGATGAACACCTGACAAAGGCCAAGACCATTGAGGAGATTGGCGCCTGGCTGATCAATAACGGCCTTTACAATGAAGGCACCATCATCAACCTGGTGCCCAATCCCACCTATGTTACCTATGATGATATCAGGAAACTATTCAAAGCCATGTATGAGTATTTTGCCCCTCAGGTGAATGATGTGATCGGTTTTGATCAGCTTCTGGTAAAGAGCCGGATCACCCGGCTGTTAATTTCGATCAACTTTTATGCACCCAGGCAACAGAGAAAGGTGACGGAATATACCGCCGTTTATCTGAACTCCTGGGGTGAAATGTATTGTAAATCGGTCTATTTGAAAGAGGGGTTTGCCGATATGGAAGCGGCAAAAGCCGATATGATGGAAAAAATCGGTGTATCAAGCCTGCCTAAAAACACGGCATTCTATTTTTCCAAAGGGCTGGCAAGATAGCCGGATTATCAGAAACGGCCTATTTTTCTTCTTCCCGAAAGGTAAAATCCGTGACAAGTTTTACAATCTGTTCCGGCTCATCCAGCAGGTGAAAAAGATCCAGATCTTCGACGGAAATCATTTCTTCATTTAAAAAACGGTCCTTTATCCAGTCAACAAGACCCGTCCAGAATGCGGTTTCCACCAAGATAATGGGCATTTTTTTTATTCGCCGGGTTTGAATCAGGGTCAGGGTCTCAAATAATTCATCCAGGGTTCCGAAACCCCCGGGCATGATGATAAATGCCTGGGCATACTTTAAAAACATTACTTTTCGGACAAAAAAGTAATTAAAATCAATCCGGGTGGTCACATAAGGATTTGGGCCTTTTTCAAAGGGAAGCAGGATGTTCAGCCCGACCGAATCCGCATCTTCGGAAACCGCTCCTTTGTTGGCAGCCTCCATCATTCCGGGGCCGCCGCCGGTGATAACGGCATATCCGTTTTTAGCAAACAGGGCTGCAAGATCATGGGCCTTTTTATAATACGGATGATCCGGGTGGGTACGGGCAGAACCGAAAATGGAGACCGCCGGCCCCAGATGGTGCAACGAATCAATCCCTTCCACAAACTCCCCCATGATTTTAAACAACCGCCAGGATTCACCGGATTTAAAGTCATCAATGGGATATGTATCTTCTGTTTGATATTTTTTCATATTGAAATTACCAGTCCTTTTCTTATATTTGACATTCGGGAGCTGTTAAATTTCTAAAAAGGCCTACCATACTAAAATATCGCAGTCAATTAATAAGCGTCTCCTTTGATTGACATTTGGCAATGAAAGAGATAAAGAAAAGAGACATTTTCTTTGAAAGAAACGAATTGAAAGATAACCAGATATTGATTCGAAAAACTTTGGTAAAAAACGAACTGGGCATGCATGCAAGACCGGCATCAAAAATTGCACAGATGGCCGAATCCGCCGTTTCCGGCATATGGCTGCATACAGATTCCCAGAAGGTTGATGCGTCCAGTATTATTGATATCCTCTCCATGTGTGCCGTCAAAGGGACCTTGGTAAGTGTTGAAATTGAAAATCCCGACGATACCCCCATTTTAGATCAGATAGTCGATTTTTTTGAAACCGGTTTTGGAGAAACATAGCCCATGGATACGGTCAAATCAGATCAACGCTTGATAAAAGGGATCTCCGGATCACCCGGAATCTGCATTGGCAAGGCCTACCTGGTTGACAGGGAAGGGGTGAATATTACCAAACGGTATCCGGTCAGTGACGCGATGGTTCCCAAAGAGATCGACCGGTTCAAGCAGGCGGTGGCAAAGGCCAAAAGTGATCATGCCAAAACCATTGAAGGGCTGGACGAGGACCTGGTTGAAAACCTGAATATCCTTGAAACCCATATGATATTGTTCAAGGACAAAATGCTGTACGGCAAGACCATTGACACCATTGCCGAAGATAAGATCAATGCCGAGTGGGCACTGCGTAAAGTATCCAGAAATGTCAAGGCTATGTTCGAGCAGATTGATGATCCCTATCTGCAGTCCAGGGTGGTTGATATTATCCAGGTATCCGACAAAATCATGGCATGCCTGGTGGGTGCCCAGGATATTAAAATTTCCGATATCAATAAACGGGTTATTCTGGTGGCCCATGATCTGTCTCCTGCCGATGCCAGCCAGATCCAGCTTGAACGGATCAAAGGATTCGTAACGGACCGGGGCGGCAAAGACTCACATACCAGCATCATTGCAAAATCGTTAAAAATCCCCTCTGTGCTGGGGCTGGGAAATGCCACCCGCCGGGTAAATAACGATGATATTCTTATTGTTGACGGTTCGACCGGGACCCTGATCGTCAACCCGGATGAAGATACCCTGTTCGAATATGAAGAAAAACTTCTCCGGTTTGAAGCCTATCACGCAGATCTTGAACGGGAATCGCATCTGCCGTCCATCACCAGAGATGGGGTGGAGATCGATCTCATGGCCAATATCGAACTTCTTGAAGAGGTTATGGCCACTAAAAATTTCGGCCCCATCGACATCGGCCTGTTCCGGTCCGAGTTCTTTTACCTTGAGAAGAAGCGGTATCCCACTGAAGAAGAATTGCTTTTGCATTATAAAGAGCTGGTGGAATTGATGAACCCGCAATCCGTGACGATCCGTACGCTTGATATAAACGGAGACAAGGTTAATCCCCATCTGAGCACGGCGGAAGAGGCAAACCCGGCTCTGGGGCTTCGTGCCGTGCGGTTCTGCATAGAAAACCAGGATGTCTTCATTACCCAGCTCAAAGCCATCCTCAGGGCAGCCGCATTCGGCAATATCAAGCTGTTGATTCCCATGATTTCCTGCGTGGAAGAGATCCTCCAGGTAAAAGCCATTATGAATAAAGCCGTCATTGAGCTGGAGACCGAGGAAAAGATCTTTAATAAGGATATTCCGCTCGGTATCATGATCGAAGTGCCCTCTGCCGCCATTATTGCCGACCAGCTGGCCAGGCATGTGGACTTTTTTTCCATCGGAACCAATGATCTGATTCAGTATTCCATGGCCATTGACCGCAGAAACCGTCGGGTTTCCCATCTGTACCAGGCATTCAATCCTTCTGTGTTAAGATTGATACAGCAGACCTGCCAGGCGGGTCAAAACAACGGCATTGATGTGTTCATGTGCGGTGAAATGGCAGCGGACCCGATCAACATTCCGTTCCTGGTGGGTGTGGGGCTGACCCGTTTTTCAATGAACACGGTATCCATACCGGTGGTTAAAAAATTTATCCGCAGCCTTGATATCAGGCATGCCAACGAGGCGGCCAGAACGATTTTAACCTTGAGTACGGTTCAGGAAATCACCGATTTTGTACAAAATGAGTTCAAAGACAGCCTGCCTTTTAATGAAACGGATTTATCCCGATGAGTTCAGATTATATAAAAATTATTGCCACCAATCGAAAGGCCCGTCACCACTATCTGATCGAGTCTGAATATGAAGCCGGCATGGTGCTTGTGGGCAGCGAGGTCAAATCGATCCGTGAGGGCCGGGTCAGTTTCCAGGACGCATATGCAGATATTAAAAGGGGAGAAGTTTTTTTACGTCAACTCCATATTTCTCCGTATAAATATGCTTACAATGCCAACCATGAATCCCTGAGGTCCCGGAAACTGCTGCTCCACGCCTCTGAGATCAAAAAACTGCAAAGCAAAATCAAAGAGAGAGGGTATACCCTGGTTCCGCTAAAGATCTATTTTAAAAATGACCGGATCAAGGTTCAGATCGGCCTGGGCAGGGGTAAAAAACTCTATGACAAAAGAGAATCCATTAAAAAGAAAGACATGAAACGGGACCTGGATCGGGAACGCAAAAAACAGAATTTTTAAAAACCGGATCATAATTGGTTTTTGTTTTTTATTGACTTTTTATCATTTCGGGATTATTCTAACGGATCAATGTTCTTTTACAACTTGGGGGCGAAATGGCTTCGACGGAGATTTTGAGGCCCGAGGTAGCATGCCGAGTCTTTTGTCAGCTCGTAAACTTGGCAAAGAATTAAACATAATCGCAGATGATTATAACTACGCCGTAGCTGCTTAAGTCAGCTTCCGTCCTCCTGATATCCTTCTTGCAGATACAGGGCAGGGCGTCGACTTTGCAAGACCGCCTTTCAAGGTTGCCTGAACCTTAAAGGTTGAATTTTTCAGGCTATACTGATTTGAATCCATCTCAAAGGAGTCGCTTCAGCAAATTTTAAATTTTGAGATAAGCATGTAGAAGCCAGGGATGATCATTTTCGGACGCGGGTTCAACTCCCGCCGCCTCCACCAATTATTTTCAATAAATTCAATTACTTAGTGTTTTTCTTAAGGTCCAAAATGTTTAGCGGATGTTTAGCACCTGACCCTTGTGCTTTCGATATTGCTTGACGGACGATTACAGCTTCATTGAGGTCTGGAAGCAGGTATCTTTTAAAAGCGTCTGAAGCGTGGCCGGTTCCACCCCGCTGAATCTGTTCCGGTGATAGGAACTTTCCTAAAGCCGTGACCGTAGAATGCTTTGTTCCACCGTACAGATCTACTCCTTGAATCCCTATATTTTTACAGGCTTTATCCCAATATTTTTTAAAGTATTTAGGACCAAACTGGACACCGGCTTTTACACCGGACCGAGATTTAAGGTGTCTGAAAAAGTACATGTCCGGTAAACCTTTTGGATTCCAGATAGATTCGATCATTTGGCAGTCATCTTGTGCAAGGTGTATGAATTTGCCTTTGTCACCTTCTTTGGGATTTGGAAAGAATATCCAGGCATCTGTCAAGTTGATGTGTTTCTCTTTTACATTACGTAGCTCACCAGGACGTACTTTTGGAAAGAGTGATAGTAGTTTGATTCCCAACCATATCCGGGGATTGATTTTTTTGGTGATCCGCCATATTTCATCAAGGATTTTGGCCTGATCTTCCATGCTGACAATGTTACGCCATCCCATTTTAAATTTTATATCTGGAAAATCCGGCATTGAAATTTTTGATTTCCTTTTTTCCCTTCGGACAACCCAGGACCAAAAGTCATGTAATACGCCTTTCCAGTTCGAAAGCGTTTTGTTTCCAACACCGTGGTCAGCGGTAAAGAAGTCTTCAATTTCACCTTCTGTAATATTTTTGATTTGCATCCAATCCCATCTTTCACCGGCTTTTCCAAGGACTCTTTCAATGTGACGAACCTGTTTTACAGAAATATCTTGAACCTCTTTATATTTGACAAATTTTTCACGAAGAGTCAGAAAAGATAAGGGTTGATTTTTGGCCCACTCTCTATGATCAAATGTCCCGGTATCTGACTGGACACGGATATAATTTAAATGACGCTCAGCTTCTTTTACCGTTTTGAATCGCTTTGTGTGCTTTCTTCCGAATCGAACTTCACAGGCACCATTCCAGGTCATATCCGAATGTATTTGACATCTGAGAAGACCTTTAGACTCAACATATTTGAGCGTGCCTTTAAGCCCTTGATTTTGACAAATAAAACATTTCTGGCGGGCATAGATACTGCCTTTCATACAAAAACCTCCAATCCTGTGATTGGACAAAGTCTTAGTATGTAAAGGAGGACTTGTCAAATTTTCTATACCTTAAAATGGAATCCCTTGGTCCTGTGTTATGTCAACGCCGATTGACATTAAAAATCGTAAAATTGTATTTTCATCTGCAAAAAGAAAGGTGGCATAGCCTTTTATCATTTGTTCATAGGCACCGATGAATTTTTTATTGGGTGTCAGTTTCTTATACCGCTTCATGAAACGCCTGAATTTTATGGATTGTGTTGAATTTAAGTAAAGGTGATGGGGTTCGGGGATCTCGTCTTTTAAAACCCTTGCATAGCCCCAGGCCCGGCCAATGGATATGACTTCGCCGGTTTCGTCTTCCACTTCGTTTGTTTTGGAGAAATATTTTCCAATATAGGATATGGCTTGCTTAGAGGACTCGATTCTCCGGAATGATTTTCGATGGCATGCCACAACAAGTGCATTTTCATCATTTGAACCGACTATTTTTACCCATTTATGTAAAATTTTTATGGATGTTAACTGCCAGTCTTTTTGTTGTTTTCGGCTCAGACCGGAAAGTGCGACATGATAATGGGGGACAGGCAACCCTTTTAATTGGCCGGATTTTCTGTCGGTGAATTCTTTTTTCCAGATCTCTTTTAATCCGATGCTGTGAAGGTAGCGTTTCAATTTTTTCAAGCAGGCATTGGCAAAGTCCCTGCGCTCAGCTAGGGTTTTGCCGACAAGGACATCGTCTGGAAAGGTAAAGTCTATCCATAAGCCAAGATCCGGTATGGATGCCAAGAACTTTTTCAATCGATTGGAGGATTTTTTCGAAACCTTGGTAATGATACCCCGTTTTTCACGTATGGCATTTTTTGATGATGAAGATGTTATATATAATCTTTCCTCAGATCTAAGATGGGCACTCAATTTATGCTTGGGAACAAAAACAGGATTGATGTTTTGAAGAGATCCGCAAATCTCTCCTTTACTATTTTTAGTTAGTTTGCCGGCTATGATCGGCTTAAAATGATCCGGTAATTCATTTTCAAGATAATCATTATGAATTTTATGCTTTAAAGCGATTTCCTTGCGTGTTTTTTGATCGTTAGATTTAAAACGAAAAGGCTTATCAGAAACATTCATGTTGGGAGTAAAGGGCCGAAAATCAGTATAGTTCTTATGAATAAAAATATCTTCACCCAATGAAGACGCCCTAATATGGGAGTTTTCAGAGGTGTGTTCAAATATGGCACTTATACAAGCCGGTGCCATTTCGTCGCTGGCGCTCCTCATTGAGGTGGAGGTTGAATCAGGCATAAAAAAATCCTTTATTTAAACTTTTTGTATCCATACGTTGTGAAATGATGGGATGATCCGGCCACCCCTGCCGGTCCGGTCCGGTGCGCCGCTCGGAGGCGAGCCGCGTGCGCTCCGGTCCTCCCTGCAGGGCTGGTAAGGCTGTCGCCGGGAAGCGACAGCTTGTGGCGTACAACGGGTTTAATTAAATTCCGGATAAGGCAGAAGGGTATGACACGGTTGTGCCGTCTCCGAACACAGATCCCGAGGTATGCCAAGGGCTGGTTTTTTTTATTTGTAAAGGGGGAAGAGGGTCTACCCCTCAGGGAGAGGTGACAGGAACTAAAAGCTGTTCTTCTTGCCAAGAGAGCGTTACCAGCAGTTGGATAAAGGTGGCGGCGGCGCGACGCGCAACGGATGGCAGCGCCTTGGACGGTTCCTTGTTGACAGCGGATCTCGTTACAAGGGGTTGCCTTCAATACGGGGTATACAATGATCCGGGCCGCTCTTGATGACAGATGCGTCATTTTCGGTATCCACGGTTCGTCTTTGGTTTGGTGGTGCCGGACGGGTGAAGCTCGGCATAGCAGCGGTTGAGGTATTCATTGAAGCTGATGCGGCCTTTTAAATAGTCGATCTCAACCGGGCTTAAGCCGTCTTTGCCGTGTTTGTGAAAATGATGGATCAGATAAGATTTTAGCTCTCTGGCGTTCATTTTTTCCTCCCTTTAATAGGTGTCAGGGACGTAACAGAAGAACTGTGTTCCCTGGCGTTTGACTTCCAGATCAAATTCTTTTAAGGGCATGATCGCGTTTGTAATCGGATGGATAACCATGAACCCGATACTGGAATAGACATGGGGCAAATGGACCCAGGCACCGGGTTCCCGTTGTACAGGCGGGGGCAGGGAAGCCGGGGACTGCTGGCCAGATTGATTTGTGGGCGGGGCTGTGCCGGTCACGGTTTCCGTGGCCCCCAGGCTACTTCTGAATTTGTTGAGCAAAAACAGGGTCAGGCAGGCCATGAAGATGGCAAAGATAAAGAGTTTTAAGAGGGGTTTTTTGGTTTTGACATCCTCTTTGTGAGTCATGGATTTATAGGTCTGGTAAATGCGTTTGTCCGGTTTGACAACAATGGGCACCTGGTTGATTTTGGCCCCGTCTGCGTATTCATTGTATTTGAACTCCCCCATGAGGGATAAGGTCCGGGGTTTGGCTCGTGTTTCGGTTTCAAAGAGCACGGCAATGCCTTTAGACAGCTTGGAGGCATGTTGGGTATCCATGAAGATGGAGAACCCGAAATGCCGGTGTTTTTCAAAGAAGAAATGGACATCCCGGACCCATTTTTGACGACCGAGCTCCTTGGAATCAAAGTAACGTTGGGATTCTTCGATCAGGTAGATGATGGGGCCGTGTTTATCGCACAGCTGTTTTTGATAGTCATAGTCAAAGAACCATCTGATTTTTTCCTTTAGGAATTCATAATAGTATTCGTCCACCACATCCATCATGTTTTCGATGTCGTTTTTGCCGGAGTTGTTAATGAACTTTGTCCGGGCCAGTTGCTGGCACCGTTCGTTCATGAGGGTTTCTATATCCAGGTGTGGTAGGGTTAAGCCTTCGATGTTGGAGACCAGGATTTTATCCTGGTGCTCTTCTTTTAATACGAACCTGCCGGTTTGTTTGTCCCAGGTGCAGAACAGGTCAATGAATGATTTGACAAGCAAGTAGGTTTTGCCGGAACCGGGTACACCGGTGTGTAGTTTCATTACCATGGTTGAATGATTCCTCTGTGATGAAACCGAATAATGTTCGGTGGGGTTTGGGGGAAAACGGGAAATTTGTGCTGGCGCCGGGCCGGATCTGCTGGGTCAACCCGCTGAAAACCGGATGGCCGGAGAATAAAATTCTGTTTTTTTGAAATATTTGCGAACATCAAACGTTTTCCCCTGTGATGGTGTCGTAAGCCTGATTTAAGCAGTTTTCAAAGAACTGGTTTTTGTCGATGCCCTGGGATTCGAGGATTTCCAGCATCTTTTGTTTGATGGATTGCCGGATGGAGAGGGTGACCGGTACTTTTTTGTCCTTGACCGGTTTACGGCCCAACTTTTTACCGGGACGGGCAATACGGTAACCGCCCCATTTCTTTTCGTCCCGGTCGAACAGGTTGACTTGAGACTCTTTGATTTGAAGATCGTATTCACCGTTAATCAAGAGATCTTGCAGGACCTTCCAGGATACGGATTTGTTATGGATCTTGATGATGTTGTTGGGGTATCTTCGGATGATGATGGGTTCGGCCGATCCCCGTTTAAGGGTCATGCGGTCCGTGATGATGGCCTTTAGATTTTCGATTGATTTTTTCAAGTTACCTCCATGGTCTATTATGTTGGGGTGAAATCATCTTGATTGTCTAATAAGGAAAACAAGTCTTTTGGCCGGTTGCGGGTAATCATGGGAACAGGCACGAAACAGGCCCTAAATTGGCTGTTAAACCGGGTCATGGTTACCGCCTGAAAAAGCCCAAGACAAAGCGGAACGAGAGGGCAGAGGCAAGGACCATAAAAGACTCCTGGAACTTGAGTTGCTCAGCTAGCCATGCCCCGATGCCGGTTAACTGGATGATGGTGCCGGACCAGAGGTCTCCGGACATCTGCCCTTGCAGGAATGTGAACAGCTGTTCCTGGATGAGCAGCCACCCGTGATAGATGGCCATGGGAACCAGGGTGGTGACGATGGCCAATAACAGGGTGCGAAGGGCAACCCATTTGATGATGTCGGCACCGACGTTTTTTACCCATTCAACAATCCGGGTGAGGTCAACAACTGGTATCATGGCTATCTCCTCACGATTAAAATCAATGATGATAAAGAGGTTAAAGATAGGAGCAGGACACCGGCGGTTTGGAATTCGGATTGAAACTCACACAGGCTCAGGGTGTGAGTACCCAAGCCCCAGGCTTGAAGGTCAACTGTTTCTGAACACCGGGAACCGGAAGTGTTGAACCCGGAGTTGCTGAACGCCTGGGTCAAGGGATTGTTTGATATGAACGTGGTCAACCAGGGCTCGTCTTCAAGGGGGGTGATTTCGTCATAGTCCACGCCTTCAACGAGATTGCCGTCAAAGTCTGACGGGTTGTATTCTGCGGCGTTTTCCATCTGTCCCAAGCCGGTTTGGGCATCTTGTTTTAATTGTTGTAGATTTTGATTGTCGTTTTCTATGATGTCGTCGTTGGAGTGTTCATCTCCGGTGCCGTCACCACCGCCTGATCCGTCGCCTGATCCTGATCCACCGGGGGTGCCTAAACGGGTTATATTCCTGTCCATATTTACGATGGCCCTGGTCATCTCTTTCATGTAATCAACCATTCGGCTTGTATTGGTGGCGGTTTTACCGGTGTTATCCATTACGCCCCTAAGGGCTTGGTTATCGGTTTCGCTGCCCGTGCTTTGTTCACCGCCCTGAACGTTTTGTTCCCCTGAACCAGGGGGGTTTACTTCGGGCGGGTTTGAAACGGTTGGCGGACCAGATGGAGAGCCTGAAGAGCTGTTGGAATCTTCGTAAGGTATCCAAGGGGCGTTTTGAAGCAGGTTATTGGGTTTATCCGGATCATAGTCGGCACCTACACAATAGACATCACCCCTATCGGTCTGATAGCACTCTCTGACATGTTCACTGTTGTTTGTTCCATCAGCCGTTTGATAGGAGATCATTTGAACGTTAAACGGAGCGGGGTCGTCAGGGTATAGATCTTCATCATCCGGGATACCGTCGCCGTCTCTATCTTGACGATTGTCACATATTCCCCCTCCATCCGGGGCTGAGCCTTGAACATACCAAGGGAAATATCTATCTTTTCTTGGTGGGTTATCACAGTCCGGTTCACGGTTATCACAATCAGCATAGGAAATATAAACATAACCGTATGAGGGATTTGGACCGCCTTGAATAACCAGTAAGGAGTGAATAATATGTTTGCCCTGAGCAAGCAATGAATTTAAAATATCTGATTTTATTGTAAGTGTGCTGTCAAAATCGGTGGTAGGATAATCTCCCAATTCAGCATTCGGATAATTTTCAGATGGCGAGTTGGGTTCGTTTTCAATGTCAATGCATTCTGAATAGGAGTAGGCTATAATCGTTATTGACAGGCAAAAACCAATTAAAAAATAAAGTAGTTGTTTCATAAGTCACCTATTAAAAAAGGGCAGGTGAATTGTTCACCCACCCTTTGGATTCAGGAAGAAATATGGAGTTAAAGGTTTATCTGCCCAACAGGCCAAGGCCCCGTTTTACCGCCCAGAATCCGATCAGGGCACCGAGCAGAAGAGCTGCAATGGCGTAAAAGGCAGCTGTGTCTACGGTTACGCCGCTGGTATCGAGGGTTGCGTGGGCAGGTGATGCCATAAAAGTTGCGAAAATACCAAGGGTTGTCAGTTGTAATGCGTTAAAGATTTTTTTCATGTGTTACCTTCCTTTTTTAAAAGTTAAATGTTGCGGATGACCCCGTACCAGAAAAGGGTAGGGATGATCATTCCTGCAAGGCCCATAAGGCCGTTCATCATTAGGGTTTCTGTTATAAAAGCGCCCATATTTCCTCCCAAAAGCTTATGCGCGTTGAATCAGTTTCATGATGGCGATGGGGATAAAGCAAAGAAAACCGCCGGCTGATATGAGACTGAAAAAGAAATTGAACATGTCAGCCCCTTCGACACCTGAGATAAACTCGATGATGATTAGGGATTCGCCGTCAATCATAGGACATCCAGTACTTTGATGGCGTTGCCGGACATGCTGTTGTTGCTCCAGTGATTGATGGAGCATTTGAGTTTAACCGGGGTGTTGGGTTTGTAGGTCCGGGTTAAATCCATGTCTTTGATTTTGACCAGATCCGGTTCTCCGTCTTCGATCTGGAGAAGACCGATGGCCTGATGGGGTTTGAAATCCTGTCCGGCATTGGGTTGTTTGATCTTGGCTGTTACAAGGGTTCCTGTGATAATTGCGATCATTTGATAAACTCCTTTGTTATGGTTAAAATTCGCCGTTTGGCGAAGGTATTTACATCATATAGTTTAATCAGGTAGGCCCTGCATTTTCGCCAAAAGCACCGGCAGGGAGTTCCCACTTATTCAATATGATATCGTTGTTAAAAGTTATTCCCAGGCCTTCCTTTACAATGGACGGGTCCAGATCTGAATAAGGTGACCCCTCGACAACCTGGTCGTATACTGACTTGCTCCGATGGATGGTCACCCCGAATTCTTTTTCATAGGCACCGATGCGTCGAAACCGACCTGGAGCAATCTTGTTCAAAGTTGCCCACTGGTTTTTACTTCCGAAAATACAAGAAATGCAGGATAGCCGCCCCCAACCCAGGCGATAAGCTGGATGAGGATTAACCTTGAATTTCTCAATGATTTTCCAGACCTCTTTTTCATCCCAAAGATGCACCGGCCGCCAGTGATCCACGTGCCGCTTGATTCTTTTCCCGTTCCGATTGTCTGAACGGTCTGGCTCGAACACTTTATATTTTGACCTGGCCGCTGATTCCTCAGCCCGTTCCCCTGTAATGACAAGTGTTCGCCTATTCAAAAACCGTTTCTGGTTGTTGATTGCAGCGGTACAGACATCTATTTTCAAGTATGCAGAACACCATCTTTGAGATAGGTTCGCCGTGACCTGTGGAAACTTACGTCGGGTGTTTTCTTTCCCCCGGATACCGCCGCATGAGCATTCAATGATGTTATCATCGTCTGGAGCCTGGAATATGGTGGGTGCAGTCTTTTGGTTTTCTCTTAGCATTTCTCGTTCAAAACCCCCTTGCTTCCAGGAAAAGAAAAGCTTTATACTAAAGGCGTTGGCGAACTTTCTGATATAGTCCTCAGTAATGGGCCAGTCCATCAGAGTGGACCCTTCGCGACCATCAACAAGATGGTGCCAAAGTTCGATTTTCTTAGCCGGGATGCCAGATGAAAGCAGATAGAGGATACATGCAATTGAATCTTTTCCACCGGATGTTGCCACTATGTAATAATCGTATGATTCCAGTTTCATTTGATTATCCTTTATCTTTTATTATCCTGATACTCCCTTTTAGCTCTCTCAGCATCGGCAAGCATTCCGAGGATAGCGCGAACGCCGCCTATCATCTCAGCATATGAACCGAATTTGCCTGTAATGGGATCTGATTCAATTTTAGCCTGATGCTCTTTTGAAACGACTTGCCGAATTCTTTCTATTGCTTCGTCTCTGGTCATGGTGAGTCCTTTGATAATTTTTTAACATGATTTATGATCTTATAAAAATTTTATTATCAATAAATGAAAATTAAATCAATAAAAAATTACCATTTTTCGTAAATTGATTTTTAATCGATTACCATTTAAAGATAATAGTTATGAATCCCGCTAATTTATTTCGAAAATGTGTTTTGCATTTGATAAAAGAAAATCAAATCAAACAAAGTGTAATTGCAGACGATTTAGGATTTAAAAGACCTAATTTTAATTCTTATCTTAAAGGTGAAAGAGGCTTTTCAGAGGAAAAACGTATTTTAATAGCCGATTATTTTAAAAAAAGTTACATAGAAATGCTAACTATCGGCGATCAATTAAGGACCGGAAAGGAATCAAAGAAAATTGAAAGCACGAAAATCATATCAGATATCGTCAGCAAATTAGAAAAAACTTCATATGAAGATCTAAAACTCATGAAAAACCTTGTAAACAGATTGCCAATTAAAAAATGAGGAGTTCTAAGATGGAAAAATCTGTGAAACAAATTTCAACAACAGCATTGGCAAAAAAACACAAAATCGAAGCTAAAGAAATGTTTGCTCAACTGCTTCAAAAGGGCTTGATTGAAAAAAAGGACAAATTATGGTGCTTGACAGATCAAGGTGTCAAAATTGGCGGCAAATTTGTAACAAGTAAACAATACGGAAAGTATATTACCTGGCCGGAAAATTTTACCCTTGACGATGTTGGAAAAGAAACCTTGATAACAGCGACAGCCATTGGAAAGACATTCAAACTTTCTGCGAACAAAATAAACTATCTTTTTTCAGAACTGGGATGGGCGCAAAAAGGACTGAAAGGATGGCGCATAACAATACAGGGAAAAAGGCAGGGTGGTCTACAGGATGAGGATAAAAAATCTGGAATACCGTATATTCGATGGCCTGAGTCCATTATAAAATCAAAGATATTCATAAATTCTGTAAAAGATATCGGGGGAACCATAGAAGGAGATGCGCCGGTTAATGAAGAAATCAAACCAGCTGAAGCTGATTTCAGAGAAAAGTTTGTGGCAAAACATCGTGCCACAGATGGTCATTTTGTCAGATCCAAAGCCGAGATGATAATTGATAACTGGCTCTATATGGCTGAGATAGTCCATGCATATGAACGAAAATTGCCGATAGAGGAAGATGTCTATTCAGACTTTTATATCCCCACGGGTAAAGTTTATATTGAGTATTGGGGCTATGAAAACAATGAAAAATACCTGTCCAGGAAAAAGCAAAAACTTGATCTGTACAAAAAATATGATTTCAACCTCATTGAATTGGAGGATAAAGACGTTTTAAACTTGGATGATATTTTACCAAGACTGTTATTAAAAAATGGGGTTCAAGCATATTAAAGGTTAGCGCATGTTTAGCACCAACCTTTGAAACCCTTGTTAATAGGGGTAGGGCATGGGTTCAACTCCCGCCGCCTCCACCAATCATTTTCAATAAATTCAATTGTTTAATCTGTTTTTAAGATCTAAAGTGCTAGCAGATGTTTAGCGCCTGACCCTTGCGCTTTCGATATCTGTTATAGATCAGCTAATCACCCGCCTGACGGGTTGTTTTTAGATCCATGATAAGTGAAACCACCTGTTCCGGTGTTTTCCCCGAAGTGTCGATCTGGGTGAACCGGGCATATCCTTCTTCCCGCTGTTTTAAAAGTGTTTTAATCCGGTTCATGGGGTCTGGGGATTCAAGCAGCGGACGTTTGGCATGGGTATCATCTGAAATGCGCCGGAGGATTTCTTCCGGGGATGCCGTCAGGCAGAAAATTTGCCCGTTTTGACTGAGCAGCGATACATTTTCCGGGTTCAGCAGCATTCCCCCGCCGGTTGAAATGACCAGGCCCTGTCGGGTTGAAAGGTGTTGGGCCAGGTCTTTTTCCAGCGCTCGAAACACCGGTTCCCCTTTTTTTTGAAAAATTTGCGCAACAGATAGTCCTGTCTGTTGCACAATCATCTCATCGGTATCGATCCACTCATAGTTCAGCTGGTTGGCAAGTCGTTTGGCAATCGTGGTTTTGCCGGTTGCCATGAACCCGGTAAGGATAAGATTGGGTTGACGCATTTTATATTGGATTCCTTATAGAGCTTCGATGACACCTGCACAAATCAAGGGGATTAAGATCTCATGATGGCCGACAATGGAATATCCTCTGCCTTTGCCAAGGGTGGGGCGGTTGACCACATTGGTCATGGGCCTGTAATGGCGGATAAAGTCAAGATTCACCGTGGTAAAGTCATCCAGGGCGTGACCCAGGTTCCTGACCAGGGTAACGGCCTTTAAAAAGACTTCAGGCATGATCACGGCGGAACCGGCATTGATATAGACGCCGTTTTCAAGCCGGGCAATCCGGGCGGCAAAGCGCCTGAAGTCTTTGTGGGAGGCTGCCCCGCAGGCCGCCCCGTCAAAATCCGGATGCATGTGGATGATATCGGTCCCCATGGCCACATGCACGGTCAAAGGAATCTCCATGGCAGCGGCACTGGCGGTGAGGCTCAGGTTTCTGTGGGGCATCTCCTCTTGAAGGATCATCTTTCCCACGGCTTCTCCCAGACCCATCTCCTGATCCTTGGCATCTGCGATGGCCTGGTTTAAAAAATGAACGGTTTCTTCTGCCATACCGAAACTGCCTGAACCTAAGGAGGCAGCCACATCTTCAGAGGTCTGCCCGGTGAGGGCTGTTTCAAGATCATGGATAATGCCTGACCCGTTCATGGCCAGAAGCGTGAGGACTTTTTTTTCCATCAGGTCGATGAGAATCGGGGACATCCCGGTTTTGATGACATGGCCGCCCATGGCAAGGCAGACCTGTTTGTTGTTTTTGGCTGCCCGGCTGACGGCGGCAATGACCTCCCGCAGGTCATTGCCTGCAAGAATGGCCGGCAGGGTATCAAGAAAAGATTTAAAACTGCCGCCCTTTTCCCAGGCGGTTGAAAAATCTCTGATATTGACCTTGCTTTTCCGATCCTTGATGGAATAGGTCGACAGCTTGCCATAGTCCAGTTGATTGCCCGGGCAGTTGATATCAGCCATTGAACAACATCCTTTCCGTGAGGTCGCACAGGATATGAGCCAGAAGAATATGGACTTCCTGGATTCTGGCGGTAACCGGTGAATCCACACAGAACGGATAATCGCAGATGGTTTGAAGGTCCCCTTTGCTGCCGGAAAACCCGATTGTTGACAAGCCCCTTTTCTTTGCTTCGAGGGCCGCCTTCAGTACATTGGGGGAATTGCCTGAAGTGGAAATGCCGATGGCCATATCTCCTTTCTGACCCAGGGCCTGAATCTGTTTGAAAAAGATATCATCAAACGAATAATCATTGCCGATACTGGTGATCACGGAGGTGTCCGTTGTCAGTGCTAGGGCCGGCAGCGGGGAGCGTTCCATCTGGAACCGGTTCACAAATTCAGCGGCAATATGCTGGCAGTCGGCGGCGCTGCCGCCGTTACCGAACAGCAGGATCTTATTTTCGTTTTTTAATGCGTCCGCCATGGCCAGGGCGCAGGACTGGATGGTATCTGTATAGGTGTTGAAAAATGCCTGCTTGACATTCATGCTCTGTGCAAGCGTTTCCAGGATCAGCTCTTTCATATGACTCCAGCGAATTGTCCGGTTCTTTGGTTATGCGGTCTTAATCTGTTCCGGCGGTTCCAGTCCGTCAATTTTTTCCCGGATCGTATTCAGGCGCTGCTGAAACAGGGTATTATCCGGTTCAAGGGCAATGGAATTTTTAGCAAACGAGAGTGCAATGGTCAGGTTTTTATTCTGAATCTCAAGGCATTTTGCATATCCGGAAAGGGATGTTGCATCGGACGGATTGATTTTGATTGCCCGGTTAAATGCCTTTGCCGCCTCATCCGGTTGTCTGTCCGCCAAAAGAATCTCCCCTTTTAACCGAAAGGCGGCTGCTGATGTATCGTCTATTTGGATGGCCGTTTCAAGGTGGGGCAATGCCTGCTCATGCAGACCCTTTAAAAAGAGCAGGTGGCCCAATAACAGCTCCACCTCAAAAATCCGGTCATTGATGGCACGGGCTTTTCTCAGGTAGAGGATCGCTTTGTCAAGATCCTCTTCAATTCGGTGGATGAGTCCGAGATTGTAGATCACCATCACTTCCTTGGCGTTGATTTTTAAGGCCCGTTCAAATTCGGTCCGCGCATTTTCAAGCTCTCCTGCCACCCCGTAGCAGACCCCAAGGCTGTTGATCAGATTGATATCATTGGGTTTGATCTCAAGGCCTTTTAAATAGTCGGTCCGGGCCATCTCAAATTGATGGGTCTGGTAAAACCGGTCGCCGCTGATATTCAGTGAAACCCCGTCAAAATGGATCAGGGTGTCCGGTCCGAAAAAGGCGGCATGGTCAATGGCTTTAATTGCATTGTCAACGGTCTGGGACCGGGTAAAATCATGAAAGGGAAACCGAGCCACTCCCACAAGAATGGATGATTTCAATGCGCCGGACATTTTATTTTTTAAAGAGACCATTAACTCGGAGGCCTTTTGGGTGTTTTCATTGTCCCAGAAGGCGATGATGAATGACAGATCGCCCAGGTATTCCCAGATTCCCCTTTCATTATCCAAGACAAGATTGAACGTGTTCTCAAACGTTGTTTTTACCTTCTCCCTGTCCGGGTCCGGGATATCGGATGCCAATTCCATGGTTGCGCACAGGAAACGGTTACCCGGGATCTTTGTCTGTTGCAGCCGGTTTTTGAACCGGGTCAGCGAACCTGTCCGTGAGGAAATCAGATCACAAAAAAAATGATCCGGCGGTGTGATGGTCAGATCCGAGTCTGTTTTCAGGAAGTGTACTTCTTTGGAGTAAAATTTAGGGAGCATTTGGGTCCAGTATCCGTGATAGGGTTGTTGCGATGATCTCTTCCTGCCCGTCCTGAATGGTCCGGGGGTCGAGGATATATCGGTTATCTTCTATCCTGCCGATGATGGCGGGATTTGACAGTCTCATCCGTTTTTCAAGGCCGGAAACAGATAGGGTTTCGGATGACAGGGTGACACACCGGGTGGGGAGCATGAGTTCGGGGAACGAACCGCCGCCCGGTCGTGAGTTCATATCTGCCAGCTCGGCCGTGACAACGGACCCGGCATGCATTTTAACCGCTGCCAGAAGTCTGTCTGCCTTTTTTCGGATCCGGCCCGGGTCCATGGTGAGCATCCGGAGGGTGGGAATTTTTTCCATCGCCTCTTTTTCATCCAGATAGAGCCGTAATGTGGATTCAAGGGCCGCCAGGGTGAGTTTGTCGATGCGCAGCGCCCGTGTCATGGGATTGCTTTTTATCCGGTCGATGGTCTCTTTGTTGCCGACAATGATACCGGCCTGGGGGCCCCCCAACAGTTTATCCCCGCTGAATGTGACCACGTCGGCCCCTGTTTTTACCGATGCCGATACCGGGGGTTCGCTGGGAAGACCGTATTGGGAAAAGTCGATCAAGGTGCCGGAGCCCAGATCTTCCATGATGAGAATGCCTTTTGAGTGGCCCAGGTCGACCAGTTCCTTTAGGGGTACATCTGCCGTAAAACCCTGGATTTTATAATTACTGGCATGAACCTTGAGAAAGAGCCCGGTCTTTTCATTTATCGCACCTTCATAATCCCTGAGATGGGTCCGGTTGGTCGTACCGACCTCCCTGAGAATGCCGCCGCTTTTTGCCATCACATCCGGAACCCTGAAAGATCCCCCGATCTCAACCAGTTCCCCCCGTGACACCACCGCCTCTTTGCCTTCGGCAATGGTGTTCAGCGCCAGGAGAACCGCACCTGCGTTGTTGTTTACCGCAATTGCGCTGGGAGCGCCGGTCAGCTCACAGATCAACTCTTCCACGGCCTGATACCGGATTCCCCGTTTACCGGTTTTAACGTTCAGTTCCAGATTGGAATAGGTCCGGGCAACGGTTTGAATATTATCCAGTGCTTCCTCACACAGCAGTGCCCGTCCCAGGTTGGTATGCAGCACCACACCCGTGGCATTGATCAGGCTCACAAGGTTGGGGGCGATTTTTTCAGATGCGGTTTTGTAAGCAGCCTCAAGGACAAGGGTTACCGTGATTTCGTCCGTCTTGCCGTCCAGGATTTTTTTCCGGATGGAATCAATGGCTGTTCGTACGGATGCCAGTATCACGCTTCGGGGAATCGGTTCAAACCGTTCTTCTTTTTGGGCCAGTGCCAGCAAATGATCTACGCCGGGAAGCCGTCGAAGCAGTTTGTTCTTGTCGGTTTCAGACATGGTGGTCTCTTTGATGGTTAAAATTGATGGGTTAAAAATTTTCGTCTGTAAATACGTTTAACGGAAATTCATCCAGCAGTTCCGGCAGATCCGCCGGTTTAAGGCCCAGATGATTCAGGGCGTTTTCATAACATTGGGTCTGGGTTTTTTCCAGATCCAGCCCCGGGCCGAACTTTTCTATCAAAAGGTCCGACAGATAGATGGTATACACCAGATCCTTGTTTTTTTCAGCCAGCATGGGTGAGTGGTGCAAATGGATGATCTCTTTGAGGCTGTCTGAAAAATTCCATTGATTGGCCAGCATGGAACCGGCCTCACAATGGGTGATTCCCAGCAGTTTTTTTTCCGAATTTATAAAATCTTCGTGCTCCTGAATGATCTGCCTGAAAAAAAGAGGAGTGGACTCGGCAACATACTGGTCCAGTACCACCTTGCCGATATCATGGAGCAGGCCCGCCGTATAGGCCAGTTCCGGCCGTGATATCTCACATCTTTCTGCGATGATATCTGCCATTTTTGCCACCCCGACCGCATGGAAGAACAGACCGCCCTTGCACAGTGAATACCCGGAAGAACCGGTCTGGTTATAGTAGGTTTGGACCGCTGCCGTTATCACGGACTTGATCAGCAGGTTTTCTCCCATCAGCAGCACGGCATCTTTTAAAGAGTCGATTTTAACGGTGCCTGAAAAAACAGCTGAATTGCAGATTTTAAGTGTTTTGGCCGAAAGCACCTGGTCTTTACCCAGAACCCCGGCAATATCTGAAATATCCCCGGCATTGGATTGAAACATCCGTAAAATTTTCAATGCGGTCTGGGGAATGGGTTTGAGCTGGTCGATGGTGGTTTTAATATCCGCTTCAGTGGGAGTGGAAAACGGTTTGCTCAACGGACGGTCGATATCCCAGGCCGGTTTGATCCGGGTGTCGCCGGTTGCCATATCCAGTTCAAGTGTGCAGGTGAAAAATCCCCCGGTTTCGGATTTGATGGTTTTGATTCCGGCTTTTTTTAAAACATCCATGGCAATATCCGTGGTCCGCCCGCCGATATCCAGATTGATATCCTGCCGGCTGACCGGTCCCACCAGGGCACCGCCGGCAATGGTGGCTTTGATGTTTTCCGGTGTGGCGCCTGCGTCAAGAAGTTCGTTGATTAACATGGGAATACCGGTTGAAGCATATTTTTCCGGAAAAAGAGGGGTTGACACCCCCGGCGGCTCGGGAAGCAGGATATGGATAATTCCTCCGGCTTTAACCGTTTGATCATACAGGGCAACGCCGACACAGGTGGCCAGGTATACCTGATAAATTTCACGCCTCTCCCTGGCCGCCTTAAACTGGCCCGCGGCAATATGTTCAATGGCTTGATAACTCATACTGTATATACAATGTTTATATTAGCATTGTGTTTCATTCGTGTTCAATGCGATTTTTAAAACAATCTCATAGATATCATTAATTCTCAAACGGTTTCAACCCTTATCTTAAAGGGTAACACCGATGATTGAGACGTTTAACTATCTTAATAATTTAAATTTTATTTTTAGTAATCATAAAATATGCCGATGAGTTTAAGTATGGTTCGCACAATTAATGTTCGAATCTTTCGCCACACATCCGAAATGATAGAATAAAAGCCAATCAATTCCAGGGAGGGAGCTTGAAATGAAAATCTCAAATGCTACAGTTTCTTTGTTGTCTGAGAGCCAGTCTGAAAAGCTGGAATCGTTTTCATTTAGAAGAGAGGAATCTGAACAGGTTACTCAGCAGATATCACGGCGTCCCCGGTTCGGACGCCCGGCCGGCCCGAATATCACCCAGGTGGTTTCGGACCGGGTCAGCATCCGTCAGGGCCGCAGTTTGGAATACCGGTCGAATTACGCCGCTCATGTTTCCAGCCGTTCATCGGTTCAGGATATAGCTTCGGGACAAATCACCGAGTATTCGGGAGAACAGGTGGTTGAACGCATGGTCGAAGGGGTTTTAAACCGGGGAATTTCCATTCGCAGATTTGAACTGCAAGAGGGGTCACGTATTCCCTCCGGCCAGGTATTATCCGATGGTGACAGTATCCGTCCGGTTGATCAGGGAGAGGCCCGGATCATGAACCCGCCGGCCATACAATTGCAATCATTCTCCCGATGGGGCATGTCAATCAATAGAGTAACAACACGGATTGAAGAAGAGCAGGTCCGGTTTGCCTCCTTTGGCAACGTGATCACTGAAGACGGCAGGGTGATCGATTTCTCACTGGACATCTCCCTGGACCGGACCTTTCTTTCCAAAGAGGAAGAAGAAATTTTTGCCCAGCGGCAGCGGGCGGACGGGACCCTCATTGATCCGCTGGTCATCAGCCTGGATGGAAACGTACCGCAGTTGACCGATGCCCGGTTTGAGTTTGACCTGGATTCTGACGGTACTGCCGAACAGATCAACTTTGCAGGTCAGGGCAGTGGATTCCTGGCATTTGATAAAAACAACGATCAGGTAATCAATGACGGGTCTGAGTTGTTCGGACCGGGCACGGGAAATGGTTTTAAAGAGCTGGCAGCATATGATGAGGACCAGAATAACTGGATTGACGAAAACGATGCTATTTTTTCCCAGTTGTCGGTGTGGACAAAGGACGAAAACGGGCAGGACCGGCTTATCTCTTTAAAAGATGCCGGATTGGGTGCCATTTATCTTGATTATGCCGCCACAACCATTGATGTGGTGGAGGCGGATAATACCCTGCAGGGGAAGATGCAGAGAACCGGGGTGTTTTTATTTGAAAACGGAAATGTGGGGTCGATCCATCAAATCGATCTGGCAACCCATTCGCCCAGGGGAGAGAGTGAAATGACACCGGAATCCGGTTTGAACCCAGTGATTCAGCCCCTTGCTGCCCCTGACCTGTCCGAATCCGCACCAGCACCTGAAAATGGAATCGATCATCCTTTAAAAGACCTGATGGTACAACTGGATGAGTTGAGAAAAGATATGGAAAAATTGTACCGGTCCATGAGTGAGGAACCCAACAACCTGAACGGCAGACGAGCCTTGCGGCAATCTTACGAGGAGTTAAGGTCTGATCCGGTATCCTTTTTTTCCGCCGGAAACGGGAGGTGGGCAAATGGGACGGCCTGGTACATCTGATCGGGCATAACGGGTAATTAGAGAACCGGTTCCATTTGCGTTCGGTTCCATGCAAATTGGCGCAGCCACCCGTTTGGATTAGTGCAGTTCCGACTCCTTGTATAATGCCAGAATACCTGAACGCGCCATCTTTTTGATGCCAAAGGGTTTGAGTTCATCGATCAACCGGTCCACCGTATTCTGATTCCCGTTGACTTCAAATGTGGTTGATTCTTCGGCCTGATCCATGACGACTCCGTTATAGGTGGCAATGATTTTATCCAGGCTGTTTTTATTTTCCGGTGTATGGGCCGCGCAGATCAAGGCCATCTCCCTTTTTATGGCCATTTTCCCGGTCATGTCACGGAGTTTGACAACATTGACCAGGCGCTTGATCTGCTTCATGCATTGCTCCAGCTGGAGCGGGGTGGCCTTTGTGGCAATCGTGATTCGGGACATTTTGGGATCAGCTGTGGGAGCTGAGCTGATGGTTTCGATATTATACCCCCGTCCGGCAAACAGTCCTGCAATCCTGGCCATTACACCGGGTTCATTTTCAACCAGCATGGTCAATATGTTTTTCTCTTTAGCTGTCATGGTCATTTTTTCCTGATTCAGGGTTGATGGTTTAAAGGGCTCATTCCTGAACGGGCTGAGCAATTATTTTGTTTTTCCCGGATTCCTTGGCTTTATATAAACAGGCATCGGCATGCAGCATCAGCATCTCGGCGGTACTGGTTTGCGGAAAAGAGGCCAGGCCGCCGCTGAAGGTCTGGTAGATCCGGTGTTGGGAAATGGGTTTGACGCTGCAATACCGCTTTATTTTTTCACAGTTCTTTAATGCTTCCGATATCGGTGTATCCGGGTAAATGATACAGAATTCCTCTCCCCCGTACCGGCAGGGGATGGCTTTTTCCAGCACGTTGTCCATGATCATTGCCGCCACTTCTTTTAAGACCATATCACCGATATCATGGCCAAAATCATCATTCACCCGTTTGAAGTTATCCAGGTCGGCCATTAAAAAGGTGAGATCGGTCCGGGCGGTCCGGGCTTTGTCAAGTTCGTCTTTTATTGCATTATCAAAAAAACGACGATTCATCAGGCCGGTGAGTTTGTCTTTATACGCCAGCGCCTCCAGGATTCTATTTTTTTTCACCAGCTCATCCTGGAGCCGTTTTATCTTGATATGGTTTTCAATCCGGGCTTTGACCTCGTCCCGGCCAAAGGGTTTGATGATAAATTCAGTGGCCCCGAACCTAAAGCACTGAAACATGGTATCCCGGTCAGATTCATCGGCAACGGCAATAATGACGGTTGAATCATTGCCAAGTATTTTTCTGACCTGTTGGCATATCGTCAGTTTTTCCGTGCTGTCACTTAAATCCAGAATAACGATATCCGGGGTGGTCACGCACAGATAAGTCTCCAGTTCCTCCAGGGTGGCGGTGACATTGATACTGGAATTCAGGAAGTTAAGGGATTTGCTGAGAATGGATGTCAATGTGGTGTCCCGGCTTAAAATCATGGTGGTGCCGTCTGAACGATGGCTATCTCTTACAGAGACCGATTCGATGATTGCAGCCAGGGCCGGCTGGGAGACCGGTTTTTGCAGAAAATCAATGGCACCGGATCTGAATCCTTTTCTGAACTGTTTTTCATCAATGGTTCCGCTGACAACAATGGTGGGAATGCTTTTAATTTCCGGTTCCCGTGACAGTTGCCTGCAAAAATCGAATCCGTTTAATATCGGCATTTCAACATCCACCAGGATCAGGTCCGGTCTTTTTTCCGAAACCGCTTTGAGTCCGTCCATCCCGTCCGATGCGGTTTCAACATCAAATCCCAGTGCGTTTAAATAGGATGACAAACGGTTTCGAACCGCTTTGGAGTCATCAATGACCAGGGCAAACGGATTTTCCCGTAATTGTGCCGGGCTGTTGGAAACCGCATCTGACAAGGTCTTTTTGAGCGTCTTCTGATCAAAAGGTTTGATCAGAAGACTGTCGATATCCCTTAAATCCCATTCGGAGCGGACACACTCTTGTTGCATGCTGGTGGAAATGACAATGGCCGTTTTTGACAGGTTTGAATCGGATTTTATGGTCTGGACAATCCGGGGGCCGGTTTGGTATTTGGGAAAACCCGGGCAGACAACCAGTTTGAATCCTCCCTCCTTAATCAGCCGTTCGATGTCCGAAGGCGTTGATTCAAAGATGCGGGCATTGAATTCAGAATCTTTGAGATAGGCTGCGTAGAGACCTGAAAGGGCCTTTGAATCTTCTATAATTGCCGTTTTAACCATGATGAGATCAGTACCAATCCTTATCAGTTTTGTAAACCTTAACCTAAGGTTGCACAAAAATTTTTAAATTAAAGTTAACTCAAAAGATGCCGGTAAAAAAATAATAATGAAGACAGATGGGTCTACAATCAATGAGGTGAGAGAATCCTAGAATATTATTAAAAAGGAGTCAACTGTTGACAGGCAAAGAGCAAATCGGGAAAAGATGAGTAAAAAATACCTATTTGTCGTTGAGGTCCGGGTAATTTGTATCCATTGCTCGGATCGGCTGCTATTCTTATTTTTTTAAAAAAAGTGTATTATTAAATAGATAAAAAGTTTTTTAACAATGGCACACGGATTGCTAATTTAGTTGTTCATTTACGATTATGCCGGTTCCGGAGCGGCCGAACCTGATATGAGACCGGCTCTTAAATCTTTTGGGATCTGTATTGCCATATTTGTGAATGTGGATTAGGGTATCCGCAGAATATTAACAACAGAACAGGGAATATTCCCTGCCGTTGATAAAACATGACCCTGGCCGGTTTCTTCCGACAAAGAATACCCGGGGGGTCCGGTCATAAATTTAAGCAGGATGGATAGACCAGGTCAGGCCGGGGTTTGAATCATCTGGAAAGGAAACATGAATCAAGTTGCCATATCTGTTTTGCTGATCCCGGTATTGCTTTTATCCGGATGCAGGACACTGAAAACAGAACCCGTTCTTCCTTCTGAGTCACAGATACCCCCATCTTTCAGCCAAACAGCAAAGCATTCGGCATCCAACCCAGTCGGTAGGGGAGAACGTTTCTGGGAAGTCTTTGGCAATGAGGAACTGACCGGTTTGATTGAACAGGTTCAATCCCACAACTTTGATATCAAAACTTTAGAATCAAGAATTGAACGGGAAAGAGCCAACCTTAAAAAAGAGCAATCCTCTTTTTTTCCGGATCTTGATTTTTCTTTGGGGGGACAGAGAAGAGAAAGAAAAGAACGCACAGCTTCGAATCGTTCCCATGACGGCAGCCACTCCTGGGATGCGGGATTGACCTCTTCGTTTACGGCAGATATCTGGGGGGAGTTTGAGGCTGGAGAGCAATCCCAACGGCTGGCTCTGATGGCAGCGAAACTGGATCTGACGGATAGAATCATAACGGTGACCACCCAGGCTGCTCAGACGTGGATTGATGTGATTGCCGCCAGAAATGAAGGGATGATTCTGGATCAGCAGGTTGAAATCAACCGGACGCTTTTAGAACTCCAGAAATTGAGATTTTCCAACGGGCAGGCCAATGCGCTTGATGTGTCCCAGCAGCGGGAAGCCCTTGCAGAGGCGAGCAGCCAGAAACCATTGGTTGAAAGAAATGAACGGCTTTCGCTCAACAGCCTGGCGGTTCTGTCCGGTAAAACCGATATGGGTTCGATAACGGTTACTACCCAGGTGCTGCCTGAACCTGTACCGCTTCCGGACGTGGGGATACCGGCGGATTTGCTCAATAACAGACCTGATATCCAGGCCGCGTGGCTAAGGGTTGAGGCGGCCGGACAGGATGTGCGGGAAGCGGAGGCGGACCGGTTGCCGTCGTTGAACCTCTCTGCACAGGCCCTCTTTTCCAGCGGAGAACTTGATTTGCTGTTTCAAAACTGGGTTGCCAGCCTGGCAGCCGATATTGTGGGACCTATCTTTGATGCCGGTTTAAGGCAGGCTGAAGTTGAGCGGACAATGGCCGTTGCCCGGGAGCAGGTCCAATTATATGTGCAAACCGTATCCCAGGCCATCCGTGAGGTGGAAGACAGCCTGGTGAGCATTGACAAACAAGAGGATTTCATCCGGTTGTTAGAGGAAGAACTGGCGCTGGCCGGACTGACACTAAAGGATGCCATGCTGCAGTACCGAAACGGCCAGAGTTCTTATTTAAACTATTTGACGGTCTGGAGCCGAATTGAGTTTCTCGAGCGGCAACTGATCCGGGAGAAGGCAACCTATTTAAAAGAGAGGATCGGGCTTTATGCAGCGCTTGGCTGGCTGATAGATAAAGGATCGGATGAAGATAGAATTGACGGTTTACGGAGTGACAATAAATGAGCGGCACTAAGAAAGAATATACCCTGTTGGCAAAAATAATGAGCATAGTTATGCCGATCTGCCTGATACTGGCCGGGGTGGGCGGATTCAGATACTATAAATCAAAAGAGACGAAAATAAAGCGGCAGCCCCCGAAAAAACAGGCTGTGATGGTTGAAACCGTGGAGATGCAGCCGGGTACGTATCAAAGTACGGTGCATGCCATGGGAACAGTGAAGCCGGATCAGCAGATTGTAATCAAATCAAAGGTCGCAGGAGAGGTGGTATCCATATCATCGGATTTTGTCCTTGGCGGGTTGATGAAAAAGGGTGATATTCTTTTGACAATTGAGGACCTGGATTATCAGATAGAGGTGAAAAAAGCGGCCAGCGAACTGGAGAAAGCCGTATCTGATTTTGAAATTGAACTGGGCAGCCAGAAAATCGCCAAGGAAGAACTGAACTTGATCAAGCAGGCGGGGCTGGGGGAAATTAAAGAGACCGATCTGGCGTTGAGAAAGCCCCAGCTGATCCAGGCCAAAGCCGATGTGGACAGGGCGCGGGCCGACCTTGAATCCGCGAAGCTCAATCTGTCCAGGACCAAGGTGGTTCTGCCGTTCAATGCCCTTATCCTGGAGAAAAATGTTAGTATCGGGTCTTTGGTGACCGCCCAGGACATGCTTGCCACACTGGTGGATGTGGATCTGTTCCAGGTGGAAGCCCAGGTACCGCCGGATAAACTGGACGCCATAAAGACCGGGGAAGTTTCCGGATCTAAAGTGGTTGTTCATTCCCGGTTTTCGAATCAGGAGTGGCCGGGAAGAGTGGTCCGGTTTACCGGGAGAGTGGCCCCCAACAGCAGAATGGCCGGGGTGATTATCCTGGTGGATGATCCCCTGGGCTTAAACCGGAAAGAAAGGGGCGGGCCATTGCTGCTGGATGATCATGTTGAGGTTAAAATCATGAGCCGGGTGCTTGAGAATGTGTTTTCCCTTCCCCGAACCTATTTAAGAGACAATGATACAGTATGGATTTATAACAACGGACGTTTGGAAATAAGACAGGTCGATTTTGCCTGGAAGGAAGACGGCGTCGTCTTTGTCCGCTCCGGTATCCGGGCAGGTGACCGCCTGATTGTGTCGGCTCTGCCGACACCGATAGAGGGAATGGCCCTGCAAACGGCTTCGGGGAGCCGGTCATGACTTCGGAGGAGCGGGTTTCATCACCCAAAGGACCCATTGCGTGGATGGCCGGGAACACAGTGGCTGCCAATCTGCTTATGTTTGTCCTCCTGGCAGGCGGGCTTTTCATGGGATTTAATATCAAGCAGGAGGTCTTTCCCGAATTCAGCATCGATATGGTTAATATTTCCGTGGTCTATCCCGGTGCCAGCCCCGAAGAGGTGGAAAACGGCATTATCATGGCCATTGAAGAGGCGATACAGGATCTGGAGGGGATCGATGAAATCCGATCCACCGCCGGTGAAGGGGTGGCCTCCGTTAGTGTGGAAGCATTGGAAGGTACGGAGATTACCCGGCTCTGGCAGGAGATTAAGAGTGAAATAGACCGGATCACCACGATGCCGGGTGAAGCCGAGGAACCCCAGGTATCCATTGCAGCCAGAAAAAGAGAGGTGCTTCGGCTGGCACTCTCCGGAGACGCCGAAGAGACCACCATGCGGGCGCTTGCCGATCAGATCCGGGATGAGCTGCTGGCAGATGAAGGGATTACCCAAGTCGAACTGGCCGGCGTCAGGGACCGGGAGATCCATGTGGAGATATCCAAACAGACGCTCAGGCGGTACGGCATTACCCTTGAAGATGTGGCCCGGACGATTTCTCAGGCCTCTGTGGAACTGGGAGGCGGAAGTATCGATACGTCGGGCGGGGATATCCTGCTCCGTATAAAAGACAGAAGGGATTATGCCCGGCAATATGCTGAATTGCCGATTATTACTTCTGAAGACGGCTCCCGGATTCTGCTTGAGGATATTGGGGTTGTAAAAGAAGGATTTGAGGATACCGATACCTGGGCGTCATTTAACGGCAGACGGGCAGTGGTTATTGAAATTTACCGGGTGGGTGATCAGACCCCCACCCAGGTGGCTGAACGGGGACTGGCACGGGTGGAACAGATCAATGCATTACTGCCGGACGGCATTGAGTTGACCGTGCTGAGGGATCTGTCAAAGATTTTTGCCCAGCGGGCGGATCTGCTGCTTCGCAATGCCTATCTCGGGCTTGGGCTGGTTTTCCTCTTTTTAGCCGTATTCCTTGAGATTCGTCTGGCGTTCTGGGTAAGCGTGGGTATCCTTATCTCCTTTCTGGGATCATTTCTTTTTTTGTCCACCACTGATTTTTCCATCAACATGGTATCCATGTTTGCATTTATCGTTACATTGGGAATTGTGGTGGATGATGCCGTCGTGGTGGGTGAGAATATCTATCAAAGCCGGCGCCAAGGCATACCGGCTTTAACGGCCGCTATCAGCGGAACCAGAAGCATTGCCACCCCCGTTGTCTTTTCAGTAATCACCAACATGGTGGCATTTCTTCCGTTGTTATTCGTTCCCGGAATTATGGGTAAAATTTTCAAAGTCGTCCCCATTGTTGTTATTGCCGTTTTCCTGGTCTCCCTCATTGAATGCCTGTTGATTTTACCGGCTCATTTAAGCCATAAACCGCGCCCCCTGTTTTTTCCGCTCAACTACCTCCAGCGGTGGCAGGAAGGGTTCAGTTACTTTTTTGAGCGATCGGTGAAAAAATACTATGGCGGCCTGCTTCTGGTTTTCCTCAAATACCGGTATACGGTGATCGCTTTTGGTCTGGCGTTGTTGTTAACCACGGCCGGATTCATTGCCTCCGGCAGGCTGGGGATGGAAATGTTTCCCAAGATTGAGTCTGACTATGCATTTTGCGAAGCGGTCCTACCCTTTGGAACACCAGCTGAAACCTTGAGGAAAGTCGAGCAATACCTGGTAAAAAGAGCGGAAGATGTGGTTGAAGAAAACGGGAAGGAAGGGTTGTCTACCGGCATTTTTTCCCGGGTGAATGAAAATGACATAAGGGTCTGGATTTATTTGACCGACCCTGAAATCCGGCCGCTGAGCACCACGGCAGTAACGGATATCTGGCGGGAAAAAGCAGGCAATATCCCGGGACTGGAGAGCCTTACTTTTGAATCCGACCGGGGTGGTCCGGGATCTGGAAAAAATCTTACCGTCAGTTTGAGCCACCGGGATAAAGATATGCTGGACCGGGCAGGAGAGGAGTTGGCCCGGAATCTTGCCGAATATCCCATTGTCAATGATCTGGATGACGGGTCTGCCAAAGGAAAAAAACAGTTTGATATTACCTTGAGCCCGGAAGGGAAGCGGATGGGGCTGACCTCCCGGGAGGTCGCCAACCAGATTCGCCACTCCTTCCAGGGGGCAATTGCCGTGATCAATCAGCGGGGAAAAAACGAGGTAACGGTCCGGGTCCGTCTGCCCGAAGCCGAACGGATGGCCGAATCCACTTTTGAAGAGATGGTCATCCAGGCGCCGGGGGGAGAAATACAGTTGCGGCATGCGGTTAGAACCCTTACCGGGAGGGCATATACATCCATTAAACGAACCGATGGAAAACGGGAAATCCGGGTGACGGCCAATGTCAGACCCCCGTCCCAGGCGGAAAACGTGGTCCGGGATATGAGACGGGACATCTTACCCGAACTGGTGGGTAAATTCCCCGGACTGACCTATGGGTTCAAAGGGCGTCAGGCAGATATCAAGGAGAGTGTCTCCGCTCTTCTGCAAGGTCTGGGAATGGCGCTTGCCTGTATATTTGCCCTGCTGGCCGTTCCGTTCAGAAGTTATACCCAGCCGCTGATTATCATGTTCTGTATTCCGTTCGGCATTATCGGCGCCATTGCCGGTCATCTGATCATGGGGTATTCACTCTCCCTGATGAGCCTGTTTGGCGTGGTGGCCATGTCCGGTGTGGTGGTGAACGGCTCTCTTATTCTGATCGATTTTGCCAATCGATTGTACCGGATGGGAACACCGGTTCGTGAGGCGGTTCAAAAGGCCGCCATTCAGCGTTTCCGTCCGATTCTCCTGACAACATTGACCACTTGCGGAGGGCTGGCTCCCATTATTCTGGAGACATCCCGGCAGGCCCGGTTCCTGATACCCATGGCGATCTCCCTGGGCTTCGGGATTCTATTTGCCACCTTTATTACCCTGATCATGGTCCCCTGTCTTTATATGATTCTTGAAGATATCAAAGGCCTGTTTATAAAAAAGGAGATTCCCCTCTCGGAAAATTTGCCTGTGGCTGATGAAATTTCATAACTGTTTAATAAAAAGAGGAGTGCTGATGCAAAAGCAAGGAAAAGAGTATATTGTCTTCCCGCTGGATTTTTCTTCTCTGAAAGAAACCCGGGACTTTGTAAAGATGCTGGACGGTCAGGTCGGCATGTTTAAAATCGGTCTGGAGTTGTTCATTGATCAGGGGCCGGCAGTCGTTAAAATGGTAAAGGAGATGAGCGGCGCCCGGATATTTCTGGATCTCAAACTCCATGACATATCGGCCACGGTTCAACGAGCCATGGCCCGGGTGGCGGATCTTAATGTCGATCTTGTCACGGTTCACTGTTCCTCTGTGTCCATGCTAAAAAAAGCGGTTGACGGCGGACAGGGAAAAACAGGGGTGCTCGGGGTCACTTTACTGACCGATAATGATGCCGCCATGGTGGATGCTGCCGGATTTAAAAACGACTTTGTCGATGATCTGCAAAAGCTGGTTATGCTTCGTGCCCGGATGGCCAAAGATGCCGGATGCACCGGAATTGTCTGCTCCGGAAATGAGGCGGCAACAATTAAAAAACGCTTTGGCCCGTCATTTCTGGCCGTAACTCCCGGGATCCGCCCCAAATGGGCGGTGCTGAAAGATGATGATCAAAAGCGGGTCACCACTCCGGGGCAGGCGGTAAAACTGGGGTCTGATCTGATTGTTATCGGCCGGCCCATAAAAGATGCGGATGATCCGGTGAAAGCCGCTCAGATGGTGGCTGCGGAAATTGATTCCGCCGTTAGCGAATAAGTCGTCTGATTGGTACGAATCTCTTTCACATTTACTTGGGAAGGGTTGTCAACCTAAGCCTGGGCCATATATTCAATGATCTCTTTCATAGTAGAATCTCCTTCTGACTGATACGCAGCTGCGTTTTGACGATTTTCCGATCCAGTTGTCCGATAAGCTGATCGAGCTGCTCAATAAAAGGTCGAATATTTGCGTTCAATCCGGAACTGTCGGCCTCAACGATTTTTTTAATTGCCGATAATTTCTCTTGGCATGCGTTGATTTCAATTGAAATTGCGTTGCAATAGTCTTGTAGTTCCATGGGTTCTCTTTCTCTGTTGATAACGCCTGATAGTTACCTCAACGGTTGCATGAAAAAAGTGCTGAAGCAATTTTATTGGTTTAAAAGTGTCAGGGGCTCGAGCAAGCATCCGGATGAATACTCGAATCAATATGAATAGGAATGGATGTCCGGAGGAAATGGTATCCGGGGAGAAGGGTGGTCCAGTATTTCCAGGTTTTCACTGTTTTTGACAAATAGAAAATGGTGCAAATCGGTTTCAAAACAATGGTCTTTATAACAGATGCGGAATTTGTCCTCCACCCTCTGAAGATCCAGCCTCAGGGCAACCGCCGGGTTATTGTTTACTTTTGGGTAGGCTTTTACCGTTCCCGGGTCAATCTCCTCAAACATCAATACCTCTTTATAGACCAGCGCGTGTTTGGGATGGACAATGATGACCAGGTCATCCAGCTTTAATTTTTCCATGGCATGTTTGAGCATAATCTTGTTGCCGTGCATTAAAATATTCTGTGATCCGTTTCGATGGTCCGGATGGGTGGCCAGGCACCCCACTTCACCTATTTTTCTTCCCTGGGAGCGGAGTCGATCCAGCTCTTCCTTGTATATTGAATCCATGGGAAGACCCCACGGAGCGTCCGGAAACAGGCTGACGGTGAATGCGATTCTATTCTCTTTTTTTCCGACAAAAACAGCGGTTTCTTCATAATGATGGTTTTTTAATATCCGGTACGGGCGGTTATCCGTGGTCTTGTCCACATACCCTTCCTGAATATAGATTTCCTGAACCAATTTTAATGCATTGAAAAAATCCTGGGTTTCCGTAACCTGCTTAAATACGTATTGACGGGTTTCCATATCATTGATCCGGATCATCTCACGAAGTTGTGAAGGGGGTGTTTTCAGCTGATCAACGGATTCAACATGGGTTTCAATGGATTTTCTACGTTCGGGTTGTGTCATGGGTGCCTTTATTTGAATCGGTTATTTAAATTCGAGCCGGTCTTGAGTGAACTATGGTTTAAGACGACTGCTTTGGGTTTCTGCAAAATATACAGCAATAAAGATACCAACCTGTTTTTGGGGGGTAAATAAATTATTTTATCCATAAGATGGATATAAATAGCCTTTTATTCCGGATGGTTATCATTATTTTAAAAGATCCCTTTTATTTTTTTGTATAATTGGGTTTTAAGGCTGTTTTTTTGAATGTGAATGAAAAATCATACACTTGAGGCTGATTTTTTTTATAATAGCTTGAATTCATTTATAAAATTAATCTTGACCAAGGTGTACGAAAAATCAATCATTTTTAAAGTAAGAAGAGATGAATTTTGATAATTGTTCTTTATTATCAATAGGTTTGTCTGAAATGAATAAGGGTTTGCCAAAGTGTATTGAATTTCCTACATCTCCTTTCGAAAGTCTTCGGCATTCAATCCGCATTTTTTCATCTGATCATAAAAATCGGCCCTGTATTTTCCTGCCAGTTTGGCTGCCTGGCTGACATTCCCATGGGTAAGAGAGAGAAGCTGATGAATATAATTTTTTTCAAATTCGAGTTTTGCCTCTTTAAACGGCTTAAAGTCGGCCGGAGATTCCTCTTTCCCAAACATGACAAGATCTGCGGGAATAATCGGTGTCTGAGACATGGCAACACAATACTCCACTACATTTTTCAACTCCCGGATATTGCCCGGCCATTTTGCCTGACACAGTTTTTTCATGGCCGCATCAGAAAAATGGGTGACCGATTTGTTCATCTCCTGTTTAAAATGGGTCAGAAACGAATGGGCAAGCAACGGAATACAGGCCCGCCGGTTTCTTAGAGGCGGCAGCGTAATGGGAATGACACGGATCCGGTAATAGAGATCTTCCCTGAAATTTTTTCTTTTTACTTCATCCTCAAGATGTTTGTTGGTTGCTGCAATGATCCGGGCCTTAAACTTGATCTTTTGTTTGCCGCCCAGTGGATAAAATTCGTTCTCCTGCAATGCCCGGAGCAGTTTTGCCTGGATAGAGGTGGGAATTTCAGAAATTTCATCAAAAAAAAAGGTTCCGGTTCCCGCCTTTTCAAGAAATCCCTTTTTATCGGTGTCCGCACCGGTGAATGCCCCTTTTCTGACGCCAAACAACTCACTTTCAAACAAGGATTCGGGAATGGCGGCGCAATTGATGGCAATAAAGGGTTCATCCTTTCTGTCACTGGCCACATGAATGGATTTGGCCATCAATTCTTTCCCGGTGCCGCTTTCTCCCTCCAGCAGGATATTCGAGTCAATTTTTGAAGCCTGGACCACTTCTTTTAACACGGAAATCATCTCTTCATCTTTGGCAATGATATTTTCAAAACCGAATTTATCTTGCAGCATCTGTTTTAATGATCTGATTTCTTCCGTGAGCCTGTTTTTTTCAAGGCTGAGCCGGACATGGTGGATCAGCTCCGTATCATCAAAGGGTTTGGTTAAATAAGTGGTGGCCCCTTTTTGAATGGCCTGGACCGCTTTTTCAATCGTCCCGTGGGCTGTTAGAATAATCACCGGAAAATTAGGCCGGATCTGCTTGAGTCTTTCCATCAGGTCAATGCCGTTTTCGTTTCCCAGTTGGTAGTCAATGATCGCCATGTCCACGGGATGCGTCTCCATTGCCGTTACCGCATCAAGACTGTTTTCAACATCAATCACAAGGTAGGACTCTAATTCAAGCCGCATTTTAAGGACTTTTAAAATGGCCGGGTCATCGTCCACAATGAGTATGGTTTTCACGCTCTATATCCTCCAAGGGTAAATGGGATACAATGGCTATTAGATTAAACGCCGTTGTTGCATAAGACTTTTAAAAAAACGGTCTGAATTCACAAGGAAAAATAAAGGCCTAAAAACGTCTGTAATCCATCTGCCTATTGCAGGGATTTGGGCGTGGAATCTTTGTTAAGGTCGATCTGTTTCATCCGTTCAATCTGTTTTTCAAGTTCTGATTTTTCTTTTTCAAGTGTTTCGATTTTTTTGTTTAACCCATGGATTTCCTCCTTAAAAGTCTGGACGGATTGACGTTCTCTTTTTTGCTTATCCTTGTCCTGTTGAATCCGTTTAAAAAGAGATGCTTTCTGTTCATGGTCAGAGAGGACTTGGGCCAGCAGCCTTTGATTGATTCTGGCCTGTATCAGACAGTTGGCCGTCACGGTATCGCCCGGTTTAAAACTATTTTGATATTTTTTTAACATTGCCAGGTTGGCTGTTGATGCGGCCTGGAAATCTTTATTTTTAATCATCGCTTCAATCGCTGCCAATTCCTGTTGTAACCGGGTGTCGGCCGTTATCTTAAAAGACCGGGAGATCTGCGTGCAGCCGGAAAAAGAAAACAGGATTAGGGTGATTGCGGCAATGTAAACGAGACCCTGGTGCCGTTTGACGCCATGTTTTCCGCCCATATTTTTCCTCCGTGCGCCTTGATGATATACTTAGAGATACAAAGGCCTAAACCGGTGCCCATCCGTGTATTTAAATCGTTGTCAATCTGTTTGAATTTATAGAAAATCTTTTCCAGATGTTCAAGTGCTATTCCGGGACCGCTGTCCGTTACCCGGACTAACAGCTCTTTTTTTTCTTTTTTTATCAGACAATTGACCTCTATTTTTCCGTTAAAGGGGGTGAATTTAATGGCGTTTCCGATAATATTGTCCAACACCTCAATGATGCGGTCTTCATCTGCACGTACATTGGGAAGATCCGGCGGCGGGGGTGAAAATTCCAGGGTGATCTTTTTTTTATGGGCCAGCGGAGCCAGCTTTAAAATCGATTTTCTAAGAAGATCCGGTAAATTGAGACAGGTTATCCGATACTCCATTTTCCCCGCTTCCATTTTAGAAAAGTCCAGGATCCGCATCACCGAATTCAACAGGCGTTGACACTCATTGTGGATCAGCTCCAGCAATTGATCCTGTTTCTCCGGGTGATCTGCATAAAATCCTTTTGTGAGCATGATCGTTGCCTCTTTAATCGATGTCAAAGGGGTTCGAAGCTCATGGGAAACATGACTGATAAAATTGGCTTTGAGTTCATCCAGCTCTTTTAACCTGTGGCACATGGTATTAAAATGGAGGGCCAGATCCTGTATCTCTTTTGGGCCGTTAATGGTTTGAATCTCTTCAAACCGTCCCTGGGCGATCTCTTCGGTTTTGTGTTGAAGCCGCTGGACCGAGTTGCGTATGGATCGGGTGTTTACAACCGTAATGGCCATGCCGACCAGAACCGTCAGCAGGGTGGTCAAAACCGTGACCATGAAGATCTGTTTTGTCATTTGACCCGAGATCCGGTTTTTTTGGGTGACAATGTTCCGGGTGGTCGTAAGAATCTGATTCAGATGAGTTAATACCGGTTTTACGTAGGGCCGCCGTTCTTGGGTTAATACTTCGAAATCCAAGGAAATTTTAGAGTAAATGATTTTTGATTTTTCATCGAACCATGCCAGGTAGATTTGGAAGGCATGCCAAGCTGTTTCAAATTGTTCTTTTTGTTCCGGTGTCTCCATCAGGCTATAAAACGTTTTGAATTCGTCGGCCAGGATCCGTTTTTTCTCGTTGAACCGGTTCAAATAATCCACATCCTTGGCTACAAAATATTTTTCATCAAATTGAACCAGCATATTAAACGTACCAATGATCTGTTCTCCGGTGAATATACTTTCCTGATTTGTCGCAACCAGCCCCTGGTTGACGGACTGGAGCCGGCTGAGATTATAGGAGACCACAACACCCATGATCACGATTAGAAAAAGGATGATCATATTGCCGATGACCAGGCGCTTAAATATGGTTAAGGGTCTTCTCATTTGACAGATCTTTTTGGGTAAATTCATACAGCGGCATTTTACGGGTTTTAAACCGGCTTCGGTCCTGTGTCTGTAAAGACGCAGGTTTTAAATTCCGGGAAATTCCAGGTGATACAGGGGCAGGATGCGTCGTATCCGGAACCGCGTATAGGATTAAGAATCTATATCGGTTGAAAAAGGTATTGTCAACGGTAATAAAGATAGCCTGATCCACCATACGGTACCACCTACCGGATTGAATGCGGTCGTTCCTGCCTGCGGCGTATGGCTGATCCCCGCTCTTCAATCTTTGTCGCCCTGTATCCGGCACCTTGCTGTCGGCCGGGGATGGTGCACAACCCATGACCCGGAACATGAAACAAAGAATTGATGGTGGATCCGGGAGATAGGGGATTCCGTCGGGGCAGACACGTACCCGGATTCGGACCGGGCTTTACCATCCTTTTACTATCCGTTTACTATCGGGGGTGCGGCAATATCATCTGATATCGGTCATTTCTGATCAAGACCGAACGCGGTATGAAGGGACCGAACCGCCAGTTCGGCATATTTGGCCAGAATGACACAGGAGATTCGGATCTCTGAGGTGCTGATCAGACGGATATTGATATTTTCAGAGGCCAGTGTTTTGAACATGGTCGCCGCCACTCCGGAATGGCTTTTCATGCCCAGGCCGATCACCGAAACTTTTGCGATCCCTTCGGCGGTTAATACTTCTTTGGCGCCAATCTCTTTTGCCACCTGTTCGGAAATCTCTTTTGCCTTTATAAAATCATCTTTGGTAACGGTAAATGTCACATCGGTCTCTCCGCCGGACCGGGTGTTCTGGATAATCATATCCACCATGATTTCGGCTTCTGCAAGGGGTGAGAAAATTTTTGCCGAAGTGCCGGGTTGATCCGGGACTTTTTTCAGGGTAATCCTGGATTCGTTCAAATCACAGGTGATTCCGGATACAACAACACTTTCCATATCCGAACTTTCATTGACAACCATGGTTCCTTCCTCCTCGCTGAATGATGATCTGACATGGACGGGGACATTATATTTTTTTGCAAATTCAACCGATCGGATCTGGAGAACTTTGGCGCCCAGTATAGCCATTTCAAGCATTTCTTCGTAAGATATCTTTTTAATTTTTTTAGCGGCACTGCAAATCCTGGGGTCTGTGGTGTAGACCCCATCCACATCGGTGAATATTTCACAAACATCTGCCTTTAACGCAGATGCAATGGCAACGGCAGACGTATCCGATCCTCCCCTCCCCAGGGTGGTAATGGACCCTTCGTTGTCCGCACCCTGGAACCCGGCAATCACGGCAATACTTCCATTGTTCAGTGCCTGTTTTATCTGCTGGCAGTCAATATTCAGAATTCTTGCTTTCCCGGATTTTTTGTCGGTTCGAATGCCTGCCTGGAAACCTAAAAACGACTGGGCGTGGTACCCCCTGTCTTTGAGGATCATGCTCAACAGTGCTGCAGTGGTCTGCTCTCCCGTGGCAAGAAGCACATCCAGCTCTCTTTTATCCGGCCGTTTTGAGGCCTGTCCGGCAAGCGTGAGCAGTTTGTCAGTCACACCTGCCATGGCAGAGAGCACGACAACCATTTGATCTCCCTGTTCGTGTCCCTTGAGAACCCTGTCGGCAACATTGTTGATACAATCAATGTCTGCGACAGATGTTCCGCCGTATTTTTGTATCCGTAACGCCATAATAACTCCGATAACAATATCTAAATTACATATGTGTAAAAATCATCTGATTAACAAATTATCATGGCCTTGTCCAGTATTCCGAATTTTCAAGTCGATATATTTATGTTAACCATCTAGAATCTTAAATAAAATTAAATTTTTATATACAAATGATGGGAGGCGACAGATTTAAGCTTTCAGCATAAATAACGCATGGAAAACATGATCCGGGAGGGTCGTTGAACGGAATCCGTGACGGTCCCGATCTAATCCCGGCATCCGGGCAGTCTGTTTAATAGGTTGAAGGCCGTCTCATTGGATGGGCAAAGTTCAAGATGTCTATGAAATTGTTCGTTCAGGGTAAAACGGATCTCAAGATCAAAGGAAAAATGATCCGCTTCCAGCAGACCGGGCCACTCGACCACAATCACATGGCGGGAGTCGAGCAGATCCTCAAATCCGATATAATCAAGTTCCTCGGTTGATCCCAGCCGGTAAAGATCCAGATGGCACAAGGTTAGATTTGCGGTGTTGTATTCGTTGATAATCGTGAACGTCGGGCTGGTAATATAATAACTTTCAGGTATGCCGAGCCCCTTTGCAAGCCCCTGTACAAAGGTGGTTTTCCCTGTACCCAGGTCTCCTTTCAAAGCAATGGTCATACCGGTTGTGATCTGCTGACCCATTTGCCGTGCAAAGGTTTGGGTCTGCTCTGCTGTGGTTGAATAAAATTGTATCATGCTTGGCCGGATATTGGACCGTCTCCCTCTAATTTTTTTGGTAAGATATAAGTCTTTACAAATGGCGGTGGATGGCGGTTGGAATCGTGCCGACCATATCTGAGGCCAGAAAACCAAAACCGCCGATTTGCTCGGACAATAGATCCGCACAAAGTCCGTGAATATATACCCCTGCAATTCCGGCGTCTTCAGGTGAAAACCCCTGGGCACAAAAACCGGCGATCAATCCGGTCAGCACATCTCCCATTCCCCCGGACGCCATCCCTGGATTACCCGTGGGGTTGATGGCAGACCGTCCGTCCGGCATGCTGATAATTGTCCGGGCCCCTTTTAGAATAAGGAAGACATTGTGTTTTTGTGCAAAATCAGAGGCAAACCAGATGCGGTCCGCCTGTATGGCTGCGGCGGTTTTGCCGCATAACCGGGCCATTTCCCCGGGATGCGGGGTTAAAATCACCGGTGCCGCCGCCTGTTTCAGAACAGACAGATTCCCGGCCAGGCAATTGAGACCGTCTGCATCAATAACCATGGGTATGGTACTGTTTTGAATCAATTTCAGCACCAGATCCCGGGTTCCTTTGTCCGTACCGATTCCCGGACCGATGGCCAGGGCCTGTTTATCTTCTGCCAGTGCTCTGATCTGATCAAAACAGTGGTCGGTGACTCTTCCTTTCTTTTCTTCACAAAGGGCCGCAGTCATGGGTTCGATCACCATGGGTTCAATACCGGCATTCAGACTTTCCGGCACACCCAGGGTCACCAGTCCGGTTCCGCATCTTGCGGCTGTATTGGCGCACAGAACAGCGGCACCGGTTTTCCCTTCAGATCCGGCAATGACCAGCAGATGGCCGTAACTGCCTTTGTGACCGGTAAAGGCCCTGGGGGAAAACAGATCTGCCACCTGTTGCCTCTCTGTTAAAGAGAGTGCAGGTTTTTTTGATTCAACAATAAAACGCGGAATACCGATATCGACAACTTTCAACTGCCCGGTATACTGATTTCCCGGAAAGAGGATATGTCCGGTTTTTGCAAAGGCAAATGTAACGGTGGCATCCGCCTTAACCGCGATTCCCATGGGATGACCGGTATCGGCGTTGAGCCCGGAGGGGATATCAATGCTTAACACGGGTTTTCGGAATGTATTGATCAACTCGATTGCATCCTTGAAAAACCCTCTTACATCGGAGTTGAGTCCGGTTCCTAAAATAGCATCCACAAACAGATCGTGGTGAAAAAGTGTGGACCGATAGGTGTTAAAACTTTCTGAACTCGTAATTTCGATCAGATCCCCGATTGAATATTTTCGGCATAGGGTGTCAAACAGATCCAGATTGACCCGGGCATCTCCGGTGACTTTCTCTTTTGAAGAGAGCAGAAATACACGAACCGGGATCTGCTGCTCAAGAAGGTATCTGGCGATAACAAACCCGTCTCCGCCATTGTTTCCCCTGCCGGCAAAAATCGCTATTTTCTGCTTTTGTGTGGGTTTAAAGTGGTTGGTTAAAAAATCAACCGCACCGCGTCCGGCATTTTCCATGAGAACCAGACCCGGAATTCCAAAAGATTCAATGGTCTCTCTATCCATTTCCTGCATCTGACCGGCAGTGACAAGAAACATGGTTTAATCCTTTTATATGTTATTGACCTGATGGTATCTGAAACAGGATACCAGGTGGTCATTGACCATGCCGGTGGCCTGCATGTGGGCATAGATGATGGTGGAACCCACAAATTTAAATCCCCTTTGTTTCAGGTCTTTTGAAAAAGCATCTGATTCTTTGGTGGATGCCGGCAGCTCGTCTTCTTTCCTGAATGCGTTGATCTTGGGTTCCCCGTCCACGAACCGCCAGGCATAACGGTCAAAGGAACCGAATTCTTCCTGTATTTTTATAAAGGCCTGTGCGTTTGTTACAGCCGATTTGACTTTGAGCCGGTTTCTTATAATACCCGTGTCCTGCAGCAGCTGCTCAATTTTTTCAGGGCCGTACCGGGCCACTTTTTGAACGTCGAAACGGTCAAAGGCTTTGACATATCCCTGCCTTCTTTTAAGAATGGTTAACCAGGACAGGCCGGCCTGTGCCCCTTCAAGCGTTAAGAATTCAAATATTTTCTGATCGTCATGGACAGGCACACCCCATTCCGTGTCATGATATTGAATGTAAACCGGATCATTTGTGACCCATCGGCATCGTTCCATCTTCTCCTCCCTGTATCCCGTCAAAATCGGCTGTTTGATCGGATTGTTTCATTTTTAAAGGAAAAAAGAAAGTATATCCATCATCCGGTTCTTGGTTTTGGTAAGAAAAATATCTTTCCATCTCTTGAGACACCACTGTTAAGACTGTATGATAGACAAAACCCAAGGTTGCAAAAGCCATGGAGATATCATCTTACTTTGAAAATTTTTATGAAAGGCTGGGATAAATAAAGATCATAACTATAGATGGCGCAAGTGCGGATTTCGTATTTCCCATCTCTTTGAAAACAGGTACTTTTTATTATACCGGAACGCGGGTTAACGTATTCAAGAGAATGATAAAATGAATATTTATATCAAGGCGGCTGAACGATCGGCTCAATGGCATGCCCGGCAGATGCAAAAGATGAAGGCATGTAAATTCGATACCATTGCGGTTCACGGCATCTATTCCATGCAGGAGGCCCTGGATTTTAACCAGGGATCCATCATCGAGCCGATATATATGTCATCCTCCCAGGGATTCAGGGATTCTGACGAGATGGAGGCGGCACTAAGCTATCAGATTCCCACCTGGTGCTATTCACGTATCGGCAATCCGAGCATGTATTACCTTGAAGGCGTGCTGGCTCTTTTGGAGGGGTATGGCGGTGATTTTGAGACCTCCTGCTGCGCAACGGCCTCGGGCATGTCCGCCATCATGAGCGCCTGCGACCCGTTCCTGGCGGTGGATCCCGAATCCCCCGACGCCCCTGTCAATTTTGTCGCCACCTGCAAGGTCTATGGCGGAACGTTTCAGCAGTTTGGCATCCGAAAGCATAACGAGCGAAACATTGAATGGCGGAAAGTTGTCAATTCCAATGATATTGAAGAGTGGGAAGCCGCCATTGATGAGCATACCCGGTTTTTATACGGGGAAATGCCCTCCAATCCAGGACAGTCCTTTTTTGATCTGAAAAAAGTGGGAGAACTGGCCAAAAAATACAAAATTCCATTGATCGTCGATTCCACCGTGGCCACCCCGGCACTGTTGCGGCCCTTGCAATGGGGGGCGGATATTGTCGTCCAGTCGGTGACAAAAACGTTAACCAGCAGCGGTTTTGGTATATCCGGGGCTGTGATTGCAAAGAAAAACCTTGATTTGAAAATCGATAATGATCTGCTCAAGCAGGACTTTGGAATGTACTTAAAAACCCTTCCCAACCGGGATAACGGCCCCAATATATCCCCTGTGAATGCGATATTAAGTCTCAATGATATCCGTACCCTTCGGTCCAAGATCGATCTGATGAGCCGGAACACCTTGCAGGTCGCCCGATTCCTGTCAGGCCACAAGCATATTGAACAGGTGGATTACCTGGGATTGGAAACCCATCCCCTGCATGACCTGGCAAAGCAATACATGGTATTGGTGGATTCAGATATTGATGATTTATACAACAAACCGGTGAACCGCTACGGCCACTTAATGTCCTTTCATGTCAAAGGCGGGGCTGCTGCGGCCAGAAAAGTCTTTGACAGCCTTCAGCGAATTTGGCGGGCCACGGATCTGGGCCGGATCAAATCCGTTGCCACCATTCCGGCCATCTCCACCCACCAGCAGCAGGGAGAAGAGGGAAGGGATCTTGCCGGGATTCCCCCCAACCTGATCCGTCTCTGTGTGGGAGCGGAACATTATCAGGATATTATTGACGATTTGGATCAGGCCCTTAACGGCCTGGACCGTCGTCAGCCGGATCAAGCCGGGCGGAACAAAAATACGGCAAAAGAGATTGCACCATATTTTTCCGCAGGCGGTGCTTCGTCGGCCCGGTTGCAAGAATAAGGTCACAAAAATAAGGTTACAAAAATAATTGATGGTTACAGGAGTATAGGCAATGAAAAAAAGTATAGGGATCATTTTAACAACCATATGGTTATCGATTTCAGGGTGTGCCACACCGGGTGAAAAATTTATTGATATCCGTTTTACCGGTGATGAGATGATCGAACATTCCGGGAAAATAGGGGTTGCCCCTTTTGTGGACAACCGCACGGGGCGGCGTGGCGGATATGTGGGGTACCGGGTGTTGATGGACGGCAGCCAGGAAACCTACCTTGTAAAAGAACCCGCTCTGTCGGAAACCCTTACCCGTGAAACACGGCAGTATTTTAAAAAGAAGGGGATGCAAACAGAGCCGATTTCTGCGTGGGAACCCACAATTGACGGCATGAAAACCGCTTTATATGATTTTGATCTGATCCTGACAGCCCGGATCAACCGCTTTGAGTGCCAGGCCATAAAAAGAGGAATGACAACGGATTTGACCCTGGATATTGATTTGACCTTCTATCTTGGTCAGGCAGATAAAAAAACATTGAAAACCATACCGGTTAAGTTAACCCTTGAACGAAAAGAACTCGGTTTTTCCGAAGCAAAGTTAGAAGAGTTTGTAAATCAGTCGGTTAAAGAGGTATTTAAAAAAGCACTGGTGCTTTAACAAAATCTCAAACAATGGCCGATAAAACCCGGAGTGATGGAGCGGCAGGGGCGTATGAATTGACTTCAGGTGATCGGGTACCTATAATTTGACATATGGAAAATGATTGACTATGGCACGCCCGAACGAAACGGACCGGGAGTAAATCCCGGAAACCATTGGGCTTTTTTTCGCCAAAGGGGGATACATGCCTAAAATAATTTGGTCTGATGCACTTAGCGTGGGGGATCCGGAAATCGACCGCCAGCACCGCCAATGGGTTGATATTTTCAATACAGCCCATGACCGTATGCTCTCTGATGATTCAACCGGACTTTCCACTATCGGCATGGACGCATTGAACAAAATGATCGACTATGCCGATACCCATTTTGAGTATGAAGAGGCGTATATGAAGGAGATCGGTTATCCAAACCGATCCAAACATATACAGATTCACGCCTTGTTTAAAAATAAATTGCAGCGAATCAAAGAAGATTATGAAAACGGAACAAAACTGCTTAACTCGGAAATCATAAAAATTGTGAAGAACTGGCTGCTCAATCACATACAAGAGGAAGATAAAAAATTTGTCAGTTTTGCCAAATCCAAATGACCGATTGGGATGTAAGGCCTAAATAAATTATACCCCAGCGTTGCATAAAAAAATGTAACAAAGATGAAATCCACTGATTTTATAAATTTTATATTATAATTGATCGGATAATATCGGGGGATATACCACACGTTATTTCAACAATGGTGTTTTCGGAGAAATTGTGAATTTGGAACCATGGAATACACCGGTATGAAAACAGAACCCGGTATAAAAATAGGATCAGGGTATGATGTTCACCGCCTGGTCAAAGGAAGAAAACTGATTTTAGGCGGAGTTGATATCGATTTTGAAATGGGGCTTGAGGGGCATTCCGATGCCGATGTTCTGATCCATGCCATATGCGATGCCCTTTTAGGGGCCGTTGGGCTGGGGGATATCGGAGAACATTTTCCAGATACAGACCCCCGGTATAAAGGGATTTCATCCATGGTCCTGCTGGATCATTGCCGGTTGCTGATGGAGCAGCACCATTACCGGATAGGAAATATCGACTGTATCGTCTTTGCCCAGGCACCCAAGATCAGTCCGTATAAAATGCAGATGCAGAAAACCATTGCCAGCAGGTTAGGTATTGATCCGGACCGGGTAAATATTAAGGCAACAACAACGGAAGGGCTCGGATTCATCGGAAACCTCGAAGGGATTGCAGCCCAGTGTTCCCTGCTTGCCTACGCCGCTGTTGAACAATAAAGCCGAGGGGAATTCAAAGGGTTCGGCCCGGCAACGGTTATCCGGTACCGGACCGCTTTGGGACTATTTTTTCCTGGCCAGTTTTGCCCAGGCATCGCGCAGTGTGACCGTCCGGTTGAAAACCGGATGATTCGATGTGCCGTCTTTGGAATCCAGGCAAAAATATCCCAGACGTTCAAACTGAACCACCTGTTCAGGCACGGCATTTTCAAGGCTTTTTTCCAGTTTGCAATCTGTCAGGGTTACCAGGGATTCCGGGTTCAGGTTGTCGATAAAATCCCGGCCGTCTTTTTCCGGATTCTCATCTTTAAACAACCGGTCATAGTTTCGGATTTCCGCATCAATACAGTCATCGGCATTCACCCAGTGGATGGTCCCTTTGACCTTTCTGCCGTCGGGCGCGTTTCCGCCTTTTGTTTCCGGGTCATAGGTACAGATCAGTTCTGTCACTTTCCCGGATTTGTCTTTGACAACATCTTTGCAGGTCACCAGGTAGGCGTACCGCAGACGGACTTCCCGGCCGGGACCCAACCGGAAAAATTTCTTGGGCGGATCTTCCATAAAATCATCCTGCTCCACATAGATATGTTTGGAAAAGGTGATAGTCCGGGCGCCCATTTCTTCTTTCTGGGGATGATTTTTCGCAGTCAATTCCTCTGTCAGATCATCCGGGTAGTTTTCAAGGGTGATTTTTAAGGGCTTTAAAACTCCCATCACCCGCGGGGCACGCTCATTGAGGTTGTCTCTCAAACAGCTTTCAAGGAGGCCCACATCAATCCGGCTCTCTTTTTTCGATACCCCGATGGTGTTGCAAAAGCTGCGTATGGATTCAGGGGTATACCCCCGCCGTTTCATTCCTTCAAGGGTGGGCAGACGGGGATCATCCCACCCCTGGACATGATTGTCCGTAATCAGCCGCTGCAGCTTTCGCTTGCTCAATACCGTATAGTTGATATTCATCCGGGCAAATTCGATCTGCTGGGGATGGCAGGGGGTTTCAAGCGTATCCAGAATCCAGTCGTACAGGGGCCGGTGATCTTCAAATTCCAGGCTGCAAAGCGAATGGGTGATTCCCTCCAGTGCATCCGACAGGCAGTGGGTAAAATCATACATGGGGTAAATGCACCATTGATCACCGGTTCTCGGGTGGATTGCATTCTTCACCCGGTAGATGATCGGGTCCCGGAGGTTGATATTGGGAGACTGCATATCAATTTTAGCCCGAAGGGTATGTTCGCCTTCACCGAATTCACCGTTTTTCATACGGCTGAACAGATCCAGGTTCTCTTCAACAGACCGGTCCCTGAACGGAGAGTTTTTACCCGGCTCGGTCAGGGTTCCCCTGTATTCTCTTATTTCATCCGCTTTCAGGCTGCAGACATAGGCCTTTCCCTTTTGTATCAGCTCAACGGCAAACTCATGGAGCCGGTCAAAATAATCAGACGCAAAAAACGGCTCTCCATATTTGAACCCCAACCATGTGACGGTCTCTTTAATGGAATCGATATAAATCTGTTTTTCTTTGGCAGGGTTGGAATCATCAAACCGAAGGTTGCATTTGCCGTTAAATTTTTTAGCCATGTTAAAATTCAGACAGATGGATTTGGCATGGCCGATATGAAGAAAACCATTGGGCTCCGGCGGGAAACGGGTTACCACGGCGCCGTTGTTTTTGTTGTTTTCAACATCCTGCTTGATAATCGTCTCTATAAAATGCCCTTTTGAAGTCCCGGTATCCATCACTATTTATCCTTGCATCTATTGGGTTGATTAAACTTTTTTATTTATCATGCTTGTCCGATCCGAAGCAAGATTTACTGATCTGATATAAAAATTTTTATAATGTCTTTACACCGGATTGGAAATTTGTTAGAAACTGCGGCTTTCGACTCAACCTCAAATTGTTGAGAACCATCCACGGATCTTTATCTGTCCGGGGATCTTTATCTGTCCGGCAGATTGCCGGTGTGAATGAAAGGGGGGAAAAATGGAATCTGTCTTAGATACTGCAGACCGGATGCAAGAAAGAGCTCGCACCGTTATTGCGGAAACAGATGTCCGGGAACTCTGGACGTCAATCGGGGCAACCGTTAATCTGATTGGCTCGCTAAAAACTGGCTTGCTGATAAATAACCGGGATATTGATTTTCATATCTACACCGATCCGTTCAATCTGGCGGACAGCTTTTCCGTCATGGCCCGGCTTGCCGAAAACAGCCGCATTCAATCGATTCAATATACAAATCAGCTTGAGGCAGCGGATAAATGCATTGAATGGCATGCCTTTTACAAAGATCAGGACGGATATACCTGGCAGATCGATATGATTCATATTTTAAATGAATCCCCTTTTGCCGGGTATTTTGAAAATGTAGCCGACCGAATTTCAGAGGTGCTGACCCGGGAGACGCGTGAGGCCATTCTCAAAATTAAGAATTCAATTCCGGCTGAACAAAAAGTCATGGGAATATCCATCTATAAAGCCGTGATTCAAGACGGAATCCGTGATGTCGATTCATTTTTAAAATGGAATGAAAACCAACCTGAGCCGGGAATTGTCTCATGGATACCCTGATTCATACGAACGGTATGGGTTTTCCTGCCGTTGCCTTTTCCTGAACCCATTAAAAGATATCTAAAACTGATTGGTTTTCAGCATGACAAGTGTGCAGGCTTCCACCACCGTGATGCCGGCGGATTCAAGTGCTCTTTTTGCCGTTGGATTTTCGGTTCCCGGATTAAAGATGACCCGTTTGGGGGCCATATCAATGATCTGTTCCATCATATTTTCCTGTCGGGCCGGGCTCAGATAGACGGTTACGGTGTCGATTTTTTCACTGATCCGGTCAAGCGATTCAAATACGGGCTCTTTTTCAATGACCTCATGTCCGGGGGCAACAGGGACCGGGGTATGGTGAAATTCTTTGAGCATTCGGATGGCTTTGTTTGAATACCGCTCCTGTTTGGGGCTGGCACCGACAACGGCGACCTTTTCCATGGCAAACTCCTTTTTTAAAAGTATCATACCAGATAGGTTAATAATCCGGGAATGATAGTCAAGTTCGAGTCGGCTCAGATGGTTGCCGGATTAATGACGTTTGCAGCGATCAGATATCGATCCGGATATTTTTCCGGGAAAATTGAACGGATCCGCTCAGACAATTTCCCATTCTTCAATCCCTCCTTGAACCCGGATAAATATCGGGTGAATATCAATAGTTTTGATGTCACAAAGCTGCTTGAACTTTACCGGGTCCCGTTTTTTCAGTTTTTTGGCCAAATGGGATCGTTCATATTCTACCTGGCCTTGAGTGACTTTAATCTTACCCTTTAGCCGTTTGTTCATGATTTTGCTTTTATCAAAGCGATATCTCCGCTGAACAGCCTCTTGAAAAACATATCTCAAATAGCTGGCAATTGCACCTGTCGGATTGGTTGTATCTTTAAACCGGTGGAGTTGGGGATGGTTTTTATAGCCGACCGTATGGCCGGCCAGAACGTTTTGAGCCAGCAATCCTTCTCTCCAAAGTGCCACCAGACCCTTTGAATCCAGATAAACCGGATGAATTGTCCATAGTCTCATCTTTTTAGTCCCTGTGAGTCAGCCGAACGACTCTTTACACCGGCTGAATTTGCCTGATCACCCTTTCTCAATTTTAAAATCATCCGGATCATCTATATCTTTTCTAAAATGGCATATCCTTTATAGAATATAGGTGACTTCCTTACCGTTTGTTCCGAAAAAAAGTTGAATTCCTCATTTTTTATGAATTAAAATTGTTTCATATTTATTTAAAATTTATGCAACATTGGTGTTGTTATTGCACATCTGTTTTTTTTATGGTAGGGAAACCGTATTTCGAGTATCTCACGCCCCGCAGCTCAGACGGATAGAACGCTGGGCTTCGACTCTCTCCAGGCGTGGCATATAAGAAAATAAATGAGAAAAAAGCCTTAACGTTTTTAAAGGCCCCTCTTTTTTTCTGTTTTTCTAACTCCATTGAACTTTCTTTCCATACAATGGAAATGCAGAAAAAGCTGGTATAACGTTTTTAAGAAGGTTCCTGCAGACAAGAATCCCTTAATTCCCTTTGGAAGGGCGCGCTAAAACATTGGAAATGGACTCGGGTATAATTGCCCTGTTCCGTTTTTTTTAAAATATTATTTGCAATAGTTGAGTTCTGTTTCCGTTGAATTCCAGCCAACTTCCAAATTGGTATGTAAGAAGTAACAACTTAATTTTAACTGTTTTAAATTAAAGGAAATCATTATGCCGCTGAATCTTTTATTGGTCAATCCGAACCGAAAAAGGCCCAGCCTGCCGCCGATCGGACTGGATTATCTATTTGATGCCGTTAAATCACAGGGGCATCAAATCAAATTATTCGATTTTGGGATGGAACACCCCAGAGGATTAAAACCGGTAATTGAACAAAACCGGCCGGATGTCATTGGGATGACCGTCCGCAACCTGGATGATGTAGATATCTTTCGACAGCAGGAGTTTGTGACGCCGCTCATCAGATGGATCAACACCATCCGGAGGATTACTGATGCACCCATTGTTCTGGGGGGAATCGGATTCTCCTTTATGCCGAGAGAGGTTATGGAAAAAACAAGAGCCGACTTTGGCATAACCGGGGACGGCGAACGGACGCTTCCTTTGTTGCTGGATAATTTGTCCTCCCCCCAGGTTGTACCGAACCTCTACTATCGCGAACAAACAGGGGGCCGGGAAGAGATCCGTTTTACGTTCAGGGAAATTCTGCCATTTGGGGGAACTGACACCTACAGCCGTTCCATGGTCGATAACCAGGGGTATTACGGCTTGGGAAACGGGTGTAATATTCAAAGCATTCGAGGTTGCAATTACCGTTGTGTGTATTGTCCGGAGCCTCAAATTACCGGTCGGAAACTACGGCCCAGAGATCCGGAAAAAGTGGTGGATGAGCTTGAAATACTGGCTGCCATGGGAATTGACCAAAAAATTTTTTTTGTTGATTCTGAATTTAATCTGTTACCGGAACATTCCCGTCGGGTAGTCGAAGCCATTATAAAAAGAGGTGTCCGGGTAGAGTGGTCCTGCACCATGATGCCTGGAAACGTTTCATTTGATCTGTTGCTCAGGATGAAACAGGCTGGGTGTGGATTGATCATTTGGAGCATTGATACCGTCGCAGAAGCAATGACAACAAACCTGCGCAAAGATTTTGGTGTCGACGATGTGTTCAAGGCTTCGGAGTACTGTGACAGAGCCGGTTTAGCTTACCATCACAACCTCCTGTTTGGGGGGCCGGGGGAAACGATTGAAACCATTGATGAAACATTTCACAATATCGAACAGATGAATCCGGATTTTGTCGGCATTTCAGCCGGGATACGGATCTATCCGAATACGCAACTTCATCAAATTGCATTAAAGGAAGGGGTATTGAGTCCTGATGATTCACTTCTATACCCGGTCTACTATAAAGAAGAATACGTGAAGAAAAGACTTTGGCCTTATCTGATTAAAAAATTTGGTGGAAAGAAACGGTACATATTGAATGGCGTCCGGATAGATACGAGATTAAAGAGACATCTGAGCCGCCATTTGTCTGTTTAAATCGAAAGTTTTATGAAATTTTCGGCCTGAACGTGAGCGGTCTTCGGTTTTGCTATGAACGGAACATGACCGGCAAGAATTGTAACCCGGGATGAATTTTTGGTAACCCCAACATCACATAACGATTTTTAAAAAATGATGAAACTGACTGAACAGAGGATAAATAAACTCTATTTAAGGTCGGATCTTGTTCTTGGCACGTGTTTTGCTATCTGCTATATTGTAGGATACAAGGTATGAATATTTGAGAATCAAAAAATGGTTTTTTTATGGTATTTTTTTACCTTTTTTTTAAAAAATAAAAGAAGGCGGCAAAAAGAACTTGACACATTAACACAGAACGAGTATTAGATCGATATCGTCAACTGGGGTTGATGATAAAGAAGGAATCAAGTAAATCTCATTCCAAAAAAATCCTTCTTTTTAGTAATTTAAACTTTTTTATTTATTATAGTTATCTATCAAAAAAGCAGGGCCCTTGAAAAAAATATGTCTGGGTTCTTATATGGCTTTCGTTCCTTCTAAATGAAACTCTCTCCAGTTTCAGAAGCCTCCTTCAATGAAAAAATACGGTTGGTTCCCGCCATTGTCGGTTTGGCGCGAGCACTGATCTTAAGGCATAAAATAATTAAATTGAGCGTGCCTGGTGTGAACTTTAATCGCTTAAATCTTAACCTAAATAAAACTTGACACTTTTATGCCGGATTAAGTAATACGATACAATATATTTTGTACAGTATTTTAGTAAAATCAAATAAATGTATTCAGTCGTAAACGTAAATTTTTAACAACTATATTGTTTTTGTTCTGAATGCATCTGAAAGAAGATTAGGAAAAGGAAGAACCCCAACAATGTGAGGATTGAAGGGGTTCAGGTGACGGCTGACATTATATCAACCCGTAACTGATCTATAATATCAGCCTCCACCACTAAAATCAACGATAAATTAGTACACTTTTTATTTGTTCAGATACCTGTACTGCGTGCTTTTGATGCATGATCAATGTCAATTCGCACCATGATGCAGTGTCGAACATGTCGGTTAAACAGGTCTTTTGATTGTATTCAGCTATCTGTGTAACCGAAAGGGCGGAGCTATAAAAAATTTATAATTATGGGTGTAAATTCACTATGATCATTTTAAATTCAATCGTTCCGAGTTGGGTAGGGGGAATTCAACTGTCCACGGTTGTATTGAAAAGCTACCTGATGTCAAAGGGGATCGAGCAACCAATCCTCATCAACCGGTTTGTAACCGAAGACGGTGTTGATCGGATTTCGAAGAAAAATGAATACCGGGACGAATTTCCAATTGTTTGTTTCTCGGTTCACAGCTGGAATATCAATATCGTGCTCGAATCATGTCGCCGGATAAAGCAGAAAACGGATTGTTATATTATTGTAGGCGGTCCGGCGGTGACATTTGATACCCTCGGATTTTTTAACAGGTGTGAGGACATCGATTTGATCATAAAAGGGGAGGGCGAAACCATATTTTTTGACGTCATTCAGGCGTTGGAGAAAGAAATATACGATTTCAAAGGCATCCCGGACCTTGTTTATAGAAAAAACGGTAAAATAATGGAGACCCCTCACGATCCCAAACTGTTAAATCTTGAAACCCACGACTATTCAATTCTTTACAAGGAATTTAAAGACGTCAGCACTATTTATTATGAAACATCCAGAGGGTGCGTCTTTAAATGCAAATACTGTTCATGGAACACAAAAGGAAAGCGCATCATCCGTAACTATCCCCTCGAGAAGGTGCTAAACGACATGGCGCATATCTTCTCACTACCGAAACTGGAAATGTTTATGTTAACGGATTCAAATATTGTGCTGAACAAAAAGCGGGGCCTAGCGATTCTGTCAAAAATCAACGAGCTGAATCAAAAACGGCGTCAGGACCGGTTAAAGCCCGTCAAAATCAATATTGAGTCCAACCCGGAATCTTTGGGTGATAAAGATCTGTTATTTCAAATTAAACGATTGAATGTTGAACATTACTCTTTTGGACTTCAAAGCATCAGCAAATCTGTTTTACAAGAGGCGGACAGACGTTTTGACCGTGAAAAATACATCCGTGGGATCAATCAGTTAAGAGAAAAAAAGGGAACACCCATCTTAATTGAGATCATTTTCGGGTTGCCGTTTGATTCCTATGCGAGATTTAGAAGAACACTGGAATTCGTGATTTCAGATCTGAATGCAGACCTGTTCGTGTGTTATCGGTTCTCATTATTACCCGGATCCAGGTTCTGGGAGACAAAAGAGAAATACGGCATCACCCACCAGCCCCAACAGCCGTATACGATTATCCGTTCAGACACGTTTTCTGAAAGCGAATTGGATAAAGTGGAGGCATATACCTATTATCTTCAAATCATCTACCGGGTATTCAGAAGTTTGAAAAAGACCGTTGATAAAAACTTTTCACACAACAAACTAGCTGTTTATGACGAAATCATTGATTGTTTTGCTGAGAAATACGGTGATTTCTTAAAACCCAAACTGGTTTATCATGATGGCTTTGTAAAAGATTTAGAAAAGATAAGAAGTGCTGAAAATACAGATTTAAGGCGTCGGATGCAGTCTGATGCCCGCCGCATAATTAAAAAAATACTATCAATTAAAACCAAGGAGAAGAGTGTATGAGTCGTCAAAGAGAAGAGATCTATAATAAGGTTGTCGAAATCATCTGTGAAGTTACAGGCCTTGACGGGGAAGATATCACCATGGAATCATCCTGTGCAGAAGATATCGGCATTGAATCATTTGATATCGTAGATATCAATTTCAGACTGGAAGATGTGTTTGATATCGTCATTGAGGAGAATAGTTTCTGGAGCATCCGAGATATTCTGGAAAACCCGGATTTAATAAATGAAAATAATATGTTGACATCATCGGGTATTCTGGAAATCAAGAACCGTATTCCAAATCTTGAAATCCCCGTTGAAATCGAAGATGCCGGTGAAATGCCGATAACGGAAATGCTGAATTTTCTGAAAGTGGAAAATATCGTGGATTTTATTGAACTGTCTTTAAAAGAAAAAAGCTATGAACAATAAACACCAGACTATAGAAAACGCCTGCACCATTGTAAACGATCCATATCATTATATTGCATCGAACCGGCAGGAAAAACGGTATTTCGGCTATGATTGCATCTTTGTGCCCATTGAAATCATACATGCGGCCGGTTTAATTCCCGTTCGGCTGTTCGGAAAATCAAAAGGCATGGGAACGGATCAGAGAATCCCCAGCCAGTGCTGTGATTTTTTAAAAGGCCTTATTCAAACGGTTAATGAAGGACGGTTATCGTTTCTGGAAGGCGCGGTATTCGGTTTTTGCTGCGATACGCTGAAAGCCGGATCATCCATTTTGGAATCGTCCGGTCAGTTGTCCATCTATACGATGGGTATTCCGACAAAGTTCAGGGGAAAACCGGCAAAAACGCTTTTAGTAAAAGAGATAGAGATATTTAAACGATTTATGGAAAATCGATTCGATTTTGTCATCTCTTCAGACCGTATAAAAAAAAGTATAGAGCAATACAGGAAACAGAATACACGGCTTCAAAAACTCAAATCCTTGAAAACTGAAAATCCGGATATTCTGTCAGGCCATGACATTTTAAATCTTCTCTCTGCCGGATATTTTATTCCGGTTGAAGATCACATCCAGATGTTGGACGAACTGCTCGAATCCATATCCGGACGGGTTGGTTTAGAACGGGAAACCGCTGCCCGGGGACGCAAAAAGATCCTCTTGTCCGGTTTGGTTAACTGCAATTATGAGTTGGTTAAAAAAATTGAGAACTTAGGTGTCTCTGTTGTTGATGATGACCTGTGTGAAGGATCACGCAGCCTGTTTACCCCAAAGAACGAACCGGTAAACGCTGGAACCGCATGGGCGGAGATGATTGCTGATCGCATACTCTCTCTCTATTGTCCGGTAAAAATTGAAACAAAGTCAGAGTACGCGGATGTACTGATTGAAAAATATAAGAATGGAGATGCCGATGGGATTGTCTTCATATTTTTCAAATTTTGCGATCCGCATTATCTGGAGTATACGATTGCCCGGCAAAAACTAATGGAGAAAAAGATACCGTTTCTGGTTTTGGAGTCATCCCTTGACGGAGATAATTGGGGCCAGATTGAAACCCGGATTGAGGCATTTATAGAAAACATATAAAAAAATGAAATCAAAAAATAAAAAAGCCAATAAAAAAGTTGTTCCCCTGAAATCAGTTTTTTTCGTTAACGATGTCCTGAGTTCTTACTACCGGATGCTCAGAAAAATAAAACCGGGGGAAACGCCGGTTGCATATGTAAATATCGGTTTCCCAAAACAGATTCTTTACAGTATGGGAGTCATCCCGGTCTATCCGCAATTCCACGCGGGATTCCAATCTGCCCGGGGAAAAGCCAAGCATATTTTAAAACATGTTGAAGACAACCATGAGCTTCCCCACGACATATGCGGAGAAGTGAAGGCAGCAATCGGTACGGCGTTGCTGGGAGATTCCTTGGCATTCCAGCTGCCGAAACCGGATATGGTCATTGGAAACAACAGTTATTGTCTGCAGGCCGCCAAAGGGTTTAAATTTTTGAGCACCCGTCTTAAGATTCCTTATTACTTCTGTGACTTTCCATGTACAAATGAATTGGATGAAAATAGCCGTGCCGTCACATATGCACTGGCACAAATCGAGCAGTTTGCAAAAGAAATACAAAAAGAATTTCACACGGAATTCAACCCGGATAAGTTGAAGGCCTCAATCCATAAGGATTTTAGGGTGTTTGTCGTCTGGCGTGAAATTATGAAGCTGTGCAGCTTGGACCCGGCGCCTGTAGATGCAATGGATCTAAATATATTTCTTCTGCCGTTTTACATTATAGACTCTGAAAACGATGTTGTACTGAACATGATGATCGATCTTTACAACAGCCTCAGTAAACAGTATCTGAATCGGGAAAGAACCGGTGAAAAAGAGTATCGTTTATTATGGGACCTGCTGCCGGTTTATCATAAAAAAGATTTTTTTCAGGCGTTGTTTTCCCGATACAATGCCACTGTCGTCACATCGACTTTTTTCTTTGGATCATCCTATTACCTCAATACCCTTGATCCATGGTTTCAGTACCCGTTAACCAAAGAAAAGGTGATCGAAAAAATTGAAACCCTGCCGCCGGTAACCCTTGAAGACGGTATCCGGTTCTTTATGCAGGCAGACAGCAAACACCCCTTGCAGCATAAAAAAGAGAAGATAAAAAACATGATCCGGGATTTTAAAATTGATGCAGTGGTGTTGCATATGGACAGAAGCTGTCGTCCCATCTCTCTGACCCAGTATGAACTGATGCATTATATTGAAAAAGAACTGAATATACCGGTGCTGTTGTTTGACGCCGACAGTATGGATGAACGGTATTTTTCCAAATCCCAGGTGGCAACACGCGTAGAAGCATTCATGGAAAACCTTCCATCCAAAGCACAAAAAAAGCAGGAAATCATAATATAGCACCGCCTCTTGTGAATCCATGGCAGATGTAAAAATCCAAAAAGAGACAGACTATGCAGAAAACTCATAAACTCAAGATACTCTTTGTTTGCCCCAAAGTATCGACGGCCTATATGGGGCATGTTGAAGATATTGCAAATAAACGCTGGAAAGGGGCATCATTCTTCAACCGAGATTTAAAAAGACATGAACGCTTTACAAAACGGGTGTTTTATGGCCTCGGTCTTTTGACGTTGGCCTCCTCCCTGGGCAGAGAATTCGCATTTGATTTTATTGATGAAAATTTTGAAAAAAATGATTTGGAACACCTTTATGGCAATTGTCGGGATTATGACCTGGTGGCGATAACCGGCCAGGTCATTCAGTGGAAACGAACTGAAAAATTAATCAAATTTTTTAAACAAAAAGGGCTCTATATCGTCGTTGGAGGGGTTCATGCCACAACATTTCCCGACGTCTATTTACAGGAAGGCATCAGTGTGGTTCTCGGTGAAGGTGAACTCCTGTTTAAAGAATTTTTAAATGATTTTTTGAACCGGCAGCCAAAGCCGGTATATCAAAAATCAAAAACAGAAAAAAACCTGTCTCCCGGCGATATACCGGTACTCAATTTTGAGATTGCCGCCAAATACCGATACAATGTTATCGGTGTTCAAACCACTCGCGGCTGTCCCTACCGGTGCAATTACTGCAACGTATCCAATATCCTGGGAGACGCTTACCGCCATAAACCCGTTGGTGCGGTTTTAGAGGAGATCACACACATCAAACAGTTCTGGCCGGATAGCCTCTTCTTTTTCTTTGATGACAATCTTTTTGCAGATAAATCCTATGCCATTGAGCTTTTTTCCGCTCTGCAAGGCACGGATTTGGGCCAATGGGGAGCACATGCGGATATCTCCATCTATCAGAATCCTGAACTGCTCGATTTGATTGCACAGAGCGGACAACCGAAGCTTGCATTCGGATTTGAAACCCTGTCCAAACAAAATGTCGGCAAACTGGGCAATGAAATGAAGCAGAGCCTGATGCCGAAATACGGGGAGGCACTTACGGCACTCAAGCGCCGGAACATCGATGTTACCGGTTCGTTTATGCTCGGGTTTAAAGGAGACTCTCATCAAACGGTTGAAATGATATTTGATTTTTTAGAAATGTATGAAATAGAGGCCTATATTACCCGTTATTCTGCCATTCCGGATACAAAACTCTATCTCGGCCTATTGGAAGATTATACCAAAAAGCATGGTCCGGTAAAAGAAAAGGGAATTGAACAGGCGCTACTCGTTAACAAATACCTGAATCGGTTGAACGGTTTTGGAAAATGGGAAACCGAAGATATTATTCTCGACATATTAAAAACCAAATACTCGGATAGGTTACCGGTAACAAACATTGAGGCCCTGGCGGTCTATAGGAGCTTTTATTGCTAACGGAGCGGTCCATGGATCAACAGATTTCATCATTGTGTATGCCTGGGGTGAACGTCTCGGTTGTATCTGCTTCTCAACGTGCCGAATCCTGTCTTTACCCGGAGGAAAAACAGATTTTAACCGCGTTTGCCACTCGAAAAAGAACCGGTGAATTCACCATGGGCAGAACCGCTGCCCGCAATGCACTGGCTCAGTTTGGAATCACAAGGTTTCCGGTTTTAAAGGGGCGCCGCCGTGAACCGATCTGGCCGGCGGGATATGTGGGATCCATTACCCATAAAACCAAAATGGCTGTTGCCGCCGTTGCCCGGGAAAGGCAATACAGCAGCATCGGTATCGATCTTGAATATACGTCGGAAGATATTCCATTTGAAATGTTCAAAAAGATATGTGTGCCGGCGGAGATACAATGGGCGAAACAGTGTGAAACCCTGAAGTCGGTACGTTTTATGATGCTCTTTTCGGCCAAAGAATCCATATATAAAGCATTGAACTTAAAGCATGTTTCAAGGATAGGGTTTAAGGATGTCCAACTGAATTGGATCGACGAAACCCATGCTTTTACCGTAGATTTTTTAAACGGATTGGAAAAGCGGCTCGACCGCCTTGATCATCCGTTAACCGTCACCTGCCTTGTCAGCGGCAGATCTGTATTCACCTGTCTGGCCATTGAAAACCATGACGCGTAACTTTGAAATATTGCCATTTAACGGCAACTATACGGAACTGGCCGCATTGATTAAACGGTCGTGGCCCCTGGAACATAGAACCCATATTGATTTCAACCGGTCATATCTCAAATATTTGCTTGAATCGCCGGATATCGATCCCCACCTGACCCTGGGAGGGTATATCGGCAATCAACTGGTCTGTTTCTGCTTTTCAAAAGAGAAACAAATCTATATCGATAAAAAACCGTATCGCGCATTGTTCAACAGTCTGGCAACAACTGATCCGGATTTCAGCCATATGTTCCCCTATTTGAAACTCAATGAGCATATGCTCACAGGGGCCGAAAACCGTGGATATGATCTGTATTACGGGTATACCGCTTACGGTATCAAAAATAATGAAATTGCCGATTTGTTTGCTCAACGCAAAGGCTATCTGTTTCACCATATACAGGCCTTTAATATGTTACTGGCCGACATTGATCAAATTTCGTCTATGGATGGCAATGACGATGGCATTGAGATTTTACCGTTCAATCCGGACAATCCGGGTGAGACGGCCCAATGCATGACCCTCATCTTTCGTCACACCCGTCAGTGTGCCGTATGTGAAGCTTTGAGGGAAAACGTTTTTGTTTACCGGTTTTCAGATTCACCGTACAGCCGGACCAAAATAATTAAGAAAGACGGCGAGATAAAAGGCCTGATCAATTTTTCCATCCTTGACTTTACCGGTATTCGTCCAAAAAAGACGGCCATTCTTTATAACTGGTTTACCCATTTGTTTTCAGCGTCTGAAAAAAAAATGATCTTGGCTTCCATTATACCGGAGTTAAAAGAAAACGGTGTGAGCGGTATCAGCATTCCCAACACCGGTTATTTTAATACCGGCGATTTATTGGAAATGGGGTTTGTGGACTATCCGTTCAAACAGGGAAAAACATCTTTAAGCATAGTAACGTTCACAGATGAAATTCACCTCAACCGGAATACATTTTGGTTGGAAATCGCTTAAAAGCACACGACACAGCCATGGCTGAGTTCATTCATTAATGTAATAGTTTGTTACTTAAAAGGAGTTGAAATGGAAGTACATCCGGATCAAAAAGAAGATTTTGAAAACACGTTTTACAACATCCTGGCAGACGGTTATTGCGAAAGTTCGCCCTATGATTATCTGGTGCTGTTCAGCGGCGGTAAAGACAGCACCTATCTTGCCCATAAACTTAAACAGGCCAAAGGGGGAAGGGTCTGCCTGTTCACGGTTGAAAACGGATTTGAAGAAAAAAGTTATGTGGAAAAAGTAAAAAAAGTCGCCTCCCAACTGGGTGCGGATCTCTTCATCTATCAGCCGCTGCAGAATGAACTGATCGAATTTTATCGGTTTTTGATTACTGAAGACCGGTTAAAGGAATTTGATACAAATCCGTTATGTTTCTACTGCGGACGGTATTTCATGGCTCTGGGAATGGAGTTTGCCCAGCGAAACAATATTCCGTTTGTGGCATATGGGGCCACCCCCATGCAGCTTCGGAAGCGGAAACGGGCGGATTCGCTGAGAGACATTGAAATTTTCGATATGGTTTCAAGAAAAATCCTTATGGGAAATTATAAAAAGATTCAGACCATTGAGCAATACCATACCAATCCCGTCATTAAAAAAATATTTGACAAGCTGTTTGCCGATCATGCACCCAGCAAGTTGATTTTTCCGTTCCACTATCTAGATTACAATATTGAAACCATCAAGCAGACCCTCCGGGAAACATACGATTGGCAGCCGCCTGTGGAAGAGCTTCCCATGGAAAAATACTTAAGTTCCGGCTGTCGTATGATCTCTCTTTTCGGGTTGCTCAACAAAAAAAGAGGATTCATTCCCCACGAATTGGAACAGTTCGAGCATGACAAGGACACCATGAGTGATGATGCGTATGAACACAATATCGCTTTTCTGGAAGAGGTCATGACCGGAAAAATTACACCTGAAATCAGGGAACTCGCCGAATTGCTCGGCCTGGAAGAAGAGCTGATTGAGCAGGGCGAACAGATTTGAGAATCAATTTGACCATCAGAGGATAAGATATGGATCATCGTCACCTTGATAAAAAGATTATCGCCGACCAGATGCAGATCGTAAATGATGTGGCCGGTGCATGGAAAGTCCAGGTGCTTTACGCACTGATCGAACTGGACATCTTTGACATGCTAAACGATCAAAAATTGACTGCAGAAGAAATCGGATCACGGGCCCACATACCGTTAGCCTCGCTGGAACGGCTTTTAAACGGGGCCGTATCAACCGGATATTTAAGAAAAGATCAAAACGGCTATGAAAATACACCCATGGCAAACCAGGTGCTGGTAAGGGGTAAGCCCGGTTACCTCGGCAACTATTTAAAGTTAACCGCCCGCTGGAACCGCTCTTTTGGAAAACTGGGCCGGGCAGTCCGGTCAAACGAACCGGTTGAAGACGCCAACGCCATGGCAGATGAAGAATACAGAACCCTTTTTATTAAAGGGATGATCGACTATGCCGCCTACAGGGGTACCGATGTATTGAACCATATTGATCTGGAAGATAAAGAAACACTGATCGATATTGGATGTGGACCGGCCGTCTATACGGAGATGTTTGCCCGCGCCTATCCCCAACTGCGGTGTACGGCGTATGACCTGCCCGATGCCCTGGCGATTGCCCGGGACCGCATCCAAACCCAAGAAAAAGGGGGACAGGATCGGCTTGAATGGAAACCAGGCAACTATTTAACGGATGAGAGCTATGGTACCGGTTTTGATGTGGTCTTTCTGTCACATGTGCTGCACCAGGAAAGCCCGGAAGACTGCCGCAGGATTTTAAAAAAGTCTTTCCATGCATTAAACCCGGGGGGCGTGCTCATTATACAGGCCATGTTCCTGTCTGAAGACGGGTTGGGTTCTGTATACACCGCATTGCACGATTTGCTGGCCCTGCTTATTTTCCCCGGGGGATATAACTATTCAAAGCAAACCATGATTCCCTGGCTGGAAGCTTTGGACTATGTCAACATTCGCTCCACGTCCATGTCCATGCATAATATCAACTCCCTGATACTGGCGGATAAGGAAAGATAATGCCCGGTTTTCAAACCCAACGCATGATTCTCAAAGAGGTCAAGCGGTTTGCAAAGGACCGTATTGCCCCCATTGCCGGCGAGATTGACGAAACCGCGGATTTTCCTTCAGACACCGTGGCCGAGATGAGCCGAATCGGTTTGACAGGTATTTTGATACCCGAGGCTTACGGCGGAACCTATACGGACCACCTCACCTATTACTGGACCGTCCGGGAGCTTGCAAGGTGCTGTCCGTCGCATGCCATGATTTTATTGTCCCACAGCCTCTGCGCCAATCTGATCAACCTGTTGGGCGGCACACAGCAGAAAGAATTTTATCTGTCCCGGCTTGCCGCGGGGGAATGGCTGGGAGCCTGTGCCATGACTGAGCCTCAGGCCGGTTCAGACCTCGGTTCCATAGAGACGGTTGCCGAACGCCATAAAGATACCTACATCCTTAACGGTCACAAACACTTTATTACCAACGGGGCAAATTCCGATATCGTCGTTGTCCTGGCAGCCACATCCCGACAGGAGACCCTGTTTAACAAAAGCCTCTTTATTGTCCCTAAAAGCCTGTCTGGATTCGACATCGGCAGATCGGAAAATAAAATGGGGGTTCGGGCATCTGAAACAACGGAACTCTTTTTTAATAATGTAAGGGTGCCGGCTCAAAACCTCATCGGAAGCGAGGGGCAGGGAATGCTGGGGATTTTAGAGGCGGTTGACTGCTCCCGGGTGGCCATCGCATCCATTGCACTGGGAATTGCCGAGTCGGCATTTGACGCTGCACGTGCCTATTCAAAACAGCGGAAACAGTTTGGCGAACCCATCGGTAATTTTGATGCCATCCGGTTCTACCTGGCTGAAATGGCAACGGATATCGAGTGCAGCAGGCTTCTGATCGAAAATACGGCCCGGCTTCAGGACCGGAAAAAAAGGCACTCAAAACAGGCCTCAATGGCAAAAGTATTTACCACGGAAATGGCGTTTAAAACGGTTTCAAAAGCCATGCAGATTCACGGCGGATACGGATATATAAAGGATTATCCGCTTGAACGCTGGCTCAGGGATGTCCGGTTGTTCATGATCGTAGAAGGTACGAGTGAAATACAAAAACGCATGATCGCCAAACATCTTTGACGGAATGATTCCACATATTTTTATGATACCAAAACCGGAGGGAGACTCGTGAACCGTATCACCGATTACATTGAAAACATTCGGCAACAACATCCTGAAAAAATCCTCGCACATGAATCGGAAAAGACGTATACGTATCGGCGGATTCAACGGCACGGGGAGCTCCTGGCCCATGCATTGAAACAGACCGGCCTGCGGCAGGGCGATTTTGTCTGTATCTCCCTGTCCAATACCCATTATTTTCCGGTGGCGTTTTTTGGGGTGCTCAATGCCGGATTTGTACCGGTTCTCATCAACCCGGAAACCCCCCCGGAAAAGATGGGCTTTATTCTTAACGATGTGAATGCAGTTGTCTTTATTACCCATTCCCACATCTTTGATTCTATTTGCCGCACCTCCCACGGCCTGTCCCATGTCTTTCTTGACAAAGACGGTTCACCGGCGGACAGGGACCGGGTATCTATAGTGAGCTTTGAATACAGGGGACTGGCCCGTTCTTGGGGCACCCAGGAAACCGGTATGAATGAATGCGGCAGAGCGGAATCTGCCGATACTGAAGCCATTGCCCTTTGCATCTATACGTCCGGGACCACCGGACAACCCAAAGGGGTTTTATTGTCATATAAAAATATTGAATATGCCGTTAACGTGATGGTCTCATTTTTACACCTGACGGGCAGGGACTGTTCTCTTGTCAGCATACCGATGACACACCTGGCCGGTCTGCTGCAGCTTCTGGCGTATATCAAATGTGGTGCCGGGTTGATTCTGGGAGAGAATCCGGTGTTTGTCGGGCCTCTGTTGAAGCAGGTCCGGGAAAAGCAGGTAACTACGCTTCATGTGGTTCCCCCGCTTTTTTCCCTCTGGGTTGAAAAACACGCGGATTTGGTAAAAACCTATTGCAGCAACCTGAGGTTTATTGAATTTTCAAGTGCCCGCCTGCCGTCAAAACTGATCGCATCCCTGTTACGGATTCTGCCGGGAGTCGATATTTATAATACATACGGGCTAACCGAATCACCACGGGCCACATACTATAAGGTTCAGACACAAAACGCCCTGTCCATGGGGTTACCCAATCCCGGTGTCGATATTTCAATACGGGATCCAAACGGAGATCTCTGCGAACGGTATGAAACCGGAGAAATCCATATTTCCGGTCCCAATGTTTCCCCGGGATATTTGAAGCGTGTAACGGAACCGGTTTTTCAACGGGTATTTAAAACCGGTGATCTTGGATACAAAGACCGGGACGGGCTGCTCTTTTTTAAAGGCCGGGTGGATGACATGTTAAAAATCGGCGCACAAAAGGTGTTCCCCATTGAAATCGAGGAATTGGTCCTGTCCATGGCAGGGGTGCGCGAAGCCGAAGCGTATGGGGTGGATGATCCGGTATACGGAAAAACGATCCACTTAAAAGTTGTCAGGTCACAATCCGGACCCACAGAGAATGATATCATACGGTTGTGCAGGAGAAAAATGGAAAGACATAAAGTTGCCACCCGCATCATCTTTTGTGACGCCATTGCCCGGTCCAATGTCGGAAAATCAACAAAAACCCTGTTAAGGGCCTGATTCAAACTTATGATTATCGATTCTCATGCCCATATTCTGGAACGGAGCTGGCTCCCCGATAAATGGTGGAAATGGCTGGATACCTATGACAACCCGGCGGAAAAATCAATTGCCGGAATATTCAATCATCGAAAAGGAAACCGGATCTCCGACTTGTGGGATCCCACCGGTGAAAAGCTGATTGCATCCATGGACCGGGCGGGTATCGCAAAGAGCGTGGTCCTGCCGCTGGATTTTGGGCTGCACCTGGGCGAACCTGAAACCGATATTTTTACGCAGAATATTTTAATCGGCAAGATTGCGGAAAAACACGCCCCCCGGATTATCCCGTTTGCAGGGGTTGATCCGCGCAGGCCCAAAGCGCTGGATATTTTGACACACGGTATCCGGCATCTGGGAATGAAAGGATTAAAACTATATCCGGGTACCGGATTCCATCTCAATGAGACCCCATGCTTGAAAATTTTTGAAAAAGCCCGTCAATTCGACATCCCGGTCATCGTACATACGGGATGTACATTCGGTCCTTTATTGAGCCGGTACTGCCAGCCCCTGGAGATTGACGAAATTGTCTCCACCTTTCCCGGCATCCGGATCGTCGGCGCCCACATGGGGGGCGGCTGGTTTGAATCCCTTTGCTGGCTGGGATATGCAAATTCCGGTATCTACACAGATATTTCCCTGGTTCAGGCCCGGTGTAAACAAGATCCCAACGAATTCGCCGGTATGATGAGAAAGGCGCTGGATATGCTGGGGGCTGACAATGTTCTTTTCGGCACGGACTGGCCGTTTACAGATCGTGTCATGGCACCGGCCGACTATATTCAACGGATTCAGACACTGGTGAATCCAACGGATATCGGACCGGTTTTCATCAAGGAAGAGATCCGAAACATATTGTACAAAAATGCAAAAACCCTTTTAAAACTGACAGATAAGGAGATGTGACGTGGACGTTAAGGATGAGGTTCAAGCGTATATTGTAAAGGAGTTAAATAACAGCCTGCCGTTTGATGCAGAGGCTGACCTGATCAAAGAGCAAGTCATCGACTCGCTTCAGATCATGAAGCTCCTCGGTTTTTTAGAGCAGCAATACGGTATCGATATTGAACTGGAGGCCGTAACTGCTGAAAGTTTTGCAACCGTATCAACCATTGCAGAATTTGTTGAACTCCGGATGGAGACCACCGGACAATCCCAATTAAACATTGAGTGTAAATCATGAAAAAAAAAGAAATTCAGGAAAAAATCGAAACGTTTATACGAAGCTGTTTCAATCTCCGGGCAGATGATCCCGACTTCAGCCATGTCTGCGACCTGTTTGAAAACGGATACGTGGATTCATTCGGGATTGTCAAATTGATTTCATACCTGGAAAAGGAATTCAAGGTGAGCCTGGATGAGGAATATCTATATGATGAACGGTTTTTGACCATTGACGGTCAAAGTGACATCGTAATTGAATTAATGGATCTCAGGTATGCGGAAAGCCAGAGATAACGATATTGCCATCATCGGCATGTCGGTCGACCTGCCGTCTGCCAGGTGCCCTGAAGATTTCTGGGAGAGCCTTGTCCAGGGCAGGGATTGTGTCACCCATGTCCATCCGGAACGGTGGGACCCCGGAATATACTATTCTCCTCAGATACCAGCGCCCGGAAAAACCTACAGCAAATGGGCGGGATTCATGGACGGCCCGGACAGGTTTGACGCCGCCTACTTTAAGCTGTCACCCGGAGAAGCCGGGCAGGTGGATCCCATGCAGCGGATCATGCTGGAACTGACGGTCAATACCCTGGAGTCGTCAGGCTACGGAGGGGACAAACTCTGGAATACGAATACGGGGGTATTCATCGGCGCTTCAAACAGCCGTCACTTTCATGATACGGCCGATATCAACAACCCGTTTATAAACGGTATGCACTATGCCAACGCAATGATCGCCAACCGGGTCTCTTACCAGATGAATTTTCATGGGCCGAGCGAGACCATTGATACCATCTGTTCATCAACCCTGGCAGCCGTACACCGCGCATGCCAGAGCCTGAAAAGCGGTGAAAGCGATATGGCCCTGGCCGGCGGCATCAGTCTGCTCTCATCGGTTGATCATTTTATCATCATGAGCCAGATGCGGCTGCTCTCTCCCGAGGGGCGGTGCAAATGTTTTGATGAAACCGCTGACGGATTTGCACTGGCAGAAGGGGCAGGGCTCTTTTTATTAAAACCCGTGAAAAACGCTTTGCAGGATAAAGATCACATCTGGGGAATTGTTAAAGGATCGGCAGTCAGTCACAGCGGATATACATCCAACATCACCATGCCCAGTGCCAAGGCCATTTCAGATATGATTACAGCCGCTTATAAAGAAGCGGACATCGCCCCTGACACCGTATCCATGATCGAAACAAACAGCGCCGGATTCGTCATGGGTGACAGCATCGAGGTAAAAGGGTTAAAACAGGCGTTTGGGGAAGGCACCCGGAAAAGCTGTGCGCTCTGTTCGGTCAAAACAAATGTCGGAAATATGGAAAGTGCATCGGGTGTTGCTGCAATTGCAAAGATTCTCCTGGCCATGAAACATGGAAAAATTCCGGGAAATCTGCACTTTGAGACTCTGAACCCGTTGATACGGCTGGAAAAGTCCCCTTTTTACATCTGCAAAGAGAGCCGGGACTGGCCCGTTTTCCCGGACACGCCCCGGCGGGCCGGAGTCAGTGCATTCGGTATCGGTGGCGCCAATGTTCATATTATTCTGGAAGCACCGGAACCGGATCTGAGTTTTGTAACTTCGATCCCGCCCGGAGCTGTCCGGCAGCATCATGTTCTCTGTCTTTCTGCGGCCTCTTTAAAGAGTCTGAAGATGTTATGCACCGAATATTACCGGTATCTGGCGGCCTGTGACCATATATCGCTCGACCGTCTCTGTATGACCCACAATTGCGGCCGGGCAGCGTTACCGCATCGAATCGCCGTCATTGCATTGTCCGTTAACGACCTGCTGAAAAAACTCGGAACGATTTCAGAACCCGGGAGCCGGGAATGGTCAAAGATAGAAGGGGTCGTTTACGTGGAGGAGCCGATGTCCTGTAAACGCACCTCCTCAGCCCGAAAAAAGAACGCGCTTAAAAGTTTTCTCAACGCATCCGGGGCTGCCGGATCATTGAAACGGCCCGGAGGGAAACGGCTCGTTTTTGTTTTTGACGACTTTAATCCGGCCTATCCTGCCACCCGCACGTTTAAGCACCAATATGAAACCGCCCGGCATCTGAACGACAATGGAATTCTTCAGGATGATTCCATCGGATTTGGATTCGGGCGGCATACCAGCCGGGTGGTGTGCAACCCGAATGACTATGACCGGGCATTTGAACAGCTCTCCGGGACAGCCGATCCTGACGTTTTGAGACATCAGGATGTTGAACCTGCGGTCGACCCGGCCGTGCTCGGGAAAAACGGCGTGGTGGTTTGTGTGTTGATTTCAAACCGGAGAGAGACCGGTTCCGTCAAAAAGATCATAAAGGAAGGTAACCCGAAGGCCGTTATTGTGGAATCCCCCCTGATTCAGGAATTTTACAATACAAACATCCTGTCGGATTTAACAGCCGCTCTTTTTGTGAACGGGGTCAGGATTGACTTTCAAAAGCGGTATGCATCCTCCCCCCTTCTTCCCAAAATGGTGCTGCCGCCATACCCCTTTGACAGACAGGTGTTTAAAAACGAGACAAAGTCATTATCCGTACCTCCAGCAAAACCGGGCAGGCAACCGGTGTACCAAGACAGCGGCCTGGAAGAGATTCGATCATTGGCAGAGCCGGATGCCAAAAAGCGGCTGGAACGTTTTTTCATTGATAACATCTCCCGTCTGTTGGCGATTGATCCCTTTGATATTGAGGTGACGGCTGAATTCCACGAGTTCGGCATTGATTCGATTTTTATCGTAAAAATGCTGGATCATCTGGCAACCGTATTGTCAATCCGGGTGGACCCCATGGCGTTTTCCCGGTATCCGACCCTGTCGGCACTGTCCGGTTATCTGACTGCGGACATTTTCAACGCGGATAAGGATGCGTGTAAAACGGAAAACGGAGGTGATACCGGTGTTGAACTCCGGGACGCATCTTTCGAACACTTTCACCTTATATCGGCCTGGTTGAGCGACGCAGCCGTCACCCAATGGCTGGATCCGTTTTTTCATAATGCATTTGATGCGAAAAGATATGGTTTCTTTTTAAAAGGGAAAGATAAAAAAACCTATGTGATTGAACATCAGAACACGCCTGTCGGAATCTGCGGTATGACGGATATCGATCTGAACAACCGGTCCTGTGAAGCATGGATGGCGATTTGCGACCTGCCGTCCCGGGCCCGGGGAATCGCATTTGCCGCAGGAGAACGGTTGATGGAAAAAGTCTTTATTGAAACCGGTTTAAAAACAGCGATTCTGAAGATAAGAGCGGACAACAAACCTGCGCTGGCCATGGCAGAGTATAGTCAATGGCACGATATCGGTTTACTGCAGGATTCTTTATGTATTGAGGGGCGGTTTTACGACCGCCGTCTGTTTCAGATGACCCGGTCCCGTTTCAGGCAGCGGGAGATAAATATTTAACTCACGGTTTTTAATTATGCTGATCAACGATTATGTCCGCCGGATGGCACGGGTTCATCCCGAAAAAAAGGCAATTCTTTTTAAAGATGAATCGATCTCTTACGGGACCTTGCACAAAAAGACCCGTCAGATGGCCGGCCTGCTCCGGGAAAAAGGTCTGGTAAAAGGGGACCGAGTGGGGGTGTTAATGCCCAATTGTATTGAAAATGTCCTCTCGCTGCTCTCCATTCTGGAGCTGGGCTGCATTGAAGTTCAGCTTTCCACGGATCTGGATATTCCGGCTATGATCGATTTTTTTGAAAAAACAGAGATATCAGGCCTGATTCTCAGGCAGATCGATTCCCAGACCGCCCAGACAATCATATCCGCATTTCCGTTTCTCAGGGTTATCGTTCTGAATTCCAACCCGGCAGCGGGTAACAGCTTCACGGGTATGGAAGCGATTGGCACGTTTGAAACGGATAAAAACACAAAAAATGAAACGGTGAACGAAACCGATTATGCCCTGATTCAGCATACCTCCGGCTCAACCGGCCGTCCCAAGGGTGTGGTGCTGACACAGCGAAATTTTATTTCCGCCTCATTATCATGGCTGGAAAGATGGAAAATGGGTGAAAACGCCCGGGTGCTCAATCTGCTGCCGCTGTCTCACTCCTGTTCCAAATCCCTTGTTTTCGCCTCCCTGGTCAAAGGAATCACCCTGGTGCTCAGCAATGGGTTTGTATCACCGTTGAGTTTCTTAAAAACCATAAAAAAGAACCGGGTATCCATCATTACCGGTCCTCCCTTTATCTTTTATTACCTGCTTAAATTAAAGGGGAACCAAATTGTTCTGGATGAACTGAAAGATCATTTAATGTGTTTTGAGATCGGTCTTTCATCTGTCTCCCCCCGCTTAATCCATGACTTGAAAGCGGTATTTCCATGGATAACGGTCGTCATCCGGTACGGTTTGACGGAAAACGCCGGTGCTGCCGCAAGCATGTATCATTATCCGGATAAAGAGATATTAAAACCTGAATCCTGTGGAAAACCCGGTTCGATCAACAGAATAGAGATTTCCAAAGAGAGCGGTGAAATCGTGATCCGGGGCGACAATGTCATGGCAGGGTATTGGGAGGACATACAGCTGGGTCGATATTACGATTACGCCGCCCGCGGATTTCCCACGGGAGATATTGGTAAAAAGGATATGTGCGGGTATTTATATATTAAGGGCCGCAGGGATGAAATGATAAAGATCAACGGATACAAGGTCTATCCGCCGGAAATAGAAAAGTTACTTCAATCCGCACTCAACACCGATGCGGTTGCCGTTTTCTCCGAAGCCAACATGGATGCTGAAAACCGGATCGTGGCCTGCTACTGCTCCGAGACTGAAAATATAGAGCACAAACTCGTCTCTTTATGCAGAGAGAAACTGCCCCCCCATGCCGTACCACAAAAGTTTATACGGATAGAAGAGCCGTTTCCCATGAATTCAAACGGAAAGACTAATAAAAGAAAACTGGTTGAACGGATTAAGGCTGCCCCGGAAAAGCCCGGGGGGACAGGAGGGCGAAGTGAACAGAACATCTGATATCATTGGTACCTACTTCGGTCAAAAAGGAAACGAACTGCTGATCGACGGGGTGACGGTTTCATCGATTGTTTCGGATTTTCCGACACCGCTTTATATCTATGATCTCGGCGTACTGAAGGACAATTATCTGTCGTTAAGAAACGGTTTGACCCGGGATGCGGCGATTTTTTATTCTGTAAAAGCAAACCCGTCCCTGGGAATTTGCCAGCGTTTTCAACAACTGGGTGCAGGGGCTGAAATCGCCTCGGCCGGTGAGCTGGCAATTGTGAGAAAGGCAGGGTTTGCTCCGGAGCAGATCATATTTGCCGGACCGGGAAAGACGGTGGAGGAGCTGAGGTTGGCAGCCCAAACCGGCATCCTTTCCGTCAATATCGAATCCACTCAGGAGCTGGAAGCCATCAACACCGTTTCAAAGGAACTGAATCGCCCCGTTTTTATCAGCCTCCGCATCAATCCCCAAAAAAATATTTCCGGCTCCCAGTTGCGAATGGGCGGGGGGGCGACCCCTTTCGGCATTGAAGAAGAAAAGATCCCCGAAGTGATGTCCCGGATCCGTCAAATGGATCGGATCCGTTTTCAAGGGCTGCACGTGTACGTGGGAAACCAGATCTTTGACTATGATCTGGCCATGAAAAATATACGAAATACGCTGAATATCGCCAGGTCTCAATCCATGTCGTGCCGCTTTATCAATTTTGGCGGCGGATTTGGAATTCCTTACTATAAAAATGAGCCTCCCTTTCAGGAAACCGAATTCATCAATGCATTCAACCCGGTGATCCAATCCGCGAAAAGAGAGGCATTGTTCGGCAAAACCACCTTTATGCTGGAACTGGGCCGGTACCTTGCCGCCCGCTGCGGTATCTTCCTTACCAGGGTCCTCTATGTAAAAAAGACGCGGACACGGACATTTGCCGTTGTGGACGGGGGCATGAATTTCAACAGCATGGCCACCGGCAATCTGGGCCAGAGAATTAAGCGCAAATTTCCGGTTTGCGTTGCCAATCGCCTGGGTGAGAAAGCCCGGGGCAGAGCAGATATTGTGGGACCGTTGTGTACGCCAATGGACAATTTCGGCAGAGATTTCGATGTTCCGGCCATTGCACCCGGGGATATTGTGGCTGTTTTTTTCATGGGGGCTTACAATCTAAGCGCCAGTCCGTTTCATTTCCTGTCCCATCCGTGTTGTCCGGAACTGGCCGTGGAGAACGGAGCCATACAAGTTCTTCGGAAGGCGGCGGATACGGACCGGATATTGGAGGGGCAATTCCCTATCCCTCCGGATTCACGGCCTGCTAACTAACTCACTGTTTATTCCGGTAATTTTTTATCCGGCCATAACCAAAACCTGTTTTAAAATATCAAAGGCAATTATCGTGGAAATTTTAAAAAGTAAGATTGAAAGCCAGATTTTGAACTATTTATGCGAAAAATTTGATTTTGAAGCGGATGAACGCGAATTTTTACGCGAATCAGATCTATTTGAAGACGGTATTATTGACTCCGTCTATCTGGAAGACTTTTTTGGGTACATTGAGGACTGTTTCTCGGTGGAACTGGGAGAAAACTTTTTTTTTGATGAGCGGATATCCACCATAACCGGCATCAGTGAAATGATTTTAGAATTGAAAGGCAAGTGAGGTGATATGGGACTTTATGCAGGAATTGATTTAGGTTCGACAACCACGGAATTTGTTGTTCTTAATGGAGATGGAGAGATCGTCTGCGCTCAGAAGGAACTGACGGGCGGGGATATTCAAAAGGCCAGTGAAACGGTTTTAAACAATGCGTTAAAAGAAACCGCGGCACGGTTAACGGATTTTACTTATATTGTCTCAACGGGTTATGGACGTAAATTTGTTCCGTTTTCCCATAAAACCGTAACAGAGATTACCTGTTATGCAAAAGGGGTTCATTATCTGAATCCGGATGTCCGTACGGTCATTGATATCGGGGGGCAGGATTCAAAGGTGATTTCGCTTGATGCCGACGGCACGGTGAATAAGTTTCTCATGAATGACAAATGTGCGGCCGGTACCGGCCGGTTTCTTGAGATGATATCCAATATTTTTAACACCGATATCGATGAACTGGGAGAATTATCCCTGGCATCAACCCACCAGGTGAAAATCAGCAATATCTGCGCCGTTTTTGCCGAATCTGAAATCATATCTCTCTTTTCCCGGGGTATAAAAAAGGAGGATATCATCGCATCCGCTCTCAGGAGTATCTGTGAAAGGGTCTGCGGTATGCTGAAACGCCTTGATGTCAGAGATAAGGTCTTGTTCACCGGCGGTGTGGCAAACAATATCGGCATATTGAAGATGTTCAGTGAATGTTTGAATACCGATGTCATCCGGCCGGCCAATGTGTTTACCGTCGGCGCTTTAGGTGCTGCGATTTTTGCAAGAGGTCTGGGACGTGATTTGGGAAGTGATTTGGAGAAGGATTCGGAGAGGAAGCTGGAGAAGGGTTTGGAGAAATGAAAATTTTGTTTGTCGTGCCTGAACTTGAGAGCCCGTATCAAGGGCTTTCCGTTGAATTGGTGCCCATGATAAAAAAAGTCATCTCGCAGAGTAAAACACTGGCCAGAAGACTGGATGTGAGTCAGCGATCACTGTCCGGCCTCGGGCTTTTAACTGCTGCCGCATCTGCCAGAAATGCCTTTAAAGAGATCCGGGTTGAATATTTTGATGAGAATATGGAACCGTCCCATTGTGATGACATCCTGGACCAGGGGTATGACATGATTGCCACCGGTGGACATATTTTTCAGATGAACCGGATGACGGCCATCGTTCGGGACGCACGGAAGAAAAAAATACCGGTGGTCGTGGGGGGGCCGCTTGTGATGACGTTTCCCGATTTTTTCCAACGGGAGGGTGTCACCGTGATCCACGGGGAGTGCGAGCGAATTTTTCCTGAATTCCTTACCGATTATATCCGGAATAACAACCGGCTCCCCCTTAAGAGATTTTACGATTCAGCCTCATATATAGAAATGGCAGAGTCCCCGGTTCCATTATTTGAGTTGGCAAAAAAGTATGATTACTCGTTTGTGGGCATCCAGGCCACCCGGGGGTGTCCGTTTCATTGTGAGTTTTGCCAGATTACAGACATGCTGGGAAGAAAATACCGCCAAAAGTCCATGGATCGTATTATCGAAGAGATTAAACGGGTAAAAGCCCTCTGGCCGGAAGCCTTCTTCTTTTTTTACGACAATGACCTGTTCTCAGACCGGGAGTTTGCCCGAAACCTTTTTAAA